>CALRWE010000022.1:0-32186 GCA_943371745.1 Rhodoferax sp. OV413
CACTTTGACCATCCACACAGACCTGCCCGGCGGTTGGCACATCCAGGCCGGCCATGATGCGCATCAGGCTCGTCTTGCCCGACTGGGTGGCACCCAGCAAGACCGTCACGGCCCCGCTGCGCGGCGCCAGACTCATGTCGTACAGCCCGGTTGGGGGTCCGACCTTTTTGCTGATGCCCTCAAGAGTCAACTGCATCACGCTACCTTTATGAATTGAGTGAATGACTGAAAAAACTTCGATTTCGATAATTATTGTTCGTTTTAATTCGTTTTGACTGAGTATTTACCCTATGTTTATTCTTTTTGATTCGCTTTAAAGTCCATCTCATCTGACATTTGGCATACAAACACACGATGAATCCAAACCCCAGACAACTCACCTTGCTCGGCGCCGTCCGGGCGCAAGGCTCGGTCACGGTGGAACAACTGGCCGATGCCCTCGGCGTAACGCTGCAAACCGTACGCAGGGATGTGCAGCGCCTGGCTGATGAAGGGCTGCTGACACGCTTTCATGGCGGCGTCAGGGTGCCCAGCTCAACCATCGAAAACATGGCCCACCAACAGCGTGAGGCCCTCAATGCAGACGGCAAGCAGCGCATTGCCCGTGCGGTGGCCGCTGCTGTACCTAATGACTGCTCGCTCATCCTGAACATCGGCACCACCACCGAAGCCATTGCCCGCGCGCTGCGCCAGCACAGCGGCTTGCGGGTCATCACCAACAACCTCAATGTGGCCAGCGTCCTCAGCACCAACTCAGAGTGCGAGGTGATCGTCGTGGGTGGTGTGGTTCGTGGGCGTGACCAAGGCATTGTGGGAGAAGCTGCAGTCGATTTCATCCGGCAGTTCAAGGTGGACATTGCCTTGATCGGCATCTCCGGGATTGAGGCAGACGGCTCCTTGCGCGATTTTGATTACCGCGAGGTGAAAGTGTCGCAGACCATCATTTCTCACGCACGCGAAGTCTGGCTGGCCGCCGACATCAGCAAGTTCAACCGCCCCGCAATGGTCGAGGTGGCCAGCCTGTCGCAGATTGATCGCTTGTTTACCGATGCCCCTCCGCCGGACCCGTTCCCTACCCTGCTGGCCGAAGCCCAGGTGCGCCTTGAGGTGTCTCTGGCCTGAACTAGATCCCCCGCCTTGACCGCCACCGACCTTTCCCCTCATCCATTCACAGCCATGACCTATCTCCTTGCACTTGACCAAGGCACCTCCAGCTCCCGCAGCATCGTGTTCAACGCCAGCGGGCGCGTGGTGGCCCAGTCCCAACTGGAACTGACCCAGATCTACCCTCAGCCGGGTTGGGTCGAACACGACCCACAGGAAATCTGGCGCACCCAACTTGCCACGGCGCGCGATGCCCTCGCCAAAGCGGGGATTCACGCCCATCAAGTGCGTGCCATCGGCATCACCAACCAGCGTGAAACCACCGTGGTGTGGAACCGCAAGACCGGCCTGCCCATTCACAACGCCATAGTGTGGCAGGACCGACGCGCCGAACCCACCTGCGCAGCCCTGCGAGAACGCGGGTTGGCACCCAAGATTCATGCCAAAACCGGCTTGCTTGTGGATGCTTATTTCTCCGGCACCAAACTCAAATGGATTCTGGACAACGTGCCCCACGCCCGGGAGCAGGCCGCCAACGGCGAGTTGGCCTTTGGCACGGTGGACGCCTGGCTGATCTGGCGCCTGACCGACGGCGCCGTGCATGCCACAGATGTCAGCAACGCCTCTCGCACCATGCTGTTCAACGTGCACAGCAACCAGTGGGACGCCGAGCTGCTACAGGCCCTCAGCATCCCTGAATGCCTGATGCCCAAGGTGAAACCGTCCAGCGCACTTTACGGCGAAGTCGCACCTCACCTGCTGGGCCATGCCATCCCCATTGGCGGTGTGGCCGGCGACCAGCAAAGCGCCCTCTTTGGCCAGGCGTGCTTCAAGGCCGGCATGGTCAAAAACACCTACGGCACCGGTTGCTTCATGCTCATGCACACCGGCAGCAGGTTTCAGACCTCGCACAACGGACTCATCACCACCAGTGCGGCGCAGGTCAGCGCACACACCGAATTTGCCATGGAAGGCAGCGTCTTTGTGGGTGGTGCCGTGGTGCAGTGGTTGCGTGACGGCTTGCAGGCCATTCCCCACAGCGGGGAAGTGCAGGCCCTGGCTGAAAGCGTGCCGGACGCAGGCGGCGTGATGGTCGTGCCCGCCTTTACAGGGCTTGGCGCACCCTACTGGAAACCCGATGCCAGGGGCACCATCACCGGGTTGACGCGGGGCAGCACGTTAGCCCACATTGCGCGAGCCTCCCTGGAAAGCATTGCTTTCCAGAGCGCTGCATTGTTGCAGGCGATGAGCCGGGACGCCGTGCAGGCCGGCGGCGTGTCGGTGGCCGAGCTACGGGTTGATGGTGGCGCGTGCATCAACAACCTGCTGATGCAATTCCAGGCCGACCTGTTGGGCATTCCGGTGGTGCGCCCGGCGGTCACTGAAACCACGGCGCTAGGCGCAGCCTACCTGGCGGGTCTGGCCACCGGGGTCTACGAGAGCACGGATGAATTGTCAGACCTATGGTGTGCTGAGCGCCGCTTTCTGCCCACCCTGGCACCGGCCCGCGCGCAAGAATTAATGGCGCGCTGGGAGCGTGCCGTGCGGCAGACCGTGCTGGAATAGGCCTCCGACTGGGGACACGGCTGCCGCGACTACTTGGCCCGGCGCCGGTCAGTCGGCACGCCGTGCGCACGTACCCAGTTCTGAAAATCATCCACAGCCAGGGGGCGGCTGAAACAGTAGCCCTGCAACTCATCGCACCCCAGAGCCGTCAGGGTCTGTGCCGTCGGCAAATTTTCTACCCCTTCCGCCACCACCTTGAACCCCAGCGTGTGACCCAGGGCGATGACGGCGTGGACGATGGCAGCATCGGCACTGTCGTCCAGCATGCCACGCACAAACGATTGGTCCACCTTGAGAATGTCAATCTCAAACCGCTTGAGGTAGGCCAGACTGGAGTAGCCGGTGCCAAAGTCGTCAATGGCAATCTGCACCCCCAAGGCTTTGAGCGCCGACACCTTGGCCTGTGCAGCGGCCGGGTTCTCCATCAATTGCGACTCGGTCAGCTCCAATTCCAGCTGTCCGGCCGGCAGACCGGTGCGCGCCAGCACACCTTGCAACTGTCCAATCAACTCCGGGTCGACCAGCTGTAATGCCGAGAGGTTGACCGACAACTCCAGCCCACCGATCAAGCCTTCAGCCTGGAACGCCATCCACTGGCTGCATGCTGCATTGAGCACCCACAGGCCAATGGGCTTGATCAACCCGGTCTCCTCTGCCAGCGGAATGAATTCCGCCGGGGATACCTGCCCCAGCAGCGGGTTATTCCAGCGCAACAGGGCCTCCGCACCCAACATGCGCCGGGTACGTGCGCACAACCGGGGCTGATAGTGCAGGCTGAATTCCTGGTGATCCAGCGCCCCACGCAACTGCACCTCCATGGCCTGCCTGGCTTGAAGACGCTGATCGGTCTCGGTTGAGAAGAACCGCGCCAGATCCCGCCCGGCCGCCTTGGCCTCGTACATGGCGGCGTCAGCGCGGCGCATCAGTTCGGCCTGACCGATTGCATCGTCGGGATACAAAGCCACACCCAGGCTGCAAGACACCGAAAGGGTGTGACCCTCCACCACCGCGCTTTGCCGGATGGCCGGCAGCATGCGCTGATTGACGGCCGCCTGCAACTCCTCGCGGCTGCCTGCATGGCGCATGATGACCACAAACTCATCGCCACCCAAACGGCTGACCGTGTCATCAGCGCGCACCATGTGCGTGAGGCGCTTGGCCACCGTGCGCAACAACCCATCCCCAATATGGTGCCCCAGCGTATCGTTGATGAGCTTGAATCGGTCCAGATCAATGAACAAGACCGCGACTTTCTCGCCCTCCTTGCTCGCATACGCCAGAGCCTCGGCCAGACGCTGCTGACACAGGGCGCGATTGGGCAACTCGGTCAGCACATCGTGGTGGGCCAGAAAATGAATTCGCTCCTCGTGCGCCTTGCGGTCGGTGATGTCGATCGACGTCGCAATGAAATTGACGACCTGCCCGCGCGCACCAGTTTTGTGCACAGCAGATACCATCATCCAGGCCGGATAAGTCTCGCCGGTGCACTTGCGAATGCGGACTTCACCCGCCCACACATCCTTGTCCATGCCCTGCGTCCAGGCCAGAACTTCAGCACTGTCCACCACAAAGGCCATGTCTTTGCCAATCACCTCATGAAAATCATACGAGGTGCTGCGACAAAACGCATGGTTCACACTGATGATCTCCCGCTCGGTATTCATGATGACGATGCTCTCGGTCGACGCCTCAAACACCTTGGCCCACAACTCCAGGCGCTGCTCCATGACTTTGAGCTTGTTGATCGGCGCGAAAGATGTGAGCACGGCATCGCGCCCCTGGTAATTGAGCCGGCGTGCCGACAGCACCGCCCAGGACGGCGTGTGACCACCCAGCCAGCGCACCTCAAACTCATCCACCACATCGTTGTCTGCCAGACGCTGAAAGAAGCGCGCCCGCACTCCAGGCTCCAGACCCAGGCGCCAGGGGTTCGTCTGGCAGTCTCCCAGCCAGCGTTGAGCCGGGGCATTGGCGTGCAATACCTCGTGATCGGGCACCGAGGTCACCACAATGGGCGTGGGGAACGCTTCAACCAGTTCTCGCTGGGCCACAGCGGCCCGTGCGCTGGCAGCCAGCTCTTGCTGGGCGAGCCTGTCGCGATCCAGCTGAGCCAACATGTCATTGAACGCGGTGTAGAGCTGGCCTATTTCATCGCGGCTGTCCCACTGGGCACGGTGACTGTAGTCTGCCGTTCCGCGCACCCGGTCAGCCACGCGGGCAAGCAGTTGCAAAGGTCGCGCAATTTGACTGGCCACCAGGTAGACCAGACTCAAAATCGCGCCCAACAGCAACAGCGCGGTCCCCAAGTGCAGCCACATGCGCGAAAACAAGCGATCAACCCGTGCCTGGAGCAAGCCATCAAGCGCCACCACACCCGATTTCCAGGCGCCATCCACCGCCAACAATGCGGCCTGACCGGGCGCATCCAGCCAAGCCCTTTGCACTGGCGATGGTGATCCGTTGGCCATTGATTCCAGCACGGACCGCAAGGCATGTACCTGCGCCACCACATCCAGGCGTGCGGCCTGCAATGCCTCCTTCAACTGGGGCGAGCCCGCTGCACGGGCCTGATCGTAATCAGACTCCATACCCTCCATCACCGCGTCCAGCCGCCCGACCAAAGCCAGCAACTGGGCCACCTGGTTGTTGCCCCCAGCAGGCGTTGCCCAGCGCTGCGCAAACTCATGAGAGTCATGCAAGACCTGAAGCAGCTCAGGAAAGCGCAGGACCGTGAGTGACATGACGTAGTAACTGTCCAGGTCCGGGTCCAGAATCAAATTGGACTGGTTGCCCACCGTCGTGATCAGCGCTCGCCCTTGTCTCAACAACTGGTCTTTCAGGGCAACATCGCCTTGTGCGCCTCCAGATGCTGCTAACGGTGTCGTTTGGATGCGACTCAGAGATTGGGCAAAGCCCGCTGAGGCCTCCCCGGATTGCAGCAACGCGTCATGGTCCTGGCGCGCAGCGGTCAACGCCTGCGCGGCCGCAGCGCCTGTGCTCGGGCGCTCCTGGGGTTTCAAAAAAACGCCCATCAGATTCTGGCGCACCGCATCGATATAAACCGCGCCCACTATTTCTTTGCGCGCAAAGTCAATGGCCAAGTATTTTTCATGGATCAAGATGCCCGATACAAAGATCACGGCCGACAAGTCAAGCAAATAAATGAGCGTGAGCTTGCGCCCCACGCTCAAGCGTCGGAGTAATTGAGAGAGTTTGGACACCATGATCGATTCCGCCTGCCCACAGCTACCAGTGAATCCGGCTTTACCGGGGCTGAGGCCTGCGAAGCAAAATTTACGCCAAAGACCTCAGCGCGGGTCTAGCGCCGGGTCAGAGCACCGTCAGGGATGTTTGCCAGAAGCTCAGAAACTGCTCCGGTGGCAGCGGGCGGCTGAAGAAATAGCCCTGCACCTCGGTGCAGGCGTTGGCCTGCAAAAACGCCAGTTGTCCGGCAGTCTCCACGCCCTCGGCGATGGTCAGCATGCCCAGGCTGTTGGCCATGCTGATGATGGCGCCCACAATGGCTTTGTCGTCCGGGTCCTCAGTGATGTCCCGCACAAAGGACTGGTCGATCTTGAGCTTGTACACCCGGAATTTCTTCAGGTAACTCAAGGACGAGTAGCCGGTGCCGAAGTCGTCAATCGACATGCGCACGCCACGCTCGTGCAACTGGTCCATCACGGCGATGGCACCCAGCGGGTCATTCATGGCCACGCTTTCGGTCAGCTCCAGCTCCAGCAAGTGGGCCGGCAACCGGGCTTCCTTCAGGATGGTGCTCACCAGTTCAGGCAGGTCTGCATGGCGGAACTGCACCGACGACAGGTTGACCGCCAGGGTGATGGGCGGCAGGCCCTGAGCCATCCAGGCGGTGAGCTGCTGCACGGCCGTGCGCAAGACCCACTCGCCAATCGACAGAATCAGGCCGGTGCTCTCGGCCACCGGAATGAACTCGGCCGGCGACACGGACCCCAACTCCGGATGATTCCAACGCAACAGCGCCTCGGCGCCAATGACATGCCCGCTGGCCAACGTCATTTGCGGCTGGTAATGCAGGCTTAGCTGTCTACGCTCCAGCGCGCGGCGCAACGCATTCTCCAAAATCAGGGAGCGGTCTGATTTGGCCTGCATGGCGGCGGTGTGAAATCGGTAGCAATTGCGTCCGTCGTGCTTGGCCCGGTACATGGCCACATCAGCACAGCGCGACAGGGTGTCAAAGTCCGTGCCGTCATTGGGATACAGGGCAATGCCGATGCTGGGTGTTACCGTCAGTTCGTGTGGCCCGAGATGAAACGGCAGCAAGGCAGCATGGAGCAGTTTGTCTGCCACATGCGAGGCACCGGCCTCGTCGGTGTCCACGAGGACCAACACAAACTCATCACCCCCCAGGCGCGACACAGTGTCTTGCTCCCGCACAGCCAGCATCAGACGGCCCGCCAGTGCCACCAGCAAATCGTCACCCACGCTGTGGCCCAACGCATCGTTGATGTTCTTGAAGTGGTCCAGATCCAGAAACATGACCGCCAGCGAGCTGTTGTGACGCTGGGCTGTACTCAGGGCCTGCTTGCATCGGGCAGCAAGCAACACGCGATTGGGCAACTGGGTCAGCGAGTCAAAGTGGGCCAGCTTGCGGATTTTTTCTTCAGACTGTTTGTTCTCTGTGATGTCCCGGGACAGCACCACAAAACGCGGAATTTCACCAAGCATCTGCGCCTTGCGTGAAACCGACAACTCAAACCAGTGCTCGCCCGCGTCCAACCCGAGTCTGAACTGCTTGCCAGTGGACCAGTTGGACACGTACGCCTCCTGCAGAGCCGACAGCACGATGGCGGCGGCATCTGGCGGCAGTACCTCCGTCACTTTTTTACCCAGCAGATCAGACTCGGGCCGGGCCAGCAAGTCGGCGCGGGGGGAGTGAGCGCTGTAGTACAGCCCGTTCAGGCCCATCTCGAACATCAGGTCAGGCACCGCACTCAAAGTTGCCTGCAGCTGGTGCTGGGTGGTCAGGATTTCGGCAGTACGTTCGCTGACCTCGGCTTCCAGGCGATCGTCACGCAGCTTCATCTCGACCAGCAGCCAAGCCAGATAGGCCGCAAGAAGACTCAACAGCAAGGCAATAGACAGCTTCAGGTCAAATTGCTCAGAGCGGCTCCAACCCTTCAGGGGGGCCACGCTCAAGGTCCACTCCCCATTGGGCAGTTGCAGCGTGCGGTTCACGGGGGCGTCAAGCGCCAGTTCACCCGACGCATCAATGGTTTGCCGCTCCCCTGTGTCAGGCACGATGCGCCACAGTTCATAAGCATAGTTTCGCTCGGTCAGCAGGGGAAACCGGGCTGAGGCCAATGCTTGCGGAAAGCGCAGCATCACATAGGTGAAGCCCCAGAAATTGTCGCGCGAGGTTGGGTCCCCCAGAAACACCGGCAGGCGGCCCACCAAACCCACTCCGCCCTGAGTCAGGCGCAAAGGTCCGGCCAGCGTCAAGAGGCCGGTGTCGCGCGCCTTGATCGCCTCCTTGTTTTGGACGTTGTCGCGCAGCTGGTTGAAACCAATGCTCATTTCATTGCCCGCCAGCGGCACCACACTGCTGATGGTGCCGCCCGGCGCCAGCCCGATCGCCGCTATGCCGGGGAAAAAGGGCAACAATTCGGTGGCCACGGCCTCAAAGTCAGCCACCACGCCGCCGCCTTGACGGACCAGTGCCGCAATAGCGTAGGTGGCCGACAGGTCTCGCTCCAGGCCGCGTTGCAGGGTCTGGGCGTGGTCGGCGGCCAAATCGGCGGCCCGACTGCGGGCAGTGGACAAGCCCTGCTGCTCGGAGTGAAGAACGAAGGACCCCGCCATGGCTGCGACGGCCAGAAACACGCTTACCGCCACCAGCCACTGACTTCTTCGGGAGGGGGAAGGCTTCAAATCCATGGCGCGAAGTCTAGCAACTTCATCAAACGTCTCGAACGGGACGGCGTCACTGCCGCCATGGCGCGCCCGCATTAGACTTGACCGGTCAGGGTCGCATGGTTTGCGGCCCGCACATTCCAGTGGAGAAATACATGAGCGAGCGCATTGCATTCATTGGCGGCGGCAACATGGCCAGCGCCATCATCGGCGGCCTGATCAACCAGGGCCTGCCAAGCCAACAGATCGACGTGGTGGAGCCCTGGGCCGAGGCTCGCGACAAACTCAAGAGCAGCTTCGGTATTGACGCCGTTGAGGCGCCGGGCGCTTTTTTGGGCGAGGCCGCGCTGATCGTCTGGGCCGTCAAGCCCCAGACCTTCAAGGAGGCCGCTGCGGCGGTGCGCGCGTTCGGCCAGGGTGCCCTGCACCTGAGCGTGGCAGCCGGCATTCGCTCTGGCAGCATTGCGCAATGGCTGGGCACCGAGCGTGTGGTGCGGGCCATGCCCAACACCCCTGCGCTGATCGGCAAGGGCATCACCGCCCTGTTCGCACGCCCGGCGGTCACCCCCACCGACAAGGACAAAGTCAACCAGGTCATCGCCCCCACCGGCGAGTTGCTCTGGCTGGAGGCCGAAGAACAACTTGATGCCGTCACGGCGCTGTCAGGGTCCGGGCCGGCTTACATGTTTTATTTCATGGAGGCCATGACCACGGCCGGCACCGAAATGGGCTTGACGCCCGCGCAAGCGCACCAGTTGGCCGTAGCCACTTTTACGGGTGCCGGGGCCCTGGCCCATGCCTCCAGCGAGTCTCCCAAAGTCTTGCGGGAGCGCGTGACCTCCAAGGGCGGCACCACCTATGCGGCCATCACGTCCATGGACGAGGACGACATCAAGGCCCAGTTCATCAACGCCATGTACGCCGCCCAAAAACGCGCCAAAGAACTGGGCGACGAATTTGGTGGGGCTTGAACCTGCGGCGAGCTATGTCAAAGCGTAGCTTGCAGCAATGCCCACAAACAGCGTGAACCCCAGCCAGTGGTTCAGGCGAAACGCCTTGAAGCAGCCTGCGCGTGTGCGGGTGCGAATCAGGGTGTAATGCCAGACCACTTGGCCCAGCATCACGCCCATCGCTATATAAAACAAAGCACCAAACCCTTTTGATACGCCGGCTAGAGCCCAAATAAGCATAAAAATCAGGTAACAAGCCATCACCACGGGTACATCCAGGCGCCCCAGCGTGATGGCCGATGTTTTCATGCCAATGGCCAGGTCGTCATCGCGGTCCACCATGGCGTACTCGGTGTCGTAAGCCAGCACCCAAAACAGATTGCCCAGCATCAGCACCCAGGCCAGCAGAGGCACCTGCGCTTGCACGGCCGCAAACGCCATCGGAATCCCGAAGCTGAACGCCACCCCCAGCACGGCTTGGGGCATGGACACAAAGCGTTTGGCATAGGGGTAGATCAGCGTCACCGCCAGCGCGCCCACCGAATACGCGATCGTTATCGGGTTGGTAGTGAGCACCAGCGCAAACGCCAGCAGCGCCAGCCCGGCCCCCAGGCCCAGCGCCTCCCGGACCGACACCGCGCCGGTGGTGACCGGGCGCCCCGCCGTGCGTTTGACATGGCGGTCAAAGTCCCGGTCGGCCACGTCATTGATGCAGCAGCCCGCACTGCGCATGAGGATGGTGCCAAGGGTGAACACTGTCAGCAGGTGCCAACCGGGAAAACCGTGCGAGGCGATCCACAAGGCACTCAGGGTGGGCCACAGCAGCAGCAGCCATCCCGCAGGGCGGTTCCAGCGAATCAAGTCCAGATACAAGGCAAAGCGGGCGGGAGTGGCGGTCACAAGAGGTGTTCTTCAATCAAGGTTGCGCCACCCAAGGCGCTATAAAAATAAGCATACCAAGCCAATGGATACGCCGGCTGGCAGGCCATTTATTCTAAATTAAGGTTCAAGACAGGCGGATGACTCCGGGCAGCTCACAGGCGTAAATGGCATTGCGCAAAGCGGCAATCGCCTCATAGCGGGGGAAGCTGCGCCGCCAGACCAGGACCACCCGGCGCAGAGGCGGGTCGCCCACAAACGGCAGGTATTTGACAAACGGGTCTTCGTCGCGCTTGCGTTGGGGCGTTGCCGCAAACGCCTCCTTGGGCACGCTCAGGCGCGGCACTAGGGTGATGCCCATGCCAGCGGCCACCATGTGCTTGATGGTCTCCAGAGACGAGCCTTCGAAGCTCTTGCGAATGCCTTCCGTGTTGCTGGAAAAACGCGAGAACTCGGGGCACACCTCCATCACATGGTCGCGAAAGCAATGGCCACTGCCCAGCAGCAGCATGGTCTCGCGCTTGAGTTCGTCGGTGGTGACCCGGTCTTGCCCGGCCAGGGGGTGGTTCGTGGGCACGGCAGCCAGAAACGGCTCGTCGTACAAAGGCGCCAGTGCCAGCCCGGTGTCGGGAAAAGGCTCGGCCAGAATAGCGCAGTCGATCTCTCCCGTGCGCAGCATCTCCAGCAACTTGACCGTGAAGTTCTCCTGCAACACAAGTGGCATTTGCGGCGTGTGGGTGATCATCTGGCGCACCAGATCGGGCAGCAGGTAGGGGCCAATGGTGTAGATGACGCCCAAGGTGAGCGGGCCGCTCAAGGGGTCTTTGCCGCGCTTGGCGATTTCCTTGATGTTGGCCGCCTGCTCCAGCACGCTTTGAGCCTGGCGGACGATTTCTTCGCCCAAGTGAGTGACAGAGACCTCGTTGGCACTGCGCTCAAAGAGCTTCACGTCCAGCTCTTCTTCGAGCTTTTTGACGGCCACCGACAGCGTGGGTTGCGACACGTAGCAGGCCTCGGCTGCTTTGCCAAAATGGCGCTCACGCGCCACGGCCACGATGTATTTCAGTTCGGTAAGGGTCATGGGCCTATTTTGCTACCAGAACATGCAGGACTGCGGGGCCCGCAGCCCTGTTTCAAGCTACTCAGTTTTTGCCGAATTGTGTCTTGGCCATGGCCAGGCAACTGGCCTTGGCATCACCTGCCAGGGCATCGCATTTTTCAACGGCGACCTTGTAATCTGCATCGCGCTTGTCCAGGCTGGCATCTTTTCTGGCTTCGCCCACTTGTTTGCCCAGCTTGGCGTCGGCCAGGGCCTTGACCTCGACGGCCTTGGCTTCCTTGACGCACACGTCCTTGGGGTTACCCGACAGGTCGTCGCATTTTTCTTTGGCTACAGCGTAAGCGGACTTGGCCTGGGTTTCCCGCAGCTTGGTCTGGTCAGCCGGCTTGCCGGTGTAATTGAATTCCAGTTCGGCCAGCGAGATCTTTTCTTTCGCCTTGGCTTCCTCATGACAGATGTCCTTGACATTGCCGGACAACGAAGCGCAGGCCGCTTTGTCCGCCTTGTAGGTGGCGCTGATGGTGGTCTTGGCGGCCTTGAGCTCGTCTTTGCTCATGGTGGCGGCCTGCGCCACAGGCAATGCCAGCAGAGCGGCGACGATGAATGATGCTTTGAGATTAAAAATTGATTTCATGGTATCTCCCGGGGTTGAATTAGTTGCCAGGTGCTGAAGCGGGTGGCATCACAACGATGGTGGTGCCATCGCCGGATTTGCCGGCTGCTCCTGTGGCACCCGTGTCGCCGGCTGAACCGGTCGATCCCGTCGCGCCGGTGTAACCGGTCGATCCAGTTGAACCGGTAGCGCCCGTGGCTCCCGCAGGACCGGCAGGTCCAGGGACCACCACGGGGGACGCAGGTACGGCCACCACAGCAGGGCGGTCACAAGCAGCCAGCCCAATGGCGGCGATCAGTGCCAAGGCGAGTAATGATTTATTCATGAAAAATCCTTTTTAAAATTGGGTAAAAGTTGGTGCCGGATTCAGACGCCGACGTACGGCTGCGTGCCGTAATAATCGTGGATCGTCTTTTCCCAAGTGGTATCCGCCATGTTGGGCCAGCTGTCGGGGTTGAAGCCGGGCGCAGTCTCCAGTCGATCTTTTTCAACATCCAGCGTGAAGCGCTTGTTGACCGTGTCGAGCGTCAAGGCGCTCCAGGGCACGGCAAACAGCTTTTCGCCCATGCCCAGAAATCCGCCAAAGGACAGGACGGCGTAGCTCACGCGGCCGGTGCGCATGTCCAGCATGAATTCCTTGATATCGCCGAGATCTTCGTCTTTCAGGTTGTAGACGTCATTGCCCAGCAAGGTGTCGGCCCCCATCAGTTCGGGGCCTGGTCCTTGGCGGACCAGCGCGTCGGACGAGCCTGCTGGCCCGGTTTTGTACATACCCAAGGTGTCGCGTTCTTCGTAGTTCATGGTTCTCTCCTGTGTGTGGCCTAGGCCAGCAAAAAATCAAGCGGCAGACCGTATGCCCGACGCCAGACCTCGAAGATAGAGAGATCGCGCCCGCGCCTCAGTGCGGTGCCGCACTCTTCGCCACCAAGGATGTATCCAAACGTTGCGCCAAACGCAGAGTCAAGGCCAACAGGCAAAAACTACGGCTCGGCCCCTGTGCCGGGCGAGCGCTCGTTCGCCGCCTCGCGATCAGGCGCCAGACGCAGCATTTCATGGTGCAGGATGTCCACCATGGCGGCGCTGGCCATGGACAGGCTGCGCCCCCGGCGGGTGACCAGCCCGATGGGGCGGCGCAAGTCAGGCTCCACCAGGCGGCGCTGTATCAGGCCCGACCGGTACGCCACCCCGGCGGCCAGCTCGGGCAGTGCGGCCACGCCCAGCCCGGCGGCCACCATCGCATTGATCGTGGCCAGATGTTCCACCTCAAAACGCGGCTCAAACTTCACACGCTGCTGCAGCAGGGCTGCGTCAGCGTACTGCCGCACGCTGGATGGCAGGGGCATGGATATGTGGTCCAGCGCGGCCACCTCCGCCCAGCGCAGCGGGCCATGGCCCCGGGCCAGAGGATGGGTGGTCGGCATCAACAACACAAAACCGTCTGACACCAGCGGCCTGTAGTCCAGATCGGCATAGGCGGGGTTGGCTGCCGTCAGGGCAAACTCCACCAGCCCCGAGCGCACCATATCAAACGCCGGGCCCGACAAGGTGTCAAACACCTGCAGCCGGACGCCGGGGTACTGCGCAGTAAACCGGGCAAATGCCGTAGGCACCACGGTGGCTGCCAGCGAGGGAAGGGCCGCCAGCACCACCTGCCCCACGCGCAGCTCGGCCACATCGCGCACGGCGCGCACCGCCTCTGCAGATTGGTGGCGTAAGAGCCGGGCCTGTGCCACAAACACCTCACCCGCCGCCGTGAGCTGCACGTTGCGGGTGGTGCGGTCGAACAGGCGCACGCCCAGGCCCGTCTCCAGACGGTTCACTACGCTGGATACAGCCGGCTGGGACAAATGCACCTGCTCGGCCGTGCGCCGAAAACTCAGGGTCTGCGCCAAGGTCAGGAAGATGTCGAGTTCGCGGTCGTTCCAATTGATAGACATGGCTTATCAGTTTATAGAAAAAATCGTTTGGACGGAATAATCAGCACTGCCTAGACTCTCCGACTTACCCATATTTTGGAGACACTGCTTTGACTTTGCTGCCTGACCACCCTCGCCACACGCACGCTGTTGTCATTGGCGCCGGCACCATGGGCGCCGACGTGGCCGTTGTACTGGCCCGGGGCGGTTGCCGTGTGACGGTGACCGACCCCTCCCCCGCGCGACGCGACGAGCTGCCCCTGCGCACGCTGGAGGCACTGGCCGCTTTGGGCCTGTCGCACCGTGCCGCCAACGTCCAGGCCGTGGCCGATTTGAGCGATGTGGCCTGGGCCGACGTGGCCCTGGTCATTGAATGCATTCCCGAAAACTTGAGCGCCAAACAGGCGCTGTTTGCCGAACTGGTGCAGCTTGCGCCCGCCCACACGGTGTTGACCAGCAACAGCTCAAGCTTCCCGATCAGTGCTATTGGCCAGGGTTTGCCGGGCCGGGCGCGCATGCTGGGCCTGCACTTTTTCATGCCAGCGCACCTGGTGCCGCTGGTGGAAGTGGTAATGGGACCACAAACCGATGAAGCCACCGCCCAGCGACTCATCAGCTACATGCGCGGCTGCGCCAGCGTGCCCGTACTGGTCAGAAAAGACAAGCCCGGCTTTTTGGCCAACCGCCTGCAGCACGCCTTGGCGCGGGAGGCCTTTGCCATGATGGATGAGGGTGTGGCCACCGCTGAAGACGTGGACGCCGCCGTGCGCTTTGGCTTCGGGTTTCGCTACCTGGCCGCCGGCCCGGTGCTGCAGCGTGACCATGCCGGGCTGGATGTGCACTGCGCCGCTGCCGCCACCATGTACCCCAGCCTCTCCAACACCGACCACCCGGCCAAGGTGCTGCAAGATCAGGTCAACGCCGGACGCCTGGGCATGAAAGCAGGCGCCGGCTTTTTTGACTGGCCTGAGGACCGCCGACTGGCTGAGAAGGCACGCTACAACGCCCTCCTCAATCAAGGTTTGGCCTTGCTGGCCGATGAACTCCCTCCGCTGGACCGCAGCTTTTAAGGACCACCCCATGACACAGAACCCCCTCATCATCACTGTCGCCCCCAACGGCGCTTACAAGCAAACCAGCGACCATCCGGCGGTGCCCATCACGGCAAGCAGCCTGGCCAGCGTGGCCAAGTCCTGCCTGGACGCTGGCGCCGCCATGCTGCACCTGCACATTCGCGACGCCCAAGGCCGCCACAGCCTGGACGTGCAGGGTTACCGCGATGCCCTGCACGCCGTCAAAGCTGCCGTGGGCGATGCCATGGTGCTGCAAGTCACCAGCGAAGCCGCCAAGGTCTACCAGGCTCCCGCCCAAATCGCGATGGTGCACGCCCTGAGGCCCGAGGCCGTCTCAGTCGGTTTGAGGGAGCTGGACCAGCCCGAGATTGGCGAGGCCGGCTTGGCCGACTTCTTTGGCTGGCTGGCGCGCGAGCGGGTCATGACCCAAGTCATTATTTATGACACGGTCGACCTGTTGCGCTGGCAAGACCTGCGCCAGCGCGGGCTCATCCCCGATGCGCCGTGGTTTTTGCTGTTTGTGCTGGGCCGCTACACCGCCGGGCAAACCTCCAACCCGCGCGATCTGGTGCCTTTCTTGCACGCCCATACAGGCTCCGAGCCTTGGGCTGTGTGCGCCTTTGGCGCCACCGAACACGCCTGCGTGACCGCTGCTGCGGCCTTGGGCGGCCATGTGCGAGTCGGGTTTGAGAACAATCTGAAACTCAAGAACGACGCAACAGCCCCTGACAACGCGGCTCTGGTCAAGCAGGCCGTGGAAGCTGCCCGCAGCCTGGGCCGCCCGCTGGCCAACGCCATGGATATTCGCAGCCGGTTTGCCGCCGCCTGAAAAAATTTACAACGAGGAGAAACCATGAAACGAGCCACTTTTTTAAAACTCGCCACGCTGAGCATGACCACGCTCGCAGCCCTGTTGCCCCTGGCCAGCCAGGCCCAGGACGCCTACCCCAGCAAGACCATCCGCTTTGTCGTGCCCTACCCGCCCGGCGGCCCCACCGACCTCATGGCTCGCCTGCTGCAAGGCGAGCTGCAAACCCGCCTGGGTGTGAGCGTCATCATCGACAACAAGGCCGGGGCCGGTGGCAACCTGGGCAGTGCGGAGGTGGCCAACAAGTCACCCGCCGACGGCCACACGCTGCTCCTGGCCGCCAGCGGCCCCATGGCGGTGAATTCCACGCTGTTTCGCAGCATGCCATTCAACCCGCTGACCGAGTTGGCGCCGGTTATCCAGATCTCCTCTTTCCCGCTGGTGTTTGAAGTCAACCCCAAGCTCGGCGTCAAGACCGTGGCCGAGCTGGTGGCCCTGGCCAAGGCCAAAAAGACCGAGTTGAGCTTTGCGTCAGCCGGCAACGGCACGCCGCAACACCTGGCCGGTGAGTTGTTCAACACCCAGATGGGCGTGACCATGGCGCACATCCCCTATAAAGGCGCCGGCCCGGCCCTCAACGACCTGCTGGGCGGGCAAGTGAACGTGATGTTTGATGTGCTGGGCAGTTCACTGCAATACATTCAGGCCGGCAAGCTCACCGCACTGGCGGTGACCTCCGCCAAGCGCAGTCCCTCCCTGCCCAACGTGCCCACCATGGCCGAAGCGGGTGTGGCGGGCTATGAATTTGTCGGCTGGCACGGGATTGCAGTGCGTGCCGGCACGCCCGCACCCATCATCGAAAAACTCAATAGCACGCTGAATGCGATCTTCAACGAGCCTGCCTTTCATAAAAAATGGGAAGCACTGGGCACGCCCGTGGTGGGCGGCACGGCCGCGGCGTTTGGCGACCTGATCCGCAAAGAGTCGGTGCGTCTGGGAAAAATCGTGAAAGACGCCGGCGTGACGGTGGACTGAACGCTGACGGCAGGTGGGCAGGTGGGCAGGTGGGCCTGACGTTGCGTGCACAATGACGGGTTCCTCAACCCCGATTTGAACGCAACAGTGAACAGGAACTGCCTGGCGCAGCGACAGTGATCGCCCGCGTCCGCCGCAGTGGTGACCCCCATTTATGACCCCACTTGGACTTCTGCCCACCCGGGTGATTCAACTGCTTGTGCTGCTGGCCTTCGGCACAGTGCTGCTGGTCAGATCCGGCATGCAAACCAGTCTGGCGCTGTTGCTGTGCATCTGCCTGATCGGACTGGCCACCCACTGGCGGCGCCTGCCCGCTGTCAGCCAGGAGGAGCGCGTCCTGGCCTTCTGCCTCCTGGCTTACCCTGCGGCCGTGTTGCTGAGCTTTGCTTGGCACCAGCGCGCGGATGGTTCCGAGTTTGACGCCCCATCCCGATTCATGCTGGTCATTCCACTGCTGTTGTATCTGGCGCGGGTGGATGTGCCGCTGCACCACGTTTACCGCTGGGGCTGTGCGCTGGGCTGTCTTGGCGCCACGGGCTGGGCAATCTGGTCGGTCGGCTATGAACTTGGACCATTTACCGACCGGGCCACCAACAACTTTGTCAACCCGGTTCCGTTTGCCTGCATCACCTTGATTCTTGCTTTTTCAGCGCTGCCGGACCGCTTGCAAAGCCGACGCTCCCACCTCCTGCTCTGGAGCTGCGCCTTGGCAGGCTTTGGTGCGGCCATTGCATCCCAATCGCGCGCCGTCCTGTTGGTGATACCGCCGGCCAGCCTGCTTTATTTCCTGTCTTATCGTGAGCGGGGAACCACGTCTGCCCGCCAATGGCTGTGGATTGGCGTCGGGACCCTGGCGCTGTCCGGCCTGAGCGCCGGCTTGTTGAAGGAACGCATCGAAGTGGGCGTTCATGAAGTAGCCGCCAAGTCTGGCGAACTCATCAACTCGTCCATGGGCATCCGACTTCAACTCTGGCATGCCTCAAGCGAGGTGTTTTTGGCGCACCCTTTGTTGGGCATTGGCAAAGGCCAGTTGCCACAGGAACTCAAACACAGGGCCGAGAATGGCACCCTCACTCCCGAGGCTGCGAGCTTCAGACACAGCCACAGCGACCTGTTGTTTCTGCTGGCTGAAACCGGGGTGGTCGGGGCGCTGTCGGTGCTGGCGGTTTACCTGGCGTTTGGGGTGGCGTTTGTCAAACGCTTTTCAAGCCCGGAGCCGGGCGTCCGGTCCGCCGCCTATGCCGGCACCGTGACCCTGGGCGCCTACTTCGCATTCGGTCTGGCCGACAGCATGCTCACCCAAACCATGCAAACAGCTTTCCTGGCGTTGGCTATGACTCTTTTATTTGCCCACATTCGCCAGCAGGAGCGCCGGGCGGATGTGGCGCCCACACGCGTCAGTGCGGCAAGGCCATGAGCAGCCCCGTACCACAAACACCCCAGCTCAGCACAGGAACCTCCTGGCTGATCCTGTCACATTGCTTCAACATGGACGGGCGCGCGGCAAGCCAGGTGGTCACCAGCAAGATTCCCCTGCTCATGGCGCGCGGCATCGTGCCGCTGGTGGTCAGCGCCCCGATGGGCACGCGTGCCACCACCCACCCGCACATTCAGGCCTTTGCAGCGGGCCCCTCGGCGCTGCGGTTTGATGCCCGACATCTGATCCACCAGCGCTGGGGACGGGGTGTGACCTACAAGGTGCTGACAGCCCTCATCTCACTGGTTCTTGCGCCGCTGATCGTGGTCGAACGCCTGGCGTTTGGCTTGCAGAATCACGCCTCCTGGACGGTAAGCGCCGTGTTGTCGGGCTGGCGCCTGATCCGCCAGCACAAGCCCGCTGTCATCTACTCGACCGGGGGCGCTTACTCGGCGCATTGGGCCGCATACTGGCTCATGCGGCTCACCGGCGTGCCCTGGATTGCAGAGATCCATGACCCCCTGATCCTGCCGGGCCAGCCACTTAAAGACCGCAACACACGCCGCCTGGCCAAGACCGAAGCGCTGATTTGCCAGCACGCCGACCTGGCCTGGTGGCTGACCCAAGCGGCGCTGGACAGCGCCTTGCTGCGACACCCCGAGCTGGCCCCGCGCGGCTTCTGGGTGCACAGCGGGGCCGATGACCCCTCGCTGATCTCACCCCGCAAGCGCGCTGCGCGCGGTGAGGTGTTTCACATCGGTCACTTTGGTGCCATCTCCCAACACCGCAGCATGGGCCCATTTGCACAGGCCCTGGGCATGCTGATCCAAAAAAATCCGGCGTTGCGGCGTACGCTGGTGGTTGACTTGTTTGGCAGCGATCTGGACGCACCGGGTCGCGCCCAGGCAGTCCAGGCCGGCGTGGCGGACCTGTTCAAATTCCACGGGCGCTTAGCGCACCATGCCGTGTTCGCGGCCATGACCCAAGCGGATGCATTGCTGCTGATCCATGGCACGACGCAGGGGTGCAGTGAATACATCCCAGCCAAAACCTTTGAGTATTTTTGGGCGCAAAGGCCCGTCCTGGGCTGCACCTTCAAGAACCCGGAACTTGACCACCTTATTGTGGAGCGCCATGGCTACGTTGCTGCCGCAGACGACAGCTCACACATAGCCCTGGCACTAGAGAAAGCCCACCTTGACTGGTGCCATGATGCCTGGCACCCCAGCACCACGCCCCCCATTGGCGTTGAATCCGGGATGACCAAAATTTTTGATCAACTGGCCGTTGCCGTGCCGCAAGCCTTGCCCCACCCCACATGAAACGCACCATCCCGATCCTGATGTACCACCAGGTGGATACCCCGCCACCCTCGGGCACACCCATGCGCGGCCTGGTCGTGTCACCAGCCGCTTTTGCCCGCCAGATGGCGATGCTGAGGCTGATGGGATACCAGGGTGTCTCGATGCGCGACTTGGAGCCCTGGCTGCGTGGGGAGCGCCATGACCGCGTGGTGGGCATCACCTTTGACGATGGCTACCGAAACAACTTGCTGCATGCCCTGCCGGTGCTGCGCCACAACCGATTCACGGCCACCTGCTACGCGGTGAGCGGCGCATTTGGCGGGAACAACACGTGGGACGCCGCCAAAGGCGTGCCCAGGTCGGCGCTGATGGACAAGCCGGATTTCAAACAATGGCTCTCAGCCGGCATGGACGTGGGAGCCCACACGCGCCATCACCTGGACCTGACCACCGTCGATGACAGCACGGCGGTGGATGAGATTGCTGGCAGCAAACAAGACCTGGAGTCCGCGCTGGACACGCAGGTCAGGCACTTTTGCTACCCCTACGGTCACTTCAACGAAGCTCACCGGGACATGGTTGCCCAAGCCGGGTATGTCAGCGCCACCACCGTGCGCCGGGGGCGCGCCTGGCCGGGGGATGATGTATTTGCCCTGCCCCGTGTGCTGGTGTCACAGTCCAACCACTTGGGCCACTTTTTGGCCAAGATCACCACCGGCTACGAAGACCGCCACCGCTGATCCGGCGCACGCTCCTTGCCCCGACCGAGCAGCTACCGCGTCAATTTTCTCTCTCGCAAGCGCTGCGCGATGCCGCAGTAGCCATCCTGCAGCAGCAAGGCGTTCCACTCGGTTTTGCTCATGAATCTGGCCTCCAGTTCGGTGGCGTTCTGGTCTCCGAGGGTTTTACGCACCAGTTCGATGTTGGCCTGGTACTGCAAGACGTCCCGCTTGCACGGGTCTTTGACCAGCACGGGCGAACCTAGAGCGTCGGAGTTGCCTTGCGCCAGTGCGCCCAGACACAGCCCCTGGACCAGAAGGACCACACTCAGGCGTTTACCCATTTTTTTCATTGCTTCATGCCTTTAAATATTCCGCTTTGGTGCCCAGCCAGCGCTGCACATGCTGTTCGGCCAGTGCCGGGTACTGGTCAAGCATGATCGGGGCCAACTCGCGCGCCCAGTCCAGCAGTTCAACATCAAGCGCCAGATCCGCAAAACGTAACAGCGCCGCACCCGACTGACGTGCGCCCAAGAACTCGCCGGGTCCACGAATCTCAAGGTCCCGCCGGGCAATCTCAAAGCCGTCATTGGTCTCCGCCATGGCTTTCAGGCGCGCGCGCGCCGTCTCC
Source organism: Rhodoferax sp. OV413 (assembly GCA_943371745.1). Lineage (GTDB taxonomy): Bacteria > Pseudomonadota > Gammaproteobacteria > Burkholderiales > Burkholderiaceae_C > Rhodoferax. Next base: position 20,965 of record CALRWE010000022.1, read on the forward strand.
CCCAGCCGGGGCGCGTCCCCCGTGGAATACAGCAGCACGCAGGCTGACGCTGCCGCCCCGCGCCCTACCCGCCCGCGCAACTGGTGCAACTGGCTCAAACCAAAGCGCTCGGCGTGCTCAATGACCATCAGCGAGGCATTGGGCACATCCACCCCCACCTCAATGACTGTAGTGCTGACCAGCACACCCATGGCGCCGCTGGTGAACAGGGCCATCACGGCCTTTTTTTCTGCCACTGGCATGCGCGAATGCAGCAAACCCACCATCAGCGGCGAACCGTCGGGCCCGGCAATGCCTTGCAGTGCCTCGCTCAACTGCGCGTGGGTTTCGGTGGCGTTGGTCAGGTCAAGTGCCTCACTTTCCTCAATCAGCGGACACACCCAGTAGATTTGCCGCCCTTCGCGCAACTGCGCGCGAATGCGCTCGATCACCTCGTCGCGCCGGGCGTCGTTCACCACTTTGGTGATGATGGGCGTGCGCCCGGGCGGCAACTCGTCGATGGTGGACACATCCAGGTCGGCGTAGTAGCTCATGGCCAGAGTGCGGGGAATCGGTGTGGCCGTCATCATCAGCAAATGCGGCTCCAGTGCGGTGACCCGGTCGTCGGGCCCACCCAGGTGCTGTTCCGGGTGCTGATCGGAGGAGAGTAAGGCCGGGCTGGGGTTGGCGTTGGTGTCTGGCTCCAGCGGCGCGTTGTGCAGGTGGAGCTTGCTGCGCAGGGCCAGGCGCTGGGCCACGCCAAAGCGGTGCTGCTCGTCGATGATGGCCAGCGCCAACTGATGAAACACCACCTTGTCCTGAATCAGCGCATGGGTGCCCACCACCAGCCCCGCTTCGCCACTGGCGATCAGCGCCAGCATCTCGCGGCGCTCCTTGGTTTTTTGGCTCCCGGTGAGCCAGGCGGTTTTGATGCCCAGCGGCTCCAGCCAGCTCACCAGTTTGGCAAAGTGCTGGGTCGCCAAAATTTCGGTCGGGGCCATCAGGGCGCACTGCCAGCCGGCATCGATACAGATGGCCGCAGCAAGGGCTGCAACCACGGTTTTGCCCGAGCCCACATCGCCCTGCAGCAGACGGTGCATGGGCACATTGCGGGCGAGGTCGTGGGCAATTTCCTCGCTCACCCGGCGCTGGGCAGCCGTCAGGGCAAAGGGCAAGGCGGCCAGCAGCAGTTCATGCAGAGGCAGGGTGGCGAGCGGCTGAGATGGTGGCGGTAGGGGCTGAGACTTTGGATTTAGATTTGAATTTGGCTGCGGCTGCACGGTAACTGGGCGCGGGGCGGAATCCGGGCGGCGCGCAGCCAGCACGGGCGCACGCAGGCGCTCGCGCTCACGCTTGGCCTGCAACTGCGACAGCTGTTGCGCCAGCAACTCCTCGGCCTTGAGCCGCTGCCAGGCAGGATGGCTGTGATCCTCCAGCGTCGCCAGCGACACATCAGGCGTCGGGTGATGCAAAAATGAGAGTGCCTTAGGCAAGTTCCACGCCGGCTGGAGGCCAATTTGGCTTAAAAACTGCTCTGGAATGGTGTTGGTCAGCCCCGCACGGGCCAGCCCCCCATCCACGGCCCGGCGCAAATAGGCCTGCGGCAAACCCGCCACGCTGGGATAAACAGGGGTCAGCGCGACCGCCAGGTCACCGCCCGCAGGCTTGAAGACCGGGTGCATCATGGTCTTGCCCATGAAGCCACCCCGCACCTCGCCGCGCACCCGCACCCGGTTGCCCACTGCCAGCGCTTTGTGGTGTGAGGGGTAAAACGTGAAAAAGCGCAACAAACAGGTGTCAGAGTCATCGTCCAGCGTGACCAGCAGCTGGCGATGGCCAGTGATCTTCACCTCCTGGTGCGTGACCACGCCCTCCACCTGCGCCACCTCGCCCTCGCGCACCTCACTGAGTTTGACGATGCGGGTTTCGTCCTCGTAACGCAACGGCAAGTGCAGCGCCAGATCAATCGGGCGCACCAGGCCGAGCTTGCGCAGCGCTTTTTGGGGCGCGCTCAGGGGTTTGGGTTTGTTGACGGGGGACGGCGTGGCACTCATGGCTTGATTGTGGCGCAGTGTTTCTTGTCGCTGCGAAGCACGCTTGCCCCCCTCGGGATTCCTAGCTTTCAGCCGCAAGTCGACTGGCCGCATCCCCGTCGCTTGTCTGCCCTTCATTCACGTTGCAGTTGACAAATCTCGTATCACGGCCTGATTCCGACACCTACGATAAGAATTTGGGATGAAGCGGTGGGCATCGATTACACGATGCTCCGGGTCACCCCAAGACACCCAAAACATCGTCACGAACCGGGGGAAAATCCTGATGAAAAACCTGAAAATACTTGCCGTCACTGCGTCTGCCGTCATCCTCGCTGCCTGCGGAGGCGGAGGAGGCGATGACAACACCACCCCGAACACACCCAATGCCGTATTGAACAGCGCAACGCAAGATGTCGCCGCGCAGGAGGCCACCTCCACCGCCTTCCTGCCCCTGCTGACCTCAGAGTTGCTCATCGGCGCGCAAACCACGGATGAACGTGTTCTATTCAAGTTTGCAAAAACCCAGGTGGCCAGGCTGCCCGACTACCTGCGCAGCGGGCGCTCCCGCAACGCGCTCACCGGGGTCGTGCAAACCGAGACTCTGAATTGCGCTGCGGGGGGAACCCTGACGGTCAGCAGTGATACCGCCAATGCCAATGGCGTGGCCGCTGCTGGTGACAGCGCCACCATCACCGGGAACAACTGCAGGGAGATGGAGGGCACCATCAACGGCACACTTCGGATCGTGATCAACAGCCTGAGCGGCGACCTTGACTCCACGCAGTACAACGCAAACCTGGCGATGTCATTCGAAGCACTTTCGGTTCAGAACCTTCAATACCGTGCCGGCCTGAATGGCCCCTTGACGCTTGTCATTGCAGCCAACGGCGCGAATCAGTCCACGCAGACCTTCACGACACCGTCACTCGCCGTGTCGGCTACCTACGCCAATCAGACACGCACGCGCACCATGACGCAGTTTCAGGCCACCGCCACCCGAACGCCTGATCCGCAGTATGCCTATGTGACGAGTTACCAGATGAGCGGCTCGGTGAACAGCTCTGCCCTGTCATCACAAACCCTCAGCTTTGACACCTCGTCCCCGTTTGTCGTCCGATCGACAGACAGTTACCCCTCCAGCGGCATGATGAGCGTGCGTGGCGCCACCAACGCCCAATTGAGGCTGACCGCGCTTTCAAACAGCCAGGTCAGGCAAGAACTCGATGCGGGTGGCGATGGCACGTTTGAAGAAAGCAAAACCGTGAGTTGGACCGCGCTACTTTGAGTAGGGGCGCGCCACATCGGAGCTGGCTTCACCGGCTTTGTGTGGATGGCTTGTGCTTGCTCAGTGGGTGGTCCGCCGGCGTGATGGGTGTGAACGCAGCCCCTTGCCAGGAATCCAATGTTTCGGTGGCAGGCGGCATGCTCCACAACGCGAGTCAGTGGCGTGAGTTCAGCGTCGCGGGCAAGGTACTGGTGAATGAATCCGGCCATTTAAGCGGTGAGTCACTCAGTGCCATCTACCTGCGCGCGCCGTGGCAGGTACAGGGACAGATAGCGGTTCTTCAAGGCACGCGCGCCTACCAGGGACAAACCAGCGGTGGGCGAGCCCTCGTGTCCCACTCGTCGATCCGGCAACAGGAAGGCAAGTTGCAGGTCTTTTACGAATTTAAAGACACGTGGCAGTTGGGCGGCCAACTCACCCGACTCACCCTGAAGCGCGAGCTGGCACCGGCATCCGGGGCGCTGGGCTACCCGGAGCATTTTGACTGGATCTGGTTGTCGATGGGCGTGCAGTGGCAACCGAGGCTGGGCCCCGACCAATGGACGCTCTCGGCGTGGGCGGGTACATCCCTGGACTCCCGCCTGCGGGTCACCCTGCCCGGCAGAGACACCACGTCGATGCCTCCCGGCGCCAGCCAGCACAGGGCGCTGGCAGCGAGTTGGCGCACCCAGCTCACGCCCACCTGGTACCTTCAGGCCAGTATCGATTACCGACGCACCGACATGGACCTTGGCGCCCCCGCTGTGGTTCGACGCGATGGGCTGCCCGTCGGTACGGCCCATCAACCCCAAACACAGTTCACGGACCGGATGGCCGCCGTGTATCTGGGCTACACGTTTTAGTAACGCCGCTGCAGCGCACCTCAAATAAACAGCGTCGTCCCCGACTCCTGGGCCTCACCCAGCAACGCGGCCATACCGCCGACCTCCACTCCGTCAATCAGTTCCTCCCAGTGAATGCCCATCACCTCCATGCACATTTGGCAGGCGATCCGTCGGGCGCCGCCTGCCGCCTGCCCGGCCTGGGCGCGGCGCTTGATGTGTTCGTAGCCAAAGATGTCGGGATTGGCCTGTTTTTGAGGTCGCCCAAGCGTCGGTCTTGAGGCCGCCGGTCAGGTTTTTGACCTGCGTGAAACCATGCTGCCTGAGGATGCGGCAGGCCAAATAGCCGCGCATGCCAATCTGGTATTTTGCTATTGAAAATGTCAATCAACCCCAATCAACACGTCGGCTACAGGCGCAATAACTTGAAACAGGCGTTTCAGCCACCCGTCCAGAGCCCGGGCTGTCTTTATGATCGCAACCCAACGACTCCGGAGCCCCTTTGACCCCCAATCCACCCCTGTACAGCCCTGCCGCCGAACGCAATCGTGAGCCGATCCTGCGTGCCTTGAAACACCTCTTGCCGCCGCAGGGCCGGGCGCTGGAGATTGCCAGTGGGACGGGGCAGCATGTAGCGCACTTTGCCGCCGGCCTGCCCGGCTGGGTGTGGCAACCCTCCGACGCGCAATCTGATGCCTTTGACTCCATTGCGCGGTGGTGCGCTCAAGCCGGTGCCAGCCAGGTCAAGCCCCCCATCGAGCTCAATGTCATGGCGTCACCCTGGCCGAGTGACAAGGCGCCGTTTACGCAACTCTTTGACGCCATCTTTTGCGCCAACATGCTGCACATCTCGCCGTGGGCCACCTGCCCTGCGCTGATGCAGGGTGCCGCGCGGCACTTGGCGCCCGCCGGCGTTCTTGTCGTGTATGGGCCATTCCTGGAGGCGGCCACACCCATCTCACCGGGTAACGAGGAATTCGACCAAAGCCTTCGCCAGCGCGACCCGTCATGGGGTATTCGCCAGCTTGAGGACGTCTTGCAGGAGGCTCACAGCGCGGGGCTGCGACTGCAGCAACGAGTTCCCATGCCGGCCAACAACCTGCTTTTGGTCTTTGATCGCAGGCCGGGCTGAGACATCTGACAGTCAGGTGCCTTGGCGCCAGTGATTGACATCCACGACCTGCCCTGTTTACAAAAAGATACAACGCCGGATATGCCCGATAGCGGACATACTTGTCATGGAAATCACTATAAATTCAGCGCCAATAGCATTAGGTTCCCTGACCAGAGGCGGCACAAGATCGGCCATCATGTCAGGGCGCTCCAACAAAGGACAGGGATGGCACGTTTCAAGATGGCTGGCGCCAGTGAAAACAAGCTGCTGGCGCGGCTCACGCATGAGGAGCTTGACCGGTTGCTACCGCATCTGGAAGCCGTTGAATTGACGGCCGGCCAGATCCTGCAGGAGGCTGGTCAAAAACAGCCGTACGCGTACTTTCCCGCCAGCGGCATTGTTGTACTGATCCAACTGACCGAAGACGGCAAAACGGCCAAAATCGCCATGACCGGCAATGAGGGGTTGGTGGGCATTATTCAATTATTGGGGGCCGAAACCTCATCGGCCCGCGCTGTGGTCCAGACTGCAGGCCGGGCCTGGCGCATCCGCCCCGACGCCCTGCGCACTGAGTTTGTGCGTGGTACCGGGCTCATGAACCAGTGCTTGCGCTATGCCCAACTCCTGATGGCGCATATGGCCCAATTGGTGGTCTGCAACCGCCATCACCGGCTGGAACAACAGCTGTGCCGCTGGATGCTGTTCAGCGTGGACTTACTGCCTGCGGGCCAGATCAACTGCACTCAAGAGATCATTTCAGTGATGCTGGGTGTTCGTCGCCAAGGCGTCTCCGAAGCCTCGGCCCAGCTGGAGGCCGACGGCATCATCGGGCGCCAGCGCGGCCAGATCCGCATCATTGACCGGCCTCGTCTGGAACAACGCGCCTGTGAGTGCTACCGCTTGGTCAGGCGGGAGAACGATCGCCTATTCACCCGAATTTTGATCGAGCCGCATAGCAAATTGGGCATGCGCCCAGTGCTTTGGCAATCCGGCGACCCAGACCGGCGCGAAGCCCAAGCGGAGCTGGCATTGAGCGGCAGCAATCTGGCTTGGTGGGAACAATCCATACAGGGAGCACAGTCCGAGTTATCCACCAGCGCCTACTGCCATGCTTTGCTAGGCTACCAACCCGACGAATTGGTCTTGACACTGGAGGAGTGGAACGACCGGGTCCACGCCGAAGACGCCGGCATCCGTGAAACCGCCAAGCGCGCACTCATTGACCAACAAACGTCCTTCTACGATTGCGAATACCGCGTGCGCCACAAAGACGGGCACTGGGTCTGGATCGCGTCACGCGGCAAACTGATCCAAAGCGCTGACCCGAGCCAACTGCAGCGCATCGTGGGCACAAAAATGGACATCACGTTGCGCAAAACGGCTGAACTGGCGCTTCTTACCCTGAACAGCACCGACTACCTGACTGGCGCAGCCACCCGACGTCACTTCTTTGAAATGGCCGAGCGGGAATGTGCACGTGCCGTGCGCCACGGTTCACCTCTGTCCCTACTGGCGCTGGATCTGGACCATTTCAAAAACATCAACGACGAGTTTGGCCACGCCGTGGGCGACCTCGTGCTCAAGAGTTTTGTCAGAACTGTCGCAAGCTTCCTGCGGTCAACCGACCTGTGCGGGCGCATTGGTGGCGAGGAATTCTGCATTTTGTTGCCGCAGACGGATCAAGCTGGCGCAGCCGCACTCGCCAGCCGGATTCTGGCCGGTGTACGGGGCGCCCCAACCCTCTTGCCCACCCAGGCCGTGCATTACACGGCCAGCTTGGGCATCAGCAGCCTGCGCGATCAGAACGCAACCTTTGATGGACTCTTGCGGGCCGCTGACAAGGCTCTGTATCGGGCCAAAGCCTTGGGGAGAGACCGCGAGGAAATGGCGGTGGCGTCCGATTAGGGCCACTGGGCAGCCGCAGCCCATGCGCCGCTTGACGCATGGCTGTTCTGAGACAATCAAGCCCCTCTCAACTCTTGGTACGGGGCCTGTCAGCCCCTCAAGCACAATGCCTTTTCCCGCATCCAGCGCCATGCGCACCTACGCTCTAAGCGATTTCGACTTCACCCTGCCTGAGACCCTGATTGCCCAGCACCCTGCCCCCGAGCGCAGTGGCTCTCGGCTGCTGGACGGTGCATCCCGCGCGCCCACTGACCGCATCTTTCGCGACCTGCCCGCGCTCCTGAAAGCGGGCGACCTGATGGTGTTCAACGACACCAAGGTCATCAACGCCCGCATTTTTGGTGAAAAGGCCACTGGCGGCAAGCTCGAACTATTGATTGAGCGCGTGCTCACCGGCAACCAGGTGGCGGCCCACATGCGCGTCAGCAAGAAACCCGAGATCGGCGCCACCGTGGCGCTGGTGGGTGCGCCTGGCACATCCGAGAACCTGCGCGCCACGCTTTTGGGCCGCTGGCCGGATGCCGATGGCCCGCTGTTTCGCTTTGTGCTGACCAACGACGCGGGTGACGACCCCTACACGCTGATGGAACGCCACGGCCACGTGCCGCTGCCGCCCTACATCACCCACACCGATTCGGCCGAGGACGCCAGCCGCTATCAGACCGTGTTTGCCAAAAACCCTGGCGCCGTGGCCGCGCCCACTGCCGCGCTGCACTTTGACAACGCACTCCTGGCGCAAATCGACGCCATGGGCGTGCACCGCGCCCACGTCACCCTGCACGTAGGCGCGGGCACCTTCCAGCCGGTGAAAACCGAAAACCTGGCCGATCACCAGATGCACAGCGAGTGGTTTGATGTGCCCGTGATCACACAGCAGGCCATCGCCGACTGTCGCGCGCGCGGTGGCCGGGTGGTTGCCGTGGGGACCACATCCGTGCGCACGCTGGAGAGCTGGGCCCATACCGGACAGACCACAGGCGACACCAGCATCTTCATCACGCCGGGATTTGACTTCAAGGTGGTGGATGCACTCGTCACCAACTTCCATCTGCCCAAGTCAAGCCTGATGATGCTGGTAAGCGCCTTTGCCGGATACGAGCACATCATGGATTTGTACCGCCACGCCATTGCCAATGAATATCGTTTTTTCAGCTACGGTGACGCCATGCTGTTAAGCCGGCAAACGGCGGAGCGTTCAGCCTGAATTCAGGCTGAGGCAGCAGGCTTGGGAAAGTAGCGCACGCCTTCCAGCCCCTGGTAGTCCGAGTCTTGCGTCCAGAACGTGGCCTCAAACTCCAGTGCCAGGCTGTACATGGCCGCGTCGGCCATGGCGAGGCGGTGGTGAACCGCGATGGTCGATGCGGCAATCGCGCGCTTGTCGGTGAGGTCCAGCACCCGGCCCAGGCGCATGACATCCAGGCACTGGGTGACCAGGTTGGCGGGCAGGTTGCGGCTCAAGACCTTGTGGACTTCAAACAGCGCGATGGTAGGGACCAGCAGGTGGTGTCGGTCTTCGATGACCGGTTTGAACACCGGGCCATTCGCCCCCGCCCTGAAGAACTCAATCCAGCCCGAGGAATCAACCAGATTCATTCGAACGTCCGATCGGCTTCTTTTTCGGGCTCAATGTCGCCCAGATCGTAGCCTTTGAGCATGCCGTAATACGCGCTCATCGGTACCTCCGGCTTGATCACCAACTCGTTGTCGCGCAACTCAAAATGAATATGCGACCCGGCCTGGATACCCAGCTTGGCGCGCATGGCGGCCGGCAAGGTGACTTGCCCTTTACTCGAAACAATCGCTTCGCACCGCACATCAAACTCCTTACAAAATTAAAGTAAAGAAATTTTACTGGTAAAGCGACTTCCAGATGTCGGAACTGACAACGCAGGCGACTGAGTCACTTCGCAAGATTCAAATAAACACGTCCGGCCTCGATCTTCACCGGCCAGGTCTTGAGAGCCGTGGTTGCCGGCGCGCACGTTGCCACCCCGGTGCGAATGTCAAAACGCCCTTGGTGAAACGGGCATTCAATCTCATGGCCTTCCAGAAAACCATCACATAGTTTGGCGTTGCCGTGGGTGCAAAGGTTGTCCGTGGCGTAGACCGCGCCGTCCAGGCTGTAAAGCGCGATGTCTTGGCCGGCAGGGGTGGTGGCAATAGCTGCGCCGTCAAAGAGGTCGCTCTCGGCGGCTACATCGGTCCAGGAGATGCTCATGGCTTGGCTTTCAAATCGGGTAGATGATGGCGTTGGGGATCATTTCGCTGTCGTAAATGCACAGCCGCTGAGCCAATTTGAGCCCCTGCGGCGTGCGCACCACGATGTCAAGGTAACGACCTACATTGAACACAGTGCTCAGGCCGTTGAGTTTGGTGCGAAACACCGCATAGTTGGACTCACAGTGAATGCCCGCCTCATCCACACGGCGAATCACCGGCGCGCCCACCACATGGCGCTGGTAATAGGGGTCGTGAAACAGCGTCTCCTTGATGCCATACACCCGGTCTTTGAGCATCGCCTTGCTGTCAAATGCCAAGGTGGCCAGCGGAAAGCCCCGCTCATGGTTCTCGCGTGGTTGCAGTTTGTAAATGGCCGTGTCGGTGAAAAACTCGGGCCACAGGTCCCAATGGCCCGAATCGACCGCACTGGCGTAATCGGCCTGGAGCTGGGTCAGCTCGTAATAATCTGCAAAATCGATTGATTTATTCACGTTCAAGCCTCCATCACCTTGCGCCAGTATTCGTACATGCCACGAATCAGTGTCTCGGTCACCATGTGGTCGGTCTCCCCGACCTCGCGCCCGCCGAGTTCCACCAAGGCGCGGTGAAACGGCTTTTGCTCAAAGCCCTGCTGTGACAACTCGATCACCTCGCCATCATCCGCACTCACAAAACCCGCCGGGCCAAACAGGTTGGCCTGGCGCAGGCGGCGCTCGGTCATCTCGGGCGTGTCGTCCTCAAAACCAAAGTGGGTCCAGACAAAGTCAAACGCGCCATGACCGTCGGGCTGAATGTGGCGGGTGGACACGCTGTTGACCTGCTGCTGAAAGATTACGCTCGGAAATAGCGTGGTCATCACCGCCGTGGGCCCGCCCCACCAAGGCTCGGGCGCGATATCGAGAAAGCGCGGATCTTCGAGCTGCATGCTTTCTTTGAAACTGCTGACCTGTGTCACCTGCCCGGCCTGGCCTGACGCACCGCGCGTGGAAATCATGGCGGCATGGCGATGGTGGGCGTCCATGCGCAGCTCCGACTTGTTGTCGGCACGCCAGAGGCCAAAGGTCACAAACCAGGTGTGCAGCAGCCCAGGGTGATATGGGTCCTTGATGTTCTCCTGCATCAGCTTCCAGTTGCCCGGTATGCGCTGGCGGTTGTAACCCAGAAGGGTGAGCTTTCGCCCGCTGAACAACCGGTCAAAGTAGCCCAGAATCGTGGGCCCCATGAAGTCTTCCAGCGACTCCACATCGTGGTCAAACGAGGCAAACACCACTCCGCCGCGCACCGCAACCTTCAGGGGGGTCAGGCCATGGTCCTTGGGATTGAAGTCGGCCGGCATACCGCCGTTGACCTTGCCGTCCTGGCGCACGCCGCGCCGAAACGGCACACCCTGCAAGTCGCCCTGCAACGTGTAACTCCACTGGTGGTAAGGGCAAACAAACTCTTTTTTGTTGCCATGGCGCTCACGGCAAAACTGCATGCCGCGATGGGCACAGACGTTTTCCACCACATGGATAGCGCCGTCCGTGTGGCGCGTCATGATGACCGAGCGCTCCCCCACCACGGTGCGCTTGAAGTCACCGGATGTTGGGATTTCGGCCTCCAGGCCCACGTAGCACCAGTGACTCTTGTAAAAAAAACGCTCCAGCTCTTTTTTGTGCCGGGCCTCGTCGGTGTACACCGCAAACGGAATGCGGCTGGTGTCGCCGGCCTCCCAATGCAGGGCGTCAGGTACCGCGTCCGGGGGGGATGCCAGGGTCATGTCAGTCTCCTCGTGATGGGATTCGGATCATGACCAAAGCAGCGTTATCAGTAAATAAAGCAAACGGGATAATCTGTATTCACCAAACAAATAATGGCCCGCC
>CALRWE010000023.1:0-31921 GCA_943371745.1 Rhodoferax sp. OV413
TGGGTTTGGGGCTGCGCAAACCCTCGTCACACAAACGGTGCGCCGCGGTGGTTTCCAGCACCATGCGCAGATCGTAGAGCTGCTCAAATTTGGCAAAATCAAACGGCAACACCCGCCAGCCGCTGCGAAACATCACTTCCACATAGCCTTCCTGCTGCAGCCGGATCAAGGCCTGACGCACGGGCGTGCGTGACACGTTAAGCCGTTCGGTCACTGAATTCTCGGTAAACCGGTCACCCGGCACCAGTTGAAATTCGGCAATGTCACGTTTAAGTTGCTCATACACCTCGTCTGCCCGGGAACGGCGCTCCACAGGCACCGAAGCAAGTGGCATCGGTCGAATCAGGGTGGAAGGGGCAGCAGCAGACGGCATGGGCTTGAACTTTACCAGCGTTGCCTACGGGAACGAGGACGCCAGCGCCGACAGCAGGACCACGCTGGGCGCCGTCCATCCGACAATGCCACCCTGGGCATGGGTCATGGCGATGGTGGCGGCCTTGAACTCCGGAAAGTAGCTCTCGGTGCAGTCCGTCAGCAGCAAGCAGTCATAGCCCCGGTCATTGGCTTCGCGCATGGAGGTCTGCACGCACACCTCGGTGGTCACCCCCATGAACAACAGGTGGGTGATCTTCATTTGGCCCAGCAACTCGTGCAGCGGGGTGGCATAAAAAGCGCCTTTGCCCGGCTTGTCGATCACGGTCTCGCCCTCTTGCGGCGCCAACTCGGGAATGATCTGGTTACCAGGCTCGCCCATCACCAAAATGCGGCCCATCGGCCCCACATCTCCAATGCGCAGCTGCGGGTTGCCCCGGTTGCGCTTGGCGGGGGGGCAGTCGGACAGGTCGGCTCGGTGGGCCTCCCGGGTGTGCACCACCACGCCGCCAGCCTGGCGCCAGGCCGAGAGCACCCGCTGGCAGGCGGGCACGATGGCTGAAAGCAAGGAGACATCGTTGCCCAAGGTCTCGCCAAAACCTCCAGGCTCGATGAAGTCGCGCTGCATGTCAATGATGACCAGCGCTGTGGTGGCTACGTCGGAACAAAACTCAAAGGGTTGCGCCTTGAGAGTCAGGGCCTGGCTGGCGGCTTTTGCCCGGGTGGTGGAGTGGGTCATGCAGCGGCCTTTTGGTGGGTCAAGTGGGTTTCATGGCGAGTGCTACCCCCCATACTTCAACGTTGAACAAGAGTTTTAAGCAATAAGCAATTCCAGATTTCAAGTTCAAACAGATTTGAGCAAACTCACATGCGCGGCCACCACACGCCAGCCCTGCGCGGTGCGCATCCAGGTCTGGCTTTGCCGGCCCGTCATGTCGCTGCCGTGGCGCTGAAACTCCAGATTGACGGTCGCCATGTCTCGCCCATAGGTGGTGATGACGCTTTTGAGCACCGTTCGCTGCAGGCCTTGGGCCGGGCGGGTGGCCCTGAACGCACCGATTTCGGCATAGCCGTAGAGGTTTTCGGTGGCGCCATAGCGCAGGGTGTGCGGGCTGTCCCAAAACAGCTCATCCAGCACCGCCACATCATTGGTGACCAGCGCCTGCTCGTAGCGATCACTCTGCAGGGTCACTTCTTCGAGCACGTCGGGGAGGTTGATGTTCATCTTAAATTTCCACAGGTTTCAGGTGCGCCAGACCCGCGTGTTGCAGGGCCAGCGCTGCGCGCAGCGCCAGGTCTTCGCGCCAGGGCGCGGCGATCAGCTGCACGCCAATGGGCATGCCCTGGGTGCCAGAGGGCCAAAGTGGTGCAGCCACCACGGGGCAGCCGGCAAACGAGATGGGCTGCGTCAGCAGGCCCATGGAGGCGCGGGCGGGATGCTGCGTGCCGTTGATGTCAAGCCAATCTGCGCCAATCGGTGTGGCGCTCACAGGGGTGGCGGGCGCCAGCAGCACGTCCCAGTGCTGAAACAGGGCGTTAACCCGGTCCCGGTAGACCCGCCTGAAGCGTTGTGCCCGCACATACCAGTGCGCAGGCGTCAAGGCACCGGCAATGAAGCGGTCTACCGACAAAGGTTCAAAGTCGTCAGCCCGGGTGCGCAGGTCGTTCAGGTGTAGGCTGCCGCCTTCAGCCGAGGTGATGATGAAAGCCGCCGCACGGCCCAGCGCGGCATCCGGCCACTCCACGGCGTCGGTCACGCCCAAAGCCTGGGCGGCCATGGCCACCGCTTCACGTGCGGCAGGGCTCGCGTTGTCCTGAAAATAGCCGCCCAGCACACCAATGCGCAGGCCGTCAACCCCATGCGCCAGCTCACCCACCGCTTGCACGCTCAGGGCATGGCAACCGGGGTCCAGCGGGTCGGGGCTCTGCAAGGCGTCGTACACCATCGCCAAGCTTTCAACCGAATCAGCAAACGGCCCCAGATGGTCAATGCTGTGCGCAAAAGGGTAACTGCCCCGGCGCGACAAACGCCCAAACGTCGGCTTCAGACCCCACACGCCACAGAGCGAGGCAGGCACCCGAATGGAGCCGTTGGTGTCCGAGCCCAGAGCCACGCCCACCTGCCCTGCTGCCACCGCAGCGCCCGAGCCACCCGATGAGCCGCCTGCAATGCGGCTCAAGTCATGCGGATTGTGGGTGGGGCCGTAGTGCGTGTTCTCGGTGGTGAAGCCGTAGGCGTACTCGTCCATGTTGAGCGATCCCATCAGCACGGCACCTGCCGAATGCAGGCGGGTCACCAAAAAGGCGTCATGGGCGGCAGGCGCATGGGTCTGGTTGACTTTGGAGCCGGCCAGGGTGACCTCTCCCTCGAGGTCAAACAGGTTTTTCACCGCATAAGGCACCCCGGCCAGGGGCCCCAACACTTCACCGCGTGCCCGCTGCGCGTCCACGGCGGCGGCCTCATGGCGTGCCCTGGGGTAGGATTTGCCGGTGAAGGCGTTGACGACACCGTCGGTGAGTTCAATACGGGCGATGCTGGCTTCGGTTGCCTCGCAGGCGCTGATGTCACCCCGGCGAATGGCCTGGGCCAGCTCATGGCTCTTCAACTGCGCAATGTCAATTACTACACTATTCATAGCGAATTACCGTTATGAAACTCCGGCTGGAAGGCCAAAGGCTTATAAATCTCGGCCAATTCGTCCTCCACGGTCATGGGAGCGACTTCCAGCAGCTGTGCCAGGTGCGCCGTGCGAGCCAGATGCGTGGCCACCCGCTGGGCGCGGTCGTCGTCCAGCACCAAACCTTGGGCCACGGCGCTGGCCTTGACGTAGGCCAGGACTTGAGTTTCGTTCATCGCCGCACCTCGCGTTGAAAAATCTCCAGGCTTTGCTTCTTCATCTGCACAAAACTGGGCTCGCTCAGGGTGTCAAGCGTTCGTGGGCGGGCATCGCCATAGCGCAATATTTCAGCCACTTTGGTGGGCCGCTTGGTGAGCAGCAGCACCTCGTCGGCCAGGTACACGGCCTCTTCCAGATCGTGGGAGACCAGCAACATGGTGGTGCCGGTCTGCATGAATACTTCTTGTAACTTCTCGCGGATGAACAGTGTCATCTCGAAGTCCAGCGCCGAGAACGGCTCATCCAGAAACAGCACCTCCGGCTTGGGCGCCAGCGCCCGCATGATGGAAGCGGTTTGCTGCTGCCCGCCCGATAGCTCGTAGGGATAGCGGTTCAGATCAAATTTCACATCAAACGAGGCCACCAGCTCCGCCATGCGCCGGTCGACCTCGGCCTTGGACTTGCCTTCCAGCTTGAGCGGATACGCAATGTTGTCGATGGTGCGCATCCAGGGGAACATGGCCTCGCGGTAGTTCTGGAACACATAGCCGATCTTGGTGTCTTTGAGCGACTTGCCGTCAAACAAGATCTCACCCGCGTCAATCGGTACCAGCCCGGCAATCATGTTGATCAGCGTGGACTTGCCACAGCCGTTGGGTCCGAACACCGACACAATTTTGTGTTTGGGAATGTCCAGGTCAAAGTTTTCGTACAGCGGCCAGCCGGCAAAGTACTTGGTCAGACCCCGGATGGTGATGTGGGTGCCCACGGGACCGGGTTTGAAAATGGGCGCAGGGATGTCGGCATAGACCGGGCCGTTAAGAACTTCAGTCATCTGCCACTCCAGTGAACAATGCGGCGCTCCGCCATCAAAAACAAAACGTTGAGCGTGTAGCCCATGGCCCCAGCCGCCAAAATGGAGGCATACATGTCGCGCACATTCATCACCTGTTGCGAGTTGATGATGCGGTTGCCCAGACCACTGTCGGAGCCAATGAACATCTCGGCCACGATCACAATCACCAGCGCCATCGACACCGCAGAGCGCAGGCCCACAAAGCTGGGTTGCAGGCTTTCCCAGATCAGCACGTCCTTGAAAATCTGCCAGCGTGAGGCACCCATGACCTTGGCTGCCATGACCCGCTGCTTGCGGGCGTTGATGACACCATACGCGCTGTTGAACACCACAATCAACAGGGCACCAAACGCGGCAATCGCCACTTTGTTGATGTCAGAGACGCCAAAGATCATCAAAAACAGCGGAATCAGGGCCGACGAGGGCGTGGACCTAAAGAAGTCCACCAAAAACTCCACTGACCGGTAAGCCCGCTCGTTGCTGCCCAGCACCACGCCCAGCGGCACACCGACCACGGCAGCAATCATGAAAGCCTGAAAGGTGCGCCACAGCGTCACAGCAAAGTCTTTGAGCAACGGCCCACCCGCCAGCCCGTTGATCAGGCTGGTGATGGTGTCCGCAGGCGGGGGCAGCAAGATGGGCTTGATGAAGCCAAAGCGCACCACCACATCCCAGACCATAAACAGCAGAACCGGCCCGATGAAGGGAATCATCCGGTCCCAGGTGGGCACGCGCGGGCTTGAAGCGCTGGCGGCGGGCTGCGTGGGGGGCGCCCAGGGCGCCCCCGCGCCATGCGCCTGTGTCACGGGGGTGGAGTCAGCCATTTGTTACCCCTTGTAAAGCATGGAGTCCACCATCAGGCGGGAGGTGAAGATGCCTTTTTCTGAAAACAGGTCAAAGAACTTCTGGAAATGGGCAATGTCAGCCGGCGTGAACTCGTTGTACATGGTGTAGGCCGCCAGAGGCACTTCGCTGGTCAACGCGCCCTCGATGGCGGTGTAGCCCTTGAGAAACTGGCGCGCCTCGGTGGGCTTGCTGCGCACATACGCCACGCCTTTGCCGTAGGCGGTGATGTACTTTTTGGCCACTTCCGGGTTGGCTTTGATGAAGGCCGAGGTCAGGGCCGCAGAGCCGCCAAACCAGGGTGCCATGGGGTCGCCCAACACGTATTTGGAGATGACGCCAGCCTCCAACACCCGGGTGGTGCCGTTCAGGCGGCCGATGGTGCCGGTAGGCTCCAGTGTGTAGGCACCGTCCAGTTGACCTGCGGCCAAGGCGGCCACGTGCTGGCCAATAGGCAACTCCACCACGGTGGCACCCGTGGCGCCACCGCGCTCCAGCACGGTTTTGGCCAGCGTCACATTCTGGATTCCGGGGCCGGAGCCAATGCGCTTGCCCTTGAGGTCGGCCATGGTTTTGGCGGGGCTGCCAATCGGTACGATCACCTCGTCCAGCACATTCTTGACGTTGCTGGGGTTGGAGCAAAATATCTTGAACGTGCCGGGGGCTGCAATCTCACCCACGGCAAGGTTGGCCGAACCCGTGCCGTTGGCGCTGCCGTCCACGCGGTCGGCCAGCATGCCTTCCATGATTTGCTGGGCACCGGCAAACTTGATGACCTCGACATTGAGGCCGGCCTCCTTGAAGTAGCCCAGCTCCACGGCGGCATAAAAAGGCAGCCCGGCCGCAATCGGCCAGTAGCCGATGCGAATCTTGGGGCCGCTTTGGGCTCGCACAATCGCCGGCATGGCCAGTGTGCCCAGCAAGGCACCCGCACCTTGCAGCACTTGCCGGCGAGACGATCCGGTGCCGTGTGGGGATGCAACAGGCGTGCTCAGAAGGTTGGAGTTGTCAGTCATGGTGTTTCCTTGGTTTACGAGTCAATGAAAGGGGTCAAAAGGGGTGAATGGGTGAAGCTTCAGGGCTTGAGCGAGCCTATGTAGGCGCGCCATCCGCCATGGGCGGTCACGTCCAGCGCGGCGTCCAGGGCGTAGCCCTCGCACACAAAGCCGGTGACCCAGGTGCCATCAGCCAGCTCCAGCTTGCCCAGGCCCAAGGGCGATGGAATCAGTGCCAAAAAGCTGCCCACCTGGTCCAGCGGGATGTCCCACACCTCAATAGCAATGGCCGCACCTTGGTTGGGCACCCGCTTGAGGCCGGGCTTGGGGGGCATGGTCCCCGGCAAGGCATACAAACGGTACTGGTTGGACGTGCGGGTGGTTTGAACCAGACTCGCGCTGCGCTCGGTCAGCTGGCCGTTCAGGGGCATGCCGCTCAGGTGGGCACCGACCACCGCCACCTTCAAACCGGGTGCTGGAGCCGCGATAGCCCGCAAAGCCTCAGGCTTCGGCAAAGGCAGTCCCGTGGCGCCCATCGTCAAGTCGGTGGCGTGGTGGTAACGCTGGCCCAGCTCGGCCAACTGCCAGTCGCTGCCGCATTGCCCGATCAAGGTGATGCCAAAAGGCAAACCATCCGGGCGAATGCTGCTGGGCACCGAGATGGCGGCGTAGTCCAGCAAATTCACAAAGTTGGTATAGAAGCCCAGGTTGCGGTTGAGCGCAATCGGGTCGGCCTGTATCTGGGCGATGGTGTAGTGGGTGGGCGCTGTGGGCACCAGCAAGACGTCCATGTTTTGCCACATCGGAGCGGCTTGCTGGCCAAAGGCCTGCAACTGCGTTTGCGCCTGATACAGGTCGGCGGCACTGTATTGGCGCCCTTTGGCAATGATGGTGCGTACCGGCTCAATCACCTGGTCCTCATGCGCGTCAAAGAAACCCCGAATCGCCTCGTAGCGCTCGGCCACCAGCGCGCTCTCATATAGCAATGCGGCAGCTTGGGCCAGTGGGGTGTAGTCAATGACCACCGCCACACCGCCCATCGCGGTGAGCCGCTCAACCGCCTGCGCAAAGGCGTCTTGGGCCGCCACATCGCCAAAAAACTCCAGCGTGGACGGCACACCAAAGCGAAAACGGCTGCCAAAAGACTGCGTGGACAAGGTCAGTTCACGTGAGAACGGGTCGAGCGGGTCGTGCCCCATAGCGGACTGCAACACCCGCGCAGCCACATCCACCGTGCGTGCAAAAATGGAGACACAGTCGACACTTTGGGCGGCGGGCAAGACGCCCCGGGTGCTGATCAGGCCTTTGCTGGGCTTGAATCCCACAATGTTGTTGAGCCCGGCAGGCACCCTGCCCGACCCGGCGGTGTCTGTGCCCAATGAAAAGTCCACCTGCCCCGTAGCCACCACATAGGCCGAGCCTGAGCTGGAGCCGCCAGACACATAGGCGGGGTTGATCGCATTGGGCACCGCACCATAAGGAGAACGGGTGCCGTTCAGGCCGCAGGCAAACTGGTCCAGGTTGGTCTTGCCCGTGAGCGCCGCACCAGAAGCGAGCAGCTTGCGCACCACTTCGGCGTCTTGCCCCGGCGTGAAGCTGAAGGCCGGGCAACCCGCCGTGGTGGGCTCGCCCTGGACATCCATGTTGTCCTTGATAGCAAACCGCAAGCCACTAAGGGAGCCCTCAGCGGCACGAATGAGCGGCGTGTCAAACTGAAGAATCCACGCCTGCGGCGAGTGCCCTGCCCCGGTCGCGTGGCCCGGGAGGGTATTTGAGTTGCCTGAAGTTTTTTGCACCATTTTGGAAATCCATTCTTGTATCCAAGATGGATTAGCAAAAGGTGTGCCAGTAGTTGGCAAATGCTGCTGACACCCTGCTTCGTCAAGATGTCAGCCAGGCAGCTCTCAGATCATTGTGCGGGCGTGATTTTTCCGAAGTCACTGTCGAGCTTGGCGAGCGACGAGGTGATCTTGGCGCGCTTGCCCTTGATCCAGTCGCCCTGCGCTGTCAGGCTCTGGTTGGCCAGCCTCAGCATGCGCGCCATCTCGGCAGGCTGGGGGCCTCCGACCGATGCGCGGTTCTTGATGATGGCAACCGGGTCCAGCGTGGACTTGAACTCTGACTCGCTCATCGGCAACTCGCCAGCGTATTCCGAGCCTTTGACCATCTCGGCATAAATTCGCTTCGCCTCGGCATAGGGGAAATCGAGCGGCTTGATGTCTTTTTGTTTCGCAAAGTCGACGACCTCGGAGGCAAAGTGGTGCCCTACGCGGAACGGCAGCTTGTATTTGCGCATCAGCACGTCAGCCAGTTCCTGGGAGGCGGTCCAGTCGCTATTGAGTTCCTCTAGCGCCCGCTCGGGGCTGATCACCAGCGAGTTCAGGATGCGGTCCCAGCCCTTGAGGAAGGTGATGGCGCTGTTGACTATCGCGCTGTTGGCCTTGGATTCTTTGGGATCGCCCATGCCGGGTGTGATGTTGTGAGCCTGCATCACCACACCTTGTGCGAGCGAGATGGCGGTGGACGCATCACGGCGGGTGGTATTGAGCAGGCCAGGGTTGCGCTTTTGGGGCATGGCGCTCGACACATAGGTGTTGGCGCCGCCCTCAGCCAGCAACATCCAGGGCCGGGGCTGGGCGTATTGGGTCATGATGTCTTCGATGAAGTGACCCGCGTGCAGCGCGATACTGGTCACGATGGCGCCGGCCTCAACGGGGTGCTCCATCGACGAGATTTGGGATGCGTCGTAGGCGTTGTCCACAATGGACTCAAAGCCCAGGTAGTGGGCCATGCGGGTCCGGTTCAAGGGCCAGCTGCTGCCATTGAGCACGGTGGTGCCCATGGCCGACCGGTCGATCCGCCCATAAGCTTCGCGAATGCGCTGGGCGTCCCGCTCCAGCCCGGCGGCGTGACCCAGCAGGTAGTGACCCAGGCTGTTGGGCTGGGCCGCCACGCCATTGGTGTAATTTGGCACGATGGTGTTGGCGTGCTTTTCGGCCAGCTTGACCAGCGAGCCTGCGGTCTTGTTGAGTTGGTCAGCCAGATTCAGCAGGTCGTCACGCAGAATGGCCGCGCGGTAGGTGGCATGCATGTCCTGGCTGGAACGGCCCGCATGGAGCAAGGTCACTTGCTGACCAGCGGCCGCAATCAACAGCGGCTCAAAGGTGATGACGCTGGAGGGGCGCTTGCCGCCGGGCAGGCTGCCATCCTTGATGACTTTGGAGATACCAGCCGCTATGCGGGGCGTCATCGCCTTGTCCAGCAGCCCTTCATCCGTGTTGATCACGGCGGTGGCCTTGTTGATTTCACCCAGCCAAAAGAATTCGTCCCGGGCTGGGACGGATTGAGCGAAGCCGTGGCTGGCGTAGGCGGAGATCACGAGGGCGAGGGTAAACAGGGGAGTTTTCATGGTGTGCTGCTTGAGTAACGGGATGTAGCTGAGAGAAAATCAACAAATTTGCTATTAAAATAGAACGTATAAACCATTATGAATTAATGGCTAGAGAGGTATTTGTTCATTAATTGACAAAATAACCACCGCGCGAGCCTCCATGGCCTGCCCAAGCCCGACCGGGCCCATTTTTTCGGCTGTTTTGGCCTTGACGTTGACCTGGTCCACATCAACACCCAGCGCCTTCGCAACGCAGGCACGCATGGCCTGGATGTGCGGCATGAGCTTGGGCGCCTGCGCAATCACCGTGCTGTCGATGTTGCCAACCTCAAAGCCCTTCTCGCGCACCCGGCGCACCGCCTCGGTCAGCAGCACGAGGGAGTCTGCGCCCTTGAAGCGCGCGTCCGTGTCCGGAAAATGCGTGCCAATATCGCCCAAAGCTGCACCGCCCAGGAGCGCATCGGTGATGGCGTGCAACAGCACGTCGGCATCCGAATGCCCCAGCAACCCCAGGTGAAACGGGATGTCTACGCCGCCAAGGACGAGTTTGCGCCCCTCCACCAGGGCGTGAACGTCCCAACCTTCGCCAATTCTGAATTTCATGTCATTTGCCTTTCAATCGTGCATTCAATATCGCCTCGGCCAACGCGAAATCTTCCGGGTAAGTCACCTTGAAGTTTTGCGCACTCCCCGGAACCAGGAGCGGCTTCAAGCCCATCAACTCCAGGGCACTGGATTCGTCCGTTACCTGGTCACCGGCCTGTTGCAGGGCTGAAATCAGCGCGCCAATGCGAAACATCTGCGGCGTCTGGGCGAGCCATTTGTCGCTGCGGTCCAGCGTGCTGGCCACACGACCGTCTGCTTCTGTCTTGAGCGTGTCCGCAAGTTTGTGGGCCAGCAGGCCACCCACGGCATCTCCCGAACAGGCGTCAATAAGGGCGTTGATTTGGGCGGGCGTGACCAGGCAGCGGGCGGCGTCGTGCACCAGCGCCCAATCGTCAGACCCTGCGCCCTGCTCCAGCAAAAAAACCAAACCATTCAAAACACTGGCGGCCCTTGTAGGACCTCCGCAAGGTACTACAAAAAAAGATCCGTCCGGTGACACCAGCACCCCATCATCTGGCGCCACAACCACCAGGGTGCGGGTGATGCGGGCCACCCCGGCAAAGGCGGCCAGGGTATGCATGACCATGGGCTTGCCTGCGACAGGCTGGTATTGCTTGGGGCCGCTGGCACCCGAGCGTGCGCCGGTGCCAGCACAGGGAATCAAAGTCCAAAAACGGGGGGAGTCAGACGGCGCGGCGGGGGTAATTGGGGTGATGTCAGTCATAGGTATCGGCCCATTCTAAAATCCAATGCAGATCCAAGCTGGATATAAGATAAGTATCAAAACACCCCCCGCACGTTTGCGGGGGGTGTTTTCCATTTGTATTTTCAAACTCACGGTACCGGCAAACGGCGCTCAAGACGACCCATGGATTTACCCAAACTCAGCACAGGCAAGCGCTACACCCTCCCCCGCCCCTGTGGTTCGGCCGACGCTTTGCTGCTGGCCCAGCTGGCCTTGCGCGACAAAGGCGAACGAAGGCTCACCGCCATCGTCACGGCTGACGCGGTGGACGCCCAGCGCCTGCTGCTGGAAATTGCTTTCTTTGCGCCTGATGTGCGCTGCGTCTTGTTCCCGGACTGGGAAACCCTGCCCTATGACACCTTTTCGCCCCATCAAGACCTGATCAGCGAGCGTCTGGCCACCTTGTGGCGCCTGCATGCCGCCGGTGAGCAGCGCGGCGGCGAGGCCGGGGCTGACGTGGTCATCGTGCCCGCCACCACCGCGCTTTACAGGTTAGCGCCACCGGCTTTTCTGGCGGGCTATACATTCCATTTCAAGGTCAAGCAAAAGCTCGACGAGGCCCGGCTCAAGGCGCAACTCACTCTGGCCGGCTACAGCCATGTGACGCAGGTGGTGAGCCCAGGTGAATACGCCGTGCGCGGCGGCTTGATTGACCTGTTCCCCATGGGCAGCCTGGTGCCCTACCGTGTGGACTTGTTTGATGACGAGATTGACAGCATCCGCACGTTCGATCCCGACAGCCAGCGCAGCCTGTATCCCGTGCCTGAGGTGCGGCTGCTCCCGGGGCGCGAGTTTCCGATGGACGACGACGCACGCGGACGCTTTCGCAGCCGCTGGCGTGAGCTGCTGGACGGGGACCCGACCAAGAGCCGCATTTACAAAGACATTGGAAACGGCGTGGCCACCGCTGGCATTGAGTACTACCTGCCGCTTTTTTTTGATGAAACCGCCACCGTGTTTGACTACCTGGGCGCCAATGCCACCGTGGTGTTGCATGGTGACCTGGAACCCGCTTTTCAGCATTTTTGGCAAGACACCAAGGAGCGCTACCGGCTGGTGCAAGGTGACCCGGAGCGCCCGGTGCTGCCGCCAGAGTCGCTGTTTTTAAGTGCCGAGCAGTTCTATGCCCGCGTCAACCAACATGCGCAGCTGGCGATTCGCCCTGCTGTTGAGGACGTGGTGGACAACGCGCATTTCCAAAAATTGGGCGAACTCTCCGTTATCCGCGGTGCGGACGACCCGCTGGCTCGCCTCAAGGACCACATTCGCAACACCCAGCACCGGGTGCTGGTGCTGGCCGAGAGCGAAGGCCGCAAAACCAGCCTGCTGGACTTTTTGCATGCCAGCCACCTTAGCCCGCCAAGTTTCGGGTCGCTTGCCGAATTTGAGAAAAGCACCGAGCCGCTCGGCATCACCACCTCCAGCCTGAACATCGGCTTTGCCTGGCTGGACGCCGGCATCGACTTTGTGACCGAGACCGAGCTGTTTGCCGCTGGCCCCACCACCCGCAGGCGCAAAAAACAGGAGCAAGTGAGCGATGTAGAGGCGCTCATCAAAGACCTGAGCGAACTTAACGTGGGCGACCCCGTAGTGCACTCGGCCCACGGCATTGGGCGCTACCGGGGTTTGATCAACCTGGATCTGGGCAACAAGCTGCCCAACGGCGAGCCCGAGATTCAGGAGTTTTTGCACCTGGAATACGCCGACAAGGCCACCCTGTACGTGCCGGTGAGCCAGTTGCAGTTGATTAGCCGCTATACCGGCGTGAGCGCCGACGAGGCGCCGCTGCACAAACTCGGCTCCGGCCAGTGGGACAAAGCCAAGCGCAAGGCCGCAGAACAGGTGCGCGACTCGGCCGCCGAGCTGCTCAACATCTACGCCCGCCGCGCCGCACGCGAGGGCCACGCCTTCCGCTACTCGCCGGGGGACTACGAGACCTTTGCCAACGACTTCGGCTTTGAGGAAACCCCTGACCAGAATGCCGCCATTCACGCCGTCATTCAGGACATGATCAGCCCCCGCCCCATGGACCGCCTGGTGTGTGGCGACGTGGGCTTTGGCAAAACCGAGGTCGCCCTGCGCGCCGCCTTCATTGGCATCACCGGCGGCAAACAGGTAGCGCTGCTGGCCCCCACCACGCTCTTGGCCGAGCAGCACTACCAAACGCTGGTGGACCGCTTTGCCAAATGGCCGGTCAAAGTGGCCGAAATGAGCCGCTTCCGCTCCGCCAAAGAAATCACCGCCGCCATGAAAGGCCTGGCCGACGGCACCATTGACATCGTGGTGGGCACCCACAAGCTGCTGAGTGAGTCCACCAAGTTCAAGGACCTGGGCCTGCTCATCATCGACGAAGAACACCGCTTTGGCGTGCGCCACAAGGAGCAGATGAAGGCCCTGCGCGCCGAGGTGGACGTGCTCACCCTCACCGCCACGCCCATTCCCCGCACGCTGGGCATGGCGCTGGAAGGCCTGCGCGACCTGAGCGTGATTGCCACCGCACCGCAACGCCGCCTGGCCATCAAGACCTTTGTGCGTACCGAAGGCAATGGCGTGATTCGGGAGGCCGTGCTGCGCGAACTCAAGCGCGGCGGGCAGGTTTACTTCTTGCACAACGAGGTCGAGACGATCGAGAACCGCCGCGCCAAACTGGAAGAACTGCTGCCTGAAGCCCGCATTGCCGTGGCACACGGGCAAATGCCCGAGCGCCAGCTGGAGTCAGTCATGCGCGACTTTGTGGCCCAGCGTTACAACCTGCTGCTGTGCTCCACCATTATTGAGACCGGCATTGACGTACCTACCGCCAACACCATCGTGATGAGCCGCGCCGACAAGTTCGGCCTGGCGCAACTCCACCAGTTGCGCGGGCGCGTGGGTCGCAGCCACCACCAGGCCTATGCTTACCTGATGGTGCCCGACCTGGAAGGCCTCACCAAGCAAGCCACCCAGCGGCTTGATGCCATCCAGCAAATGGAAGAACTCGGCAGCGGCTTTTATTTGGCCATGCACGACCTGGAGATTCGCGGCGCAGGCGAGGTGCTGGGCGAAAACCAGAGCGGCAATATGCTGGAAATTGGCTTCCAGCTGTACAACGAGATGCTGAGCGAGGCGGTGCGCTGCCTCAAAGCCGGTATCGAGCCTGACTTGCTCAGCCCGCTGAACGTCACTACCGACATCAACCTGCATGCCCCGGCCCTGCTGCCGGACGACTACTGCGGCGATGTGCATTTGCGCCTGTCGTTCTACAAAAAGCTGGCCACCGCCAAGACCCCGGACCAGATCGACAACCTGCTCGAAGAGATTGTGGACCGCTTTGGCAAGCTGCCCGCCCAGGCGCAAACGCTGATCGATGTGCACCGCCTGCGCGTCATCAGCCAGCCCTTTGGCGTGATCAAGGTTGATGCGGCGCCGGGAGTGATCACCATCACCTTCAAGAAAAACCCGCCGATTGATCCGATGAAGATCATTCAGATGATTCAAAAGAACAAGCACATCAAGCTGGCCGGCAACGAGAAACTGCGCATAGAGCGGGAGCTGCCCGAGGTGAAAGACCGGGCGCAGATGGTGCGCGATGTGTTGCGCGGGCTGGGGCAGCCGGTGGTGGAGAGTGCGGTAACGGCGAAGTAAATCAGGAACGCTCTTGGTGAACCAGTACCCCATCGCATGAGATTGACTAGCCGCTTGAGCCGTACCCCAAGCTCTGGCGTTAGATTGCAAAACTACAACTGCTGGTTGCAGAATTGCCATAGCCATGTATATTGCTATCTTGATAACAAATAACTTCTAGCCATGACTGCTTTAGCCAACTCTTCAGGGTCCACTGGAAAATCTCAGCAATTGCTTTTGCGTTTGCCAGACGACCTTGCCCAGCGGTTTGCGCAAGTGGTGCCCTCGCGCCAGCGTAGCCGTTTTTTACTGGATTTACTCCGTTCTGAACTGGATCGTGAAAGCTTGGCGCTTGAGCAAGCCGCCAAGACGTTGACAGAACTGGAGTCTGGTCACCCTAGCTTGCAGGCTGAGACCGTGCAATGGACAGAAGCGCAGCTAACCATGGACGACGACGCTGATTTCAATGCTGAGGAGTTCGAGCGCGAGTTTGTAAAAGCACAGACCAGGGTACAGACCCCATGAGCGCTGCGATTGAACGAGGCGATGTCTATTGGGTCGAACTCGACCCCACCAGGGGAGCCGAAATCGCTAAAACTCGCCCGTGCTTCGTCTTGTCTGCCACCGAAATCAACCAACATCGTAAAACTGTCGTTGTCATTCCTTTGACCACCACCGCCACGCCCGCAGCACCGCCGCTACTCATTGCCATACCGTCCACCGGGGCCACCAGTAAGGCGCGTATTGAGCACATCAGGGCCGTTGATAAAAGCCGCCTGCAACGCAAACTTGGCAAACTCAGCGTCCAGGACCTGCACGCCGCAGAAGAAGCGTTGCGCCGCGTGTTGCGCCTGCCGAAGGACTGAAAATCAGGCATCACTAGCCGTCTGGTGAAAGCCACGGCTTACAAGTCTTACCTGCATATTTTTAATAAAAAAAGCCCTCTAGCCGGTGTATTTATTGCCTTAATAGCTATTAATTTTATTTAATTCAACACCCATGCAAGCCCAAGAAATCTCCCCCGGCCTGGTCATTCAAGGTTTCACGCCTCCTTTGAATCTGAGTCACTTCAAACTCATCGCCTTCGACATGGATTCCACCCTCATCAACATCGAGTGCGTGGACGAGATTGCCGATGCCGTGGGCCGCAAGGCAGAGGTGGCGGCCATCACCGAGGCCACCATGCGGGGCGAGATTGCGGACTTCAAGACCAGCCTGCGACAGCGGGTGGCCCTGCTCAAGGGCGTGACGCTGGCCAGCATGGAAGACGTGTATGCCCAGCGGCTACAGCTAAACCCGGGTGCAGCCGAGTTGGTGGCGGCCTGCAAGAAGGCTGGCATGAAAGTGCTGCTGGTCTCCGGCGGATTCACTTTTTTTGCCGAACGGGTGTGTGAGCGCCTCGATATCGACTACATGCGCTCCAATGTGCTTGACATTGAAGACGGCGTACTCACCGGACGCATGCTGGATCAGCCCTGGGGTGACATCTGCGACGGGGCCGAGAAGCGCAAAACCCTGATCGAGATCTGCACTCAACTGGGCATCGGCCCCCGGCAGGCCATTGCCGTGGGTGACGGCGCCAATGACCTGCCCATGATGGGTGAGGCGGGCTTGTCCGTGGCCTATCACGCCAAACCAAAGGTGCGCGAGCAGGCCATGGTGGCCATCAACAGCGGTGGTCTGGACCGATTGCTGGAAGTGCTCTTGTGAAGCGCTGCGCTTGCCATGCGCTTGGATAGACTTCTCGGCTGGTCCGCCCGTTGGCTGGCGTCGATGCACCAGAACTGTAAATCCCACCTGGGCACCTTGCTAATGGTGTTGGTACTTTACGGCGGCATTCACGCCTGGCAAACCCGCAGCGTGCCCAGCGGCCCCGCACCCACGTTCACGGCACCAGCAGCCGGCCCTCAGGCTGCCAGCGGTGCCATCGACCTCGCCAGTTGGCGCGCAGCCCACCCGGGCCAAGCCGTGGCTCTGCATTTTTGGGCTGATTGGTGCCCCATCTGCCGGACCGAAGAGCACAGCGTCAGCCGTATCAGCCGCGACTGGCCGGTGCTCAGCGTGGCCATGCAGTCGGGCAATGCGACCCGCGTACAAGCGGTGCTGACAAAGCGCGAGCTGGATTGGCACACCGCCATTGACGCCGATGGCCAGATTGCCAAACGTTACGGCCTGGCCTCGGTGCCGGCCTTGGTGGTGATCGATCCCCAAGGACAAATCCGTTTTGCCGGGGTCGGTTACACCACTGAAATCGGCATGCGGCTGCGCCTGTGGTGGGCGCAAAATTTCTAAGCCTCAAGCCCAAGGGGCTCCCAATTGACTTCTCAAAGGCAAGCCCATGACTCCTCAAACCGTACTCAGCCAGCCCCTCACGCTGCCGCATGGCCGCGTGATCAAGAACCGATTGCTCAAATCGGCCATGTCCGAGGCGCTGGGCGAGCGAAGCGGCGCACCCTCCCCCGAGCTGGTGCGCCTGTACCAGGCCTGGGCAGAGGGAGGCATTGGCTTGTGTGTAACCGGCAACGTGATGATTGACAGCGCCGCGTTGGGCGAGCCGGGCAACGTGGTGATTGAAGACGCAAGCCACCTGGCGGCACTGCAGGCGTGGGCCAAGGCAGCCACAAGCCATGGTACGCAGTGCTGGGTGCAGCTCAATCACCCCGGCAAGCAGTCGCCCAAAGGGCTCAATGAGGAAACCGTGGCGCCGTCTGCGGTGCCTTTTCGGGACGACATGAAAGCCTTTTTTGCCACGCCCCGTGAGTTGAAGCCTGCCGAAGTGCGTGCCCTGATCCTGCGCTATGGGCGGGCGGCCGGCATCGTCAAAGACGCGGGGTTCTCGGGTGTGCAAATTCACGGCGCCCACGGCTATTTGGTCAGCCAGTTTTTGTCGCCTCACCACAACTGCCGCACCGACGACTGGGGCGGCAGCCCGGCCAAGCGCCGCCGCTTTGTTCTGGAGGTCTACGGTGCCATGCGCCAATCCGTCGGCCCGGACTTCCCCATTGGCATCAAGCTCAATTCGGCCGACTTCCAGCGCGGCGGCTTCACCGAGGAAGAGTCGCTGGACACCATTCGCGCGTTGGCCGAAGCCGGCATTGACCTGATCGAGATCTCTGGTGGCACTTACGAAGCCCCCGCCATGACCGGCATCAAGGTCAGCAAGGAGCTGGTCAAGGAAAGCACCCGCCAGCGCGAGGCTTACTTTCTGGAATTTGCCGAAAAAGCCAGAGCCGCTGTGAGCACCCCACTGGTCGTCACCGGTGGTTTTCGCACGGCACGGGGCATGGCAGACGCCATTCGATCTGGCGCCGTGGACATGGTGGGCCTGGCCCGCATCTTGGCCGTTGAGCCGGATGCGCCAAAAAAGCTGCTGGCGGGCAAGCCCACTGCGCACCAGATCAAGCCCATCACCACGGGCATCAAAGCCATTGACAAGCTGGGCCTGCTGGAGGTGAGTTGGTACACCGGGCAGCTCAAACGCATAGGCCGCGGGGAGGCACCCAGACCGAACGAATCAGGCCTGTGGGTATTTGCCAAACAGGCATGGCACATGGCGATGGCGGGCAGAAAGAAACGCCTGCGGGCGTGACGCCGTCAGCGTGGCTGGCGATTTTTCTTAACCTCGTCCGCTGCAGCGTTGCTCGGACGGATTGGGGGAGCGGGCCTCCTGGCACGGGCTTCAGCCACCAGATACAGCACGACGGCCAACCCCAGCGGGGCCAGGTAGTAAATACCCCGATAGGCCAGCAAAGCTGCCAGCAATTCGATTTTGGGGAGTTGGTGCGACAGCAGCTCGACAAATACCGCCTCCATCACACCGAGTCCAGCCGGTATGTGGGCTACGGCGCCGGCGATGGCAGACACCAGCAGCACGCCAGCAACCGTGGGGAATCCGATTTTTTGTTGCATTAACTGGAACACCACGGCGCCCATCAGCAGCCAGTTGGCTGCACCCATGCCCAGTTGCAAAACTGCCAGCTGCAAGGAGGGCAAGCAGATTTCGTAGCCCCTGATGATGAAGCAGCGCTGACGGGATAAGGCGCACAACAGCAAATAAAAAAATGCCAGCGTCAACAGCCCAAAGCCCAACAATTGCAGACCGGCACGGTCAATGATCCAACCAGGCGGCAGCACCATCGGGTAAAAGCCAAAAATCACGCCACCCACAAGCAGGTAGCCGATCCAGTTGCTCAGCATGCTCAATGAGATGACGCGGGTGATCGTGCCAGTGTCGAGACCCTGCTGGGCATAAAGCCGGTAACGCAAGGCGACACTCCCCACCATCGCGCCCAGATTGAGGGAGACCATGTAACTTATGAAATTGACCCGCATCACGGTCCGCGATCGCAGCGCATGTCCAGCGTAGTGGCGCCCCAGCAGATCAAAGGAGCTGTACAGCAGCAGGCTGCTCACGGTCAAAGCGATGGCAATCAGGACCAAAGGGAACGGGTAGCCGGCGATCGTCGTCAACACCCCACTCCAGTCAACCGAGCGTGCCTGCATGACAAGCAACCAAGCCACCAGCAGGAAAAATGTCACCGTGGCAAAACCCTTAAGCCAGGGCCACCAGATCTTGGTGGGGCCGCTTGGTGGGCGCCTCGCGGGCAGGTGTTTCATGACACCGGGCCTTCATTCACGCGCTCACCGCCTGCAGGGGCTGGCAGCTTCTCGGACAGTGTCAGCCGCGGTGTATGGACCGGTAACCAGCCAAACCATGCCGGGTAACGCCTCAGCAGATGGAACACCAGGAAGCTGCGCACCATCACCCAAAGGCCGGTGGCCGGCACGTCGCCAATCAGGATTTGTTTGCAGCTGCTTTGCATCAACTGCGCCAAGTGCTCTCCCAGAAACTGGTTGAAAGCAGCGTCCTTGATGATGACGTTGGCCTCCAGATTCAGCGCGAGGCTTAGCGGGTCAAGATTGCTGGAGCCTACCGTCGACCATTCGTTGTCGGTCAGAGCCACCTTGCCGTGCAGCGGGCGCTCGCTGTATTCGTACACCTTCACACCAGCGCTCAGCAAGTGGTGGTACAGCAGGCTGGCCGCTACTTTGACAATCGGCATGTCGGGTACGCCCTGCAGGATCAGGCGCACATCCACGCCGCGTTGCGCGGCGTTGCGCAGTTGTTTGAGCAGGCGGTAGCCGGGGAAAAAATAGGCGTTGGCGATCAAGACCCGGTGGCGCGCCGAGCGGATGGCAATGCGGTAATGACGCTCGATGTCGTTTTTGTGTTGGCGGTTGTCACGCGTGGCCAGGAGCGCAACGGCACTGCCTGCCTCAGGCAGTGCCGCAACTTCCTGGATTTCTGGTTCGCGCCTGAACAGTCGATCACGAAGCCGGGGCGACTCCTGCTGGCCAATCAGCAACTGGCTGCGAACAAAGTGCTGGATGTGGCTGACCAGTGGGCCCTCAATTTCAATCGCGTAGTCCTGTTTCGCGGTCGCACCGAAGTCCGCAAGGTGGTCGGCAGAGTAATTGATGCCGCCAACAAAGGCGCGGCAACCGTCGATCACCACAATCTTGCGGTGCATCCGCCGAAACACATGGGTCCGGTAGCCCCACAGCCTGGGGCTGGGGTCAAACACGTGCACCCGCACGCCAGTCTGTGTCAGTGCCGAGATGAAGGCAGGTGACAGGTCGGGTGAGCCGTAACCGTCCACCGTGATGTCGATCTGCACGCCGCGCCGCGCCGCGTTCAGCAGCGCCGCGTGCAGTGCCAGGCCAACCTTGTCTTCAAACAGGATGAAGGTCTCCAGCAAGACCTCATGTTGCGCTGCGGCAATGCACTCAAACACACGCGGAAAGTAGCCATCACCATTGATCAGCAAGCTCACCCGGTTGCCACTGACCCAGTCGTTCTTCACGGCAGACACCATCCTTGTCCGCCCCAAGCCCATGCGGCCTTCGGGGCAGGAGGCGCATTGGACGGGATGGCATGCTTTAGCCTCATCAATTCACAGTTCAACGGTGGCCGCCAACGGAGCGTGGTCTGAAAGGTAGGACCAGGGCCTGACCGGCAGCACCAGCGGCGCGCAAGAGATGGCGTTGCGCACATAAATACGATCCAGTGACAGCACTGGCAAGCGCGCAGGAAAAGTGCGGGCAGCCTTGCCATAGGCTTGAACGAACACCTCGTGCAAGTCAGCGCCCTGGGCCAGCACCGCGTGGGCGCGCCGGCGCCAGTCGTTGAAGTCGCCGGCCACGATCACTGGGGCGCCCACTGGTACCGCCCGGTTCACCAGGTCGCACAACATGTGCATCTGGTGCAACCGGTGCGACTCGGACAGGCCGAGATGCACGCAAATGACGTGAACCTCCTGGTCAAGGCCCGGCACCTGCAGCACACAGTGCAGTAGTCCACGCCGTTCAGGACCCAGGATGGACACGTCGTGGTTCTTGAAACTGACGATATCGAACTTGGACAGCACAGCGTTGCCGTGGTGGCCGCCGGGATAAACGGCATTGCGGCCGTAGGCGAACTGCGGCCAGATGCTGTCAGCCAGAAATTCGTAATGGGGGTGGGGCGGGTAGTCGGCGATCAGTCGCTCGTGCCTGGCGTGAGATCCGGTCACCTCCTGCAGGAATACGATGTCGGCCCCCACGGTACGCACGGCGTCGCGCAGCTCATGGAGGATGAATTTGCGGTTGAAGAAGGTGAACCCCTTGTGGATGTTGACAGTCAGCACCCTGATGGAGAGACTCAACGCCACTTCGGCGGCTGCCCTTGGGGTAGCCGACCGCGTATTGGTTTTCTCATAGCGACTCCTTGAAGGTTTGACTTTCGCAAGCAGCAAAGGCTCCGAAGGCCTGACGGTAAGGCGGGGCGGGTGCAAGGGTCTGTTCGCTCGCACACACAGGACAAACGCCATCATCGCTGCCGCCTTGTGAACAGATCCAGAGACGGGGCTGTGCTGTTCCAACCATTGGAGCCACTCTTATTAACGGGCTTTCGCACCGGTAGCGTGCGGTGGCAGTCTAAGATGCACCTTTTTGACCGGAGCACACCCCATGAGAATTGAAACCCTGGCCGTTCACGCAGGCTACACCCCGGACCCCACCACCAAAGCGGTGGCGGTGCCCATCTACCAAACTGTGGCTTATGCGTTTGACAACACCCAACACGGCGCAGACCTCTTTGACCTGAAAGTCGCCGGCAATATTTACAGCCGCATCATGAACCCGACCAATGGCGTGCTTGAGGCGCGTGTGGCGGCTTTGGAGGGGGGCATTGGCGCTCTGGCGGTGGCATCCGGCATGTCAGCGATTGCTTACGCCATTCAAACCATCACCGAGGCGGGCGACAACATTGTGTCGGCCTCCACACTTTACGGCGGCACCTACAACCTGTTTGCTCACACGTTCCCGCAGATGGGCATAGAGGTGCGCTTTGCCGACTCCCGCGACCCGGCCTCCTTTGCCGCGCTGATTGATGAACGCACCAAGGCCGTTTACTGCGAGACCATTGGCAACCCGCTGGGCAACGTCACCGATCTGGCGGCGCTTGCAGCCGTGGCCCACGCACACGGCGTGCCCCTGATTGTGGACAACACGGTAGCCAGCCCTTACCTGTGCCGCCCGTTTGAGCATGGTGCGGACATCGTGGTGCACTCACTCACCAAGTACCTGGGAGGCCATGGCACCACCATTGGCGGCGTGATTGTGGATTCGGGCAAGTTCCCATGGGCACAGCACAAGGCGCGTTTCAAGCGTCTGAACGAGCCCGATGTGAGCTACCACGGCGTGGTCTACACCGAGGCGCTGGGCGCGGCGGCCTACATTGGCCGGGCCCGCGTGGTACCCCTGCGGAACATGGGCGCGGCCCTGAGCCCCATGGCGGCCTTCCAGATTTTGCAGGGCATTGAAACCCTGGCCTTGCGCATGGACCGCATTTGCGAGAACACACTCAAGATCGCCCAGCACCTGCAGTCACATGCCAAAGTAGGCTGGGTCAACTACGCCGGCTTGAGCGACCATCCCGACCACGCGCTCGTGAGCAAACAAATGGGCGGTCGGGCCTCGGGCATCATCAGTTTTGGCCTGAAGGCCGCGGACAGCCTGGAGGCTGGCGCCCGGTTCCAGGATGCGCTGAAATTGTTCACCCGCCTGGTCAACATTGGCGACGCCAAGTCCCTGGCGTGCCATCCGGCCAGCACCACACACCGCCAGCTCAACCCGGCAGAGCTGGCCAAAGCAGGAGTCAAACCCGACATGGTTCGCCTGTCGGTGGGCATTGAGCACATTGACGATTTGCTGGAAGACCTGGAACAAGCGCTGGCTGCCGTCTGACCCACTCGCTCAACCGTGAGTTAACGCAAGCCACGCTCTTTTAGCCCCTTGACCGGGGCTTTTTTTTGTCTTAAATTTATTTTTGACCCAGAACCGGACAAAAAAAACACAAAACCAGCCTTTTTAAATCAAAGGAGAGTGGTGATGAATATATTTGCGCGTTACCAGGGACGATTCGAGGCGGCCCAGGAAGAAGAGATGTCCATTCAGGACTACCTCGAGTTGTGCAAGCGTGAACCTGCTGCGTATGCCAGCGTGGCTGAGCGCATGCTGATGGCCATTGGCGAGCCCGAGCTGGTGGACACCCGCAGTGACCCCCGTTTGTCACGCATTTTTGCCAACAAGGTTCTCCGGCGCTATCCGGCTTTTCGGGACCTTTATGGCGTGGAGGAAGTGATCGAACAGATCGTTTCTTACTTCAGGCATGCTGCGCAGGGCCTGGAGGAAAAGAAGCAGATCCTCTACTTGCTCGGACCAGTGGGAGGCGGCAAGTCATCTCTTGCGGAGAAATTGAAGTACCTGATTGAGGAAGTGCCGTTCTACGCCATCAAGGGCTCGCCAGTGCACGAGTCGCCCTTGGGCCTGTTCAATCCAGTCGAGGACGCGAAGCTGCTGGAGGAAGACTTCAACATCCCCCGGCGCTACCTGGGCACCATCATGAGCCCTTGGGCGGTCAAGCGCCTGCGCGAATTTGGAGGTGACATCACGCGCTTTCGGGTAGTGAAGCTCAGACCCTCGGTACTCTCGCAGGTAGCCGTGTCCAAAACCGAGCCCGGCGATGAAAACAACCAGGACATCTCTGCCCTGGTGGGCAAGATTGACATCCGCAAGCTGGAGACCTACTCACAAAGCGACCCGGATGCCTACTCGTACTCAGGTGGCCTGTGCCTGGCGAACCGGGGGGTGCTGGAGTTTGTGGAAATGTTCAAGGCGCCCATCAAGGTACTGCATCCCCTGCTCACTGCCACCCAAGAGGGCAACTACAAAGGCACCGAGGGTTTTGGCGCCATTCCTTTTGACGGACTGGTCTTGGCCCACTCCAATGAGGCCGAGTGGCTGACGTTCAAGAACAACCGAAATAACGAAGCGTTTCTGGATCGCATCTACATCGTCAAGGTGCCTTATTCACTGCGGGTATCGGATGAGATTCACATCTACGAAAAGCTCTTGACCAACTCGTCGCTGGACGAGGCTCCCTGCGCGCCAGACACGCTCAAGATGCTGGCCCAGTTCTCGGTCTTGTCGCGCCTGAAAGAACCCGAAAACTCAAGTATCTTCTCCAAAATGCGGGTCTATGACGGCGAAAACCTGAAAGATACCGATCCCAAGGCCAAGAGCTACCAGGAGTACCGGGACTTTGCCGGGGTCGACGAAGGCATGACGGGCCTGTCCACCCGGTTTGCGTTCAAGATCTTGTCGCGGGTGTTCAATTTTGACCACCGCGAGGTGGCCGCCAACCCGGTGCACATGATGTATGTGCTGGAGCAACAAATTGAGCAAGAGCAGTTCCCCGCGGAGGTGGCCGACCGCTATACCCGCTACCTCAAGGAATATCTCTCGCCACGCTATGCCGAGTTCATTGGCAAAGAGATTCAGACCGCCTACCTGGAGAGCTACTCGGAGTATGGGCAAAATATTTTTGACCGCTACGTGACCTACGCTGATTTCTGGATACAGGACCAGGAATACCGCGATAGCAACACAGGGGAAATTCTGGACCGGAGTGCGCTCAACAGCGAACTTGAAAAAATAGAAAAGCCCGCCGGCATCTCCAACCCCAAAGACTTCCGCAACGAGGTGGTCAATTTTGTGCTACGCGCCCGGGCCAAGCACGATGGCCAGAACCCGGCGTGGACGTCTTACGAAAAGCTGCGTGCTGTCATCGAGAAAAAAATGTTCTCCAATACCGAGGAGTTGTTGCCAGTGATCTCGTTCAACACCAAAGCCAGCGGCGAAGAACACAAAAAGCACAAGGACTTTGTGAACCGCATGATCAGCAAAGGCTACACCGAGAAGCAGGTGCGTCTGCTGTGCGAGTGGTACCTGCGCGTGCGCAAGTCGTCATAAATCCGCATCGTCAACACCCACCAGGGCATGCCATGACGGTGCGCATCATCGACCGCCGGTTTGACAGCAAACATAAGAGTTCGGTCAACCGCGCCCGCTTTTTGGACCGCTACAAGGGCCAGATTCGCAAAGCAGTTTCGGATGCCATCAACAAGCGCGGCATTCGCGACATCGATAACGGTGAAAAGATCGGCATTCCGGGCAAAGACATTGCCGAGCCCCAGTTTGCGCACGGTCGGGGGGGCGTTTGGGAAACGGTGCGTCCCGGCAATGACCGCTTCAACAGCGGGGACCAGGTGGAGCGCCCGCCCGGGGGCGCCGGTGGCCAGGGTCCGGGCCAGGCGAGTCAGGACGGTGCGGAGCTGGACGAGTTCCTCTTCACGTTGACCAAAGACGAGTTTCTGGATATTTTTTTTGATGAACTCGCGTTGCCCAACCTGGTCAAGCAGCAACTGGCCCATGTCGAACAAACCCGCCGGGTGCGCGCCGGTTACACCCAAAGCGGCGTGCCCGCCAACATCAACCTCCCCCGCACCATGCGCGGCGCGGCCTCCCGCCGCATTGCCGTGGGCGGCCCGTACGCCGCACAACTGCGGGCCCTGATGGCGGAGCTGGATGAGAAAAGGAACCGCTTGACCGACAACGACCCCGAACTGGAGCGCCTGCGCCACGAGATTGCGCACCTGCGCATCAAGATGGATCGGGTGCCCTTTGTGGACTCGTTCGATCTGCGCTACAGCAACCGCGTTCAGGTGCCCCACCCCAGCACGCAGGCAGTGATGTTTTGCCTGCTGGATGTCTCGGGCTCCATGGACGAGGGGCGCAAGAACATTGCCAAGCGGTTTTTCATGCTGCTGTACCTGTTTTTGACCCGCAACTACGAGCGCATTGAGGTGGTTTTCATTCGACACCATACGGTGGCCAGCGAGGTTGATGAAGACGAATTCTTTACCTCGCGCGAGTCCGGCGGCACAGTGGTCTCCAGCGCCCTGGAGCTCATGCACAAGATCGTGATGGCCCGCTACCCCAGCAGCTTGTGGAACATCTACGGCGCACAAGCGTCTGATGGCGACAACTGGGGCGATGACTCACCCCGTTGTCGCGTCTTGCTGGATGAAAAGATATTGCCGCTGACCCAGTATTTTTCCTACATCGAGATCACCGACGGGCCACCCCAAAACCTGTGGCAGGAGTACACCCGGCTACAGATGAGCCACCCGGGAGAATTTGCGATGCGCCGTATCGCCACGGTGGCCGATATTTACCCCGTGTTTCGCGAGTTGTTCAAACGCCAGGTGTAGGCCCACCATGACCCCTTCCAAACGCCCTGCCCTCCCACTTGGTTCTGAATGGACCTTCGCCGCGCTGGAGCAATACGACAAGGCCATTGGGGAAGTAGCAGCCTGCTACCAGCTGGACGGCTACCCCCATGTGCTGGAGGTCATCAGCGCGGAACAGATGATGGACGCCTACGCCTCGATCGGCATGCCGGTGTATTACAACCACTGGTCTTTCGGCAAGCATTTTCTGGCAACCGAGGGGCGCTACAAGCGTGGCCAGATGGGGCTGGCCTACGAGATCGTCATCAACTCCAACCCCTGCATTGCTTACTTGATGGAGGAAAACACCCTGCCGATGCAGGCGCTGGTGATCGCCCATGCGGCCTATGGTCATAACTCGTTCTTCAAGGGTAACCACCTGTTCAAGCAATGGACCAGCGCCGATGCCATCGTCGACTACCTGGTGTTTGCCCGCCACTACATTGCCGAGTGCGAGGAGCGCCATGGCGTGAGCGCCGTGGAGCGCCTGCTGGATGCCTGCCACGCCCTGTTGGGCGTGGGTGTAGACCGGTTCAAACGGGCGCCCCGACTTTCGCTGGCCAAGGAGGCAGCGCGCCAAAAGGAACGTGCTGACTACCTGCAAACCCAGGTCAACGACCTGTGGCGCACGTTGCCGCAGCGCGCGGAGGCAGGCAAGAGCCTGGAGGACACGCGCTACCCCGCGGAACCAGAAGAAAACCTGCTGTATTTCATTGAGAAAAACGCGCCCTTGCTGGAGCCTTGGCAGCGTGAGGTGATTCGGATCGTGCGCAAGATCGGGCAGTACTTTTACCCGCAGCGCCAAACCCAGGTCATGAACGAAGGGTGGGCCTGCTTCTGGCACTACACGCTGCTCAACACCCTCTACGATGACGGTGCACTGTCCGACGGATTCATGCTGGAATTTTTGCAGTCGCATACCAATGTGGTTTACCAGCCGCGCTACAACAGCCCACATTACTCGGGCATCAATCCTTACGCGCTGGGTTTTGCCATGTGGCGTGACATCAAGCGAATTTGCGGGAACCCGACAGATGAAGACCGCGAGTGGTTTCCCGACATTGCTGGTACACCGTGGCGCGAGACCTTTGAATTTGCCATGCACAACTTCAAGGACGAGAGCTTTATTGCGCAGTATCTGTCACCCCAGTTGATGCGCGAGTTCCGGTTTTTCTCGGTGCTGGACGATGACGCGCGCGACAGGCTGCAAATCCAGGCCATTCACGATGAGAGCGGCTACCGGACCCTGCGCCGTCAACTGTCCGACCAATACAACCTCGGCAGCCGCGAGCCCAACATTCAGGTGTGGAACGTAGACCTTCGTGGTGACCGGTCTCTGACCCTGCGGCATTTTGCGCACCAACGCCGACCGCTTGATGAGTCTTGCAAGGCCGTCATGGCCCATGTGGCGACTCTTTGGGGCTTTACCGTGCGCCTGGAGAGCCAGGACCTTGAGGGCCAAGTGACTTTGGTTGCTGAACACAAGCGGGAGAAGCGCGCCAGCCACGGCGGTTCCAACCCCTGAGCCGACGCGGCACGCTGGGTACTGCGCTTGTGCCGCTCTGCTTGACAAAGGTCTGCAGCAGCACTAATCCGCACAGCAGCTCTTCATTGATGTAGGTCAATACTCGACCAAACGTGAGGGATAAGCTCAGTCTTGCCTCTGCTTTTCTCAGCGCGGTTCTTTTGATTGCAGCAGCCATCCTGACGCAGCCCGATCAAGGTCGGCTTGTTCACACGCTGTAATTCCTCGTGCATTGGATTGGACACCCGTAGTCTCATGAGTAGCCCGCACTGGTAACCGTCAAGTGCCGGCCCTTTTTTATAGAAGCCTTCCATGAAATACCTCCCCACTTTGCGCCATGGCATGCTGATTCTGTCGCTCAGCCTGGCCGTCGTCCCCACGTGGGCCGGTGACGATTGCGATGCGCCGGTGAATCGATGGCAAACGCGCGAGGCATTGCGGCAATGGGCATCCGCACAGGGCTGGCAGGTCCATCGGCTGAAGATCGACGACGGCTGCTATGAAATTCGCGGCACTGATGCCCAAGGACGCAACTTCAAAGCCAAGATCGACCCGGAAACCCTGAAGGTGTTGAAGATGAAGCAAGACGACCACCAACGTGCCCGGGAACGTGATCGTGGTGAGGAGGGTGCCGCCCCGCCATCACCTTTGTTAACCCCTGGCAGCCCGCCGCGCGGCCAGATCCAGTAACCACCCATCCCACAGGAGCATCTCCATGCACAAACCCCTTTTGACCATTTTGGCAGCCGCCTGCGCGCTGGCGCTTCCCGCCTTGGCACACAGCC
The DNA here is from genome assembly GCA_943371745.1 of Rhodoferax sp. OV413. Classification (GTDB taxonomy): domain Bacteria; phylum Pseudomonadota; class Gammaproteobacteria; order Burkholderiales; family Burkholderiaceae_C; genus Rhodoferax. The sequence goes on from CALRWE010000023.1 coordinate 28,231, forward strand.
GCCAGGTCGCGCTGACCGCCCAGCTCAAAAACTACGGTGGCGACGGCGCCTATTTGGCAGCGTACCTGACCGATGCCAAAGGCGCCTATGTGCGCACGCTGTGGGTGGCCGGCGGCAAGGCCAAGTACCACAAGCACTTGTCTGACTGGAGTCGCCTCTCGGCCGGTGACGCCAAGCGCCTGGACGGCGTCACCGGTGCCAGCGTGGGCGCGGGGCGCACACTCAAGGTCACAGCCGATCTGGCAGATGCACTGATTGACGCGGGCTATGAAATCCGCATTGACGCCGCTGCAGAAGACATGCGCGACAGCCCGTCGGAGGTCCGCATCCCGCTATCCACCGCCAACGCCGGCAAGCCGCAAGCGGGCAAGCAGTACATCCAGTCGGTGACCTTCCAACTCCAATGAAGGGGCTCGCATGAGCTGGAAAGCCGTCCACCGCTGGCTGGGCCTGACCCTTGGCACCCTGGCCGTGGTGCTGGGCATCTCCGGCGCCATCTTGGCGATCGACCCGGTGCAGCAGGCGTGGCAGGCACCCGCCGCCCCGGGCGATTTGCCCGTGGCGGCGCTGGTGGAGCGCGTGGCGCGCACCGTCACAGGTGTGGAAGAAATTCGCCGCCTGCCCTCGGGTGCCATCGTGGTGTTCAGCTTTGCCGGCGACCAGCCGCAGGCGTCTTACGTGGATCCGACCGATGGTCGGGTGCTGGGCGCCTGGCAAGCTTCGGTGTTGCCGCGTTGGGTCAAAAACCTGCACCGCTCGCTACTTCTGGGCGATGCCGGGCGCTGGGGCGCAGCGGGCATCGCGTTGACCATGGGCTTGTTGTGCGTCTCTGCCTTGGTGCTTTTGCTGCGGCGCATGGGCGGCTGGCGGCACCTCGCCGCACGGGTGCGCGGCTCGCTGGCGCAGCGCATCCACGTGGTCGCGGGCCGCGTGGTACTTGTCGTCCTGTGCCTGACATCGCTCACGGCGCTGACCATGAGCGCATCGACCCTGGGCCTGGTGACACCGGACACCCGGACCGAGCCTGAAGTGCTCTCGGTGGTCACTGGCAAGCCAGCCCTGTCCGGCGCACAGCTCGCCCCGCTGCAAAGCCTTGCTGTGCAGGATTTGCGCAAGCTGAATTTACCCGGCGCCACCGACCCACAGGACACCTGGAAGGTCGCCACCGCCCAAGGTCAAGGCTGGATCGACCAGTACTCCGGGCAAACGCTGGCCTGGCAGGACGTCACCCTTGCGCAGCGCGTTAACGACCTGGCCGTGGTACTGCACACGGGCGAAGCGGCCTGGCCCTGGGCCGTGGTGCTCGGGCTGGTGGGTGCCAGCGTGCTGCTGTTCTGGCTGTCGGGCGTTGTCATCTGGTGGCAAGCACGCCGCTTGGCACCCCACATCACGGGCAACACCCCGCTGGTACAGGCCGACGTGCTCATCTTCGTGGCCAGCGAAGGCGGCAGCACCTGGGGGTTTGCCCAAACGCTGCAAGACGCGCTGAGCCAAGGCGGCCACCGCGTGCACACCAGCGCGCTGGAGAACTTTCGAACCACGCCCGCCACGCGGCAGGTGTTTGTGTTGGCCGCCACCTATGGCGAAGGACAGGCCCCGGCCCACGCCAGCCACGCCCTGGAGCACATCGCCAAGCTCGATGCCAGCCCGGTGCCGGTAACCGTGCTGGGCTTTGGCGACCGGCAGTTCCCGGCCTTTTGCGCCTTTGCCGTGGCGCTGGATCAGACGCTGCGGGCAAAGGGGTGGCCCGCGCTGCTGCCACTGGAGTGCATCCACCAGCAATCGGCCCAGCAGTTTGCGCGTTGGGGCGTGGCCCTGGCACAGGCGCTGAACGAACCCCTGGTGCTGGAGCATGTACCGCGCGTGCCACCCACTTCTGCGCTCACGCTCATTGCGCGCCAGGACTACCCGGGGGCTATCGGGCAGGCCACGGCGATCCTGCGATTGACGTGGCCAGCACTGGGGCTGCGTGCACGCCTGCGCGGGCACGGGCTGGCGCGGTTTGCAGCAGGCGACCTCGTGGGCATCGTGCCGCCGGGCTCAGCCGTACCGCGCTACTACTCACTGGCGTCCGGCTGGGAAGACGGGTTTCTGGAAATCTGCGTGCGTCAGATGCCCGGTGGCCTGTGCTCCACGCACTTGCTGGGCCTGCAGGAGGGGGACCGCATCACCGCCTTTATCCGGTCCAACCCCGGCTTTGCACTGCCGCGAACGCGACGGCCTGTGCTGCTGATCGGGGCAGGTACGGGCGTGGCGCCGCTGGCCGGCTTCATCCGCCGCAACGACAGGCACAGCCCGATGGACCTGTACTTTGGTGGACGAGACCCGGCGCAGGACTTTTACTTCGGCCTCGAAATTCAGCGCTGGCTCATTGAGGGGCGCCTGACAACGCTGCAGACAGCTTTCTCCCGCGTGCCCGACGGCGGCGGCTATGTGCAGGATGCCCTGAGCCGAGACGCCGAGCACGTGCGCGGCCTGGTGGCACAAGGCGCCATCGTGCGTGTTTGTGGAAGCCGCGCTATGGCACAGGGCGTGGTCGAGACACTGGACGCGGTGCTGGCACCACTGCAGTTGAGCGTATCGACGCTGAAAACGAAGGAGCGTTATGCCGAAGATGTCTTCTGAGCCCGCTGCTGCCTGCAAGCGCAGCACCCTGCACGGCCCGACCATGGGTACACGGTGGTCTGTCAGTATCGACGCCGACAACACCATGGACCTGGCGGCCTTGCACCAGGACCTCGCAGCTGCGGTGGAGCAGGTGGACGGGCAGATGTCGCCCTGGAAACCGGACAGCGACCTCATGCGCCTGAACCGGGCGCCCGTGGATGCCTGGGTGGACCTGCCCACTGAGATACTGGAGGTGCTGGACTGCGCGCTCGATGTTCGTCGCCTGAGCGCAGGTGCATTCGATCCCTGCGTTGGGGCACTGGTCGATGCCTGGGGGTTTGGCGCGGTGCGCGATGCACCCGACGCGCAAGCGATTCGGGCCGCACGTCAGTCCACGCCCCTTGCTGCGCACGGGTACCTGGAGTTGGACAAACACTCAGGCCGCGCCCGCAAGCGTGCGCCTTTGCAACTCGACCTGTGCGGCATTGCCAAGGGCTACGCGGTAGACCGCATGGCCCATGTGCTGCAACAGCACGGTGTGCAGCATGCACTGGCAGCGCTTGATGGCGAGCTGCGCGCCAAGGGAGGTCAAGCCAACGGCGTGCCCTGGGCGGTGGCGCTTGAGGGCCCCGAGGCTGGGCGCCGCGCGGTGCACGGAGTCATCGACTTGGAGGATCTGGCCGTGGCCACCTCGGGCGACTACCGACGCTATCTGAAAGTGGGCGATGCGCGTATCGCGCACACGATGGACTCGCGCCGTTGCGCGCCGGTGAACAACGCCGTGGCATCGGTCACCGTGCTGGCGCGGTCCTGCATGCATGCGGACGCCTGGGCCACGGCCTTACTTGTGGCAGGCTGCGGCGAGGGTATGGCCCTGGCACAGCGCATGGGGATGGATGTGCTCTTCCTGTTGCGCCGTGCTGAAGGCTTGGTCGAGATAGGGCTGGGCCGGTTTGGCAGGTCCGAAGATCGATCAAGCCTTGTAAGCGACACAAATTGAAACATTCCGGCAGCACACCGAAGACTACGCCGGGCTTCCAATGCTGCCGGTGAATGACCGTTTTGCAGATTTTGGGGTGGTCAG
>CALRWE010000024.1:0-31048 GCA_943371745.1 Rhodoferax sp. OV413
CCATGCAGTTGGTCTTTTTGATGTGGGCGGTGAGCTTGCGCAGGGCCTGGCTCATCAACCTGGCCTGCAGGCCGGGGAGGGAGTCGCCCATTTCGCCCTCCAACTCGGCCTTGGGCGTCAAGGCGGCCACGGAGTCGACCACGATCAAATCGACCGCACCGGATCGCACCAGGCTGTCCACAATCTCCAGGGCCTGCTCGCCGGTGTCAGGCTGGGAGATCAGCAGGTCTTGCAGGTTCACGCCGAGCTTTTGGGCGTACTGGATGTCCAGCGCGTGTTCGGCATCGACAAACGCGCATTGGCCACCGATTTTTTGCATCTCGGCGATCACCTGCAACGTGAGCGTGGTTTTGCCGCTGGACTCGGGGCCATAAATCTCGACCACCCGGCCGCGTGGCAGGCCACCCACACCCAGCGCGATGTCCAGCCCCAGGGACCCGGTGGAGACCACCTGAATATCCTCAATCACCTCGCCCTCGCCCAGACGCATGATGGTGCCTTTGCCAAATTGCTTTTCAATCTGGGCCAGGGCCACTTGCAGGGCTTTGGCTTTCTCGGCATTGACGGGGTTGGAAGGGGCGGCAGGCGTAGGGGCTTTGACAGGTGCGTCCATGAGAATCTCCTTGGGTTTGAATTGGGGCGCATCGTCTGGCTTTAATGACAGGCTGGATGCTTGAACAGTAGTTTAGGAGCGTCGTTTAAATCTGTAAACAGTTTTATTGGTCAATTTAGCTTACCATCTCAACATGCTCAAAATCAACGTGGATGAAGGTTGGCGCCAGGCTCATCTGGGGCATTGGCTACACCAGGCGCTGCAGCGTTTTGACGCCCGGGTCCTGTCCCTCATGGCGCGCAATGTGGAGGTGCCACTGTCGCTTTCCAACCTGGCGGCACGGGGCAGCTTGAGTGCGTCGCATGTCCACATCACGCGGCATCTGGCGCTGGACGGGTTGCGTCTGACCGACTTGGCCCAGCGCGCCGGCATGACCAAACAGGCCATGGGCAAACTGGTGGGACAGTGCGAGGCCTGGGGCCTGGTGGAGCGCCTGGAGGATCTGCGTGATGCCCGAGCCCGGCGCATCGTATTTACCCCGGTGGGGCTGATCTGGCTGCGCGCGTTTCGGGATGCTGTGGCGCAAGCGGAGGACGAGTTGCGCATGGCGGCCGGGATCGAAGTGGCCACGGTCATCGCCATTGGCCTGGAAGCCTATGCGTCTTGATGCAGCTTCTGCACAACCCAAAAATCAGACAGATCACACACCCGCCTAGAATCACCAGACAACGTGTGCGCCCGATGTCGACGCCCACCACACCAGGAGACACACATGCGGATCTTGATTGCCGAAGATGACCAGGTTTTGGCGGACGGTTTGCTGCGCACCTTGCGCAGTTCGGGGGCCGCGGTAGACCACGTAGCCAGCGGGACGGAGGCCGACGCGGCGCTCATGACCAACACCGAATTTGACCTGCTTATTCTGGACCTGGGCCTGCCCAAGATGCACGGGCTGGAGGTCTTGAAAAAGCTTCGGGCCCGGGGCTCCTCCCTGCCGGTGCTGATTTTGACCGCCGCCGACAGCGTCGAGGAACGGGTCAAGGGCCTGGATTTTGGTGCCGACGACTACATGGCCAAGCCCTTCAGCCTGCAAGAACTGGAAGCGCGCGTGCGCGCCCTGAGCCGCCGGGGCATGGGCACCGCGAGCAGCACCATCAAACATGGCCCCCTGATTTACGATCAGGGCGGCCGCGTGGCCACCATTGACGGCGTGATGGTGGAGCTCTCTGCGCGGGAACTCGGCCTTCTGGAGGTACTGCTGCAACGCGCCGGTCGGCTGGTCAGCAAAGACCAGCTGGTGGAGCGGCTGTGCGAGTGGGGCGAAGAGGTGAGCAACAACGCGATTGAGGTCTACATCCACCGCCTGCGCAAGAAGATCGAAAAAGGACCGATCCGCATCGCTACCGTGCGCGGGCTAGGCTATTGCCTGGAGAAAATTCCAGGCTAAGCTCATGGCTCGCACGGTGGCTTACGTGAGTGTTGCGCGGCCTACCCGGGGGCTGCTCGGGTCATGAACATGTTCCAACGCGAGCAACGCTCGCTGTTTGGCGAGATCCTGGACTGGATGCTGACCCCGCTGCTGCTGCTGTGGCCGGTGAGTCTGGTGTTGACGTGGCTGGTGGCTCAGGGAATTGCGGCCAAGCCTTTTGACCGGGCGCTGGAGTACAACGTGACCGCCCTGGCGCAATTGATTTCGATCAAGCACGACAAAGTGCAGTTCAATTTGCCCCTGCCTGCGCGCGAGTTGCTGCGGGCCGACGATGCAGACACAGTCTATTACCAGGTGCTGGGCGCGCGGGGCGAATACCTGAGTGGCGAGAGCACCTTGCCTTTGCCGCCTGCTGATGAGAAGGTCGTTCTCAACCACGTGCGTATTCGCGATGGCGAAATGCGGGGCGAAGACGTGCGGATTGCCTACACCTGGGTTCAGCTGCCGTTGCCGGAGAGCCGTCCAGCTTTGGTGCAGGTGGCCGAGACGCTGGAAAAGCGCTCGGTTCTGGCTACCGAAATCGTCAAGGGCGTGATGCTCCCGCAATTTGTAATTTTGCCGCTGTCCGTGCTGCTGGTCTGGCTGGCGCTGGTGCAGGCGATCAAGCCGCTGCACCAGCTTGAGGAGCGCATTCGCGCCCGCAAACCCGATGACCTGAGCCCGATTGATGCCCAGTCGGTGCCGCTGGAGGTGGCACCTCTGGTGTCCTCGGTCAACGATCTGTTGCTGCGCCTCAACGACTCCATTGCAACCCAGAAACGTTTTTTAGCCGATGCCGCCCACCAGCTCAAGACACCCTTGGCGGGGCTGCGCATGCAGGCCGACCTGGCGCAGCGCGAAGGCGCCCATGCCGAGGAACTCAAGCAGTCACTGCGCCAGATCGGCCGGGCCAGCATTCGGGCCACCCACACGGTCAACCAGTTGCTGGCGCTGGCCCGGGCCGAAAGCAGCGGCGTCGCCATGCCCCGCGTCCCCTGCGATTTGGCCGAACTGACCATGGCGGTGGTGCGGGACTGCGTACCGAGAGCCATCGAGAAGCACATTGACTTGGGCTATGAGGGCACTCAACCCGGCGCCCGGGGCGGGCAACTGGCGGGCAATGCGACTTTGCTCAAAGAACTGATTCGAAACCTGGTGGACAACGCCATCAACTACACCCCCTCCAGCCTGGAGACGCCGGGGGTCATCACGGCGCGGGTGCTGATCGATCCCTTTGGCCATACCCTGGTGTTGCAGGTGGAAGACTCCGGCCCGGGCGTACCCGAGGTGGAGCGTGAATTGATCTTTCAGCCCTTTTACAGGGCGTTGGGCACCGAAGCGGACGGCACCGGGCTGGGCCTGCCCATCGTGCTGGAGATCGCGCAACAGCACCATGCCACGGTGACCATGGAAGATGCCCGTGCGGGCCATGCTGCCCCCGGGGCATTGTTCAGCGTTCGGTTCATGTTGGAAGACAACAACAACCCGGGCTGAGTTGGGTGAAGCATCAGCGCCAGATTACGGACAGTCCACCCAGGATTTCCCGGCCAGCGCCGGCTTCAAGGCATCCAACCTGGTGCGCAAGGCGTCATCGACGACTGGCACGCGCAACAAGGTGCCGCGCGTGGGTGGGTACTCCTGGACCACTTTAGCAGCGCGCAGGCCGCGACGGCCCAAGGATTCCAGCAGCGCATTGGCATCAGCCTGGCTATCACCCCCCCCCAGTGACAAACCAGGCTGGAGCGCGGGGTTGGTCAAAGCTTGCAGCTTGAGGTTCAGGTTGGCCAGCTCAGTGCGCTTTTTGGCAAGGACCTCAGAGTTGGGAAATTTCCCCACATACACAATCCAGCGTCCGGGTGCCACGACGTCCTCCAGCAGCCACGTCCCTTCGGGCAGCTGCGCTGCAGCCAAGGCAGCGCGCAGACGCGCGCCTTGTGCTTCATCAAACACCCCCACCTGCAGACAGGCTGCGGGCTTGGGAGCGAGTTCTTTCGCCACCTCGACCAGAGCCAACTCCTCTTTGGCCGTGAGCAACTTCAGGGCCTCTGGCTGGATTTGCTGCGCCAGCCGCTGCGGCTCGGACTGCGCCACCGGCCCGAAGCCGTAGGCCAGTAACAGCCCTTGCGACCAGGCGAAATAAACGCCGTTGAGCAGCACCAAGGTCAGGGCAAGCGAACGCAACATGGGGGGTGAGGGCCTGAAAATGGATGAAAACTACAGGTTGTCGTAGGACGGCGGGCGTTGAGGGCGCACGCTGACCTCGGAACTGGTGATTTTCTCCAGGCCCTGTGCCGTGTGCACCTGCAGGGCGCCCGTGCCGTCAACACCGCGCGCCACGCCCAGCGTGCCATTGCTTAAATTCACAGGCACCCCGTCCAGCGCATCCAGCGCATTGAAACGGGCTTGATACGGGGCGAATCCGGCCGCCTCAAAGGCCTTGAGCGTGCGTATCAGGGGCGCAGCCACTTGCAGCAGGGCTTGGGGCGCGGACGCACCGGGCGACAGCTCATTGAGCCAGGCCGGCGGCGTGGTCAAGCCAGCAGCATCGCGCGGCTGGATGTTGATACCGACGCCCACCACGGCATAACGCGCGGCACCCGAGTCGCCCAGGCTCACGGTTTCGATCAAAATGCCGGCCAGCTTGCGGTCACGCCACCACAGGTCGTTGGGCCATTTCAAGCGCAATTCAGGGTGCAGGCTCTGGGCCACACTCACCCCCACGGCCAGCGACAAGCCCGACCAATCGTTGGGGGCCAGGGGCAACCCAACGGAAAACGTCAGGGATGCCAGGGGGGCCTGCGTGCTGCCTGTGACCCCGGCGGCGTCCTGCCCGCTCAACCACTCGCGCCCCAGACGTCCCCGCCCGGCGGTCTGACACTCGGCCACCAGCAGCACCGGCTCCAGCCGCCCGGCGCGAGCGCGGCGCATCAGCTCGGTGTTGCTTGAATCAATCCGGGGCAAAACCTCCAGACTAAAGCCGGGCAAACCCGGCGCTACTGCCTCCCAGATGGCCTCCAGGGGCCATTGAATGGGCGCCATCATGGTTTGGCGCGACCATGGGGACGTTTGGGCGCCAGCAGCGTGCCCCGGCAGGTACTGGCACTGCACCAGCAGGGATACTCGGCCTTGAGCTTGGGCGTGTAGCGCTCGTCAATGATCAGGCCGTAGTCATAATTAAGTTCTTCACCGGCCGGGATGTTGCGCAGGGCCTTGATGAACACGCGACCGTTGACCTCGTCGGCCTCGCAGTTGCCGTCACAAGAGTGGTTGATCCAGCGCGACGAGTTCCCGCCATGCAAGGCGTCGATCACGTTGCCGTCTTCCAGCGAAAAGTAAAACGTGTGGTTGGGCTGGGCGGGGTCGTGCGGATGGCGCGCCTGCGCCTCCTGCCAACTGATGATTTCGCCCACATATTCGATGAGGGTTTCGCCCTCGGCAATGTCCTGCACGGCAAACACGCCCTTGCCATGGACGCCGGAGCGACGGGTTTGAATGCGGCGACTGGCGGTGGATGAGGCTTTTGGGGACACGTTTGAAAATTTGGTATCGTGAACTCGTATGGGTGCGTGTGTGCGTGCCCACGTGCAGGTGCGGGCGCCCGGGCGCCCGCGAGAAAAGGGAATTGTAGTCAGATGAAAACATTAGTCATTGCCGAGAAGCCTTCTGTGGCGCAAGACATCGTGCGGGCGCTGACGCCCGTGGCGGGCAAGTTCGAGAAATTCGACGACCATTTCGAGAACGAAAAATACGTGGTGACCAGTGCCGTCGGTCACTTGCTGGAAATTCAGGCTCCTGAAGAATTTGACGTCAAGCGCGGCAAGTGGAGCTTTGCGCACCTGCCGGTAATTCCGCCGCACTTTGACCTCAAACCGATGGACAAGACCAAGACCCGGCTCAATGCCGTGGTCAAGCAGGCCAAACGCAAGGACGTGGACAAGCTCATCAATGCCTGCGACGCGGGCCGCGAGGGTGAGCTGATCTTCCGGCTGATCGAGCAGTACGCCGGCGGCGCCAAGCCGCTGGGCAAGCCGGTCAACCGCCTGTGGCTGCAGTCCATGACGCCGCAGGCTATTCGCGACGGCTTCAACAGCCTGCGCACCGACCAGCAAATGATGCCGCTGGCCAACGCCGCACGTTGCCGCAGCGAGGCCGACTGGCTGGTGGGCATCAACGGCACACGCGCCATGACGGCGTTCAACTCGCGCGACGGGGGCTTCTTTTTAACCACCGTGGGGCGGGTGCAAACACCCACTTTGAGCGTGGTGGTGGAGCGGGAGGAAAAGATCCGCAAGTTCGTCAGCCGCGAATACTGGGAGATTCACGCCACCTTCGGCGCCCAGGCTGGCGAGTACCCGGCCAAATGGTTTGATCCCGCCTGGAAAAAATCCGCTGCCAATGCCGCTGCCGGCAATGAAGAAGCAGACGCCGAACTCAAAGCCGACCGGCTCTGGAGCCAGCGTGAGGCCCAGGCCATTGCCGATGCCGTGCGTGGGCAGCAAGCCACGGTCACCGAAGAAAGCAAGCCCACCACGCAGGTCTCGCCCCTGCTGTTCGACCTGACCAGCCTGCAGCGCGAGGCCAACGGAAAATTTGGTTTTTCAGCCAAAACCACGCTCTCGATTGCCCAAAGTTTGTACGAACGCCACAAGGCCCTGACCTACCCCCGAACCGACTCGCGCGCCCTGCCCGAGGACTACGTGCCGGTTGTCAAGCAAACCTTTGAGATGCTGGCCGACAGTGGCATGAAACACCTCGCCCCGCACGCGCTCACCGCACTCAACGGGAACTACATCCGGCCCTCCAGGCGCATTTTTGACAACAGCAAGGTGAGTGATCACTTCGCCATCATTCCCACGCTGCAAGCGCCCAGTGGCCTGAGTGAGACCGAGCAAAAGATTTATGACCTGGTGGTGCGCCGCTTCATGGCGGTGTTTTTCCCGGCGGCCGAGTACCAGATCACTACGCGCATCAGCACGGCGGTGGGGCACAACTTCAAGACCGAAGGCAAAGTTCTGGTCAAGCCGGGCTGGCTGGCCATTTACGGCAAGGAAGCCGCTGCCGAACAAGCCGACAAGGATGACAAAAACTCAGGCAACCTGGTGCCGGTGCAGTCCGGCGAGCGGGTCAAGGCCGAGGCGGTCGACCCCAAGGCCCTGAAGACCCGCCCACCCGCACGCTACTCCGAGGCCACGCTCTTGGGCGCCATGGAGGGCGCGGGCAAGACCGTGGAAGACGACGAACTGCGCCAGGCCATGCAGGAAAAAGGCCTTGGCACGCCAGCCACGCGCTCCAGCATCATCGAGGGTTTGATTGCCCAGGAATACATCCTGCGCGAAGGTAGGGAGCTAATCCCTACGGCCAAAGCCATGCAGTTGATGACGCTCCTGCGCGGCCTGGATGTGCAGGAACTGACCAAGGCCGAACTCACCGGGGAATGGGAATACAAGCTGGCCCAAATGGAGCAGGGCAAACTCAGCCGTGAATCCTTCATGGCCGACATTGCCGCCATGACCGAGCGCATGGTGAAAAAAGCCAAGGAATACGACCGCGACACGGTGCCCGGTGACTTTGCCACCCTGAGCAGCCCCTGCCCGAACTGCGGCGGTGTCGTCCGCGAAAACTACCGGCGCTACACCTGCACCGGCCCGGACGGCCAGAGCGAGGGCTGCGGCTTCTCGTTTGGCAAGACCCCGGCCGGGCGCACGTTTGAGGCGACTGAGGTGGAGCAGTTTTTGCGTGACCGGAAGATTGGTCCCCTGAGCGGCTTTCGCTCCAAGGCCGGATGGCCGTTCACGGCCGAGATGATCATCAAGTTCGACGAAGAGAGCAAAAACTACAAGCTCGAATTCGACTTTGGCGACGACAAGAAAGGCGAAGAATCCGGTGAACTGATTGACTTCAGCGGCCAGGAGGCATTAGGCGCGTGCCCCAAGTGCGGCAGCGCCGTGTTTGAACATGGCAAGAACTACCTGTGCGAAAAATCGGTGCCCACTCTGGCGCAGGCGACCCCAAGCTGCGACTTCAAAAGCGGCCAGATCATCTTGCAGCAACCCATTGAGCGGGAGCAGATGATCAAGTTGTTGGCCACCGGCAAGACCGATCTGCTGGACAAGTTTGTGTCCATGCGCACCCGGCGCGCCTTCAAGGCCATGCTGGCCTGGGATGCCGAGGCCGGCAAGGTGAATTTTGAATTTGCACCCAGCAAGTTCCCGCCCCGCAAGACGGCAGGTGCTCCTAAAAAAGCATCCACTGCACCAATCAAGACGCCGGCTACAGCCAAAAAAGCACCTGCAAAGAAGGCTGCTATAAAAACGGCGGCCGTCAAGGCCCCGCGCAAGGCCGCCGTCAAGAAGGAAGGCACAGGCGCTGCCGGACTCAAGCCCAGCGACGCCCTGGCCGCCGTGATTGGCACCGAAGCCGTGGCGCGCCCTCAGGTCATCAAAAAACTGTGGGATTACATCAAGGCCAACAACCTGCAGGACGCCGCCAACAAGCGCGCCATCAACGCGGACGCCAAGCTGCTGGCCGTGTTTGGCAAACCGCAGGTCACGATGTTTGAACTGGCGGGGATTGTGGGCAAGCACCTGGGCTGACACCCCCCGCTCTGACCGGGCCTACTCCGGCTCGGTCATCTGCCCGTCAATGTAGTACCACCGGCCGTCTTCGCGCACGAAGCGGCTGGTTTCATGCAGCCGCTGGGCGCGCCCGCCTTCTCTGCAGCGCGCCACAAACTCCACCACACCGGCGTCACCGGCGGTTTGGGCGTGACGCACCTCCAGACCCAGCCACTTGACGGGTGGCAGCTCCAGGTCACCCGGAGAGCTCGACGCATGCCAGGTCGCCAACAGGTAATCAAGTAGCCCGAACACATAGGCGCTGTAGCGCGAGCGCATCAGCGCCTCGGGGGTGGGTGCGTGCCGCCCTGCCACCAGGCCGGCATGCCAGGGGCCGCAGCAATCGGAGTAGGGCTGACCGCTGTCACAAGGACAGGCGGCATGGGCTGGGTGGGCATTTTTTTTCATGTGGTCGATAGTAGCGAGCGATCCGGACATCGAACACCACCCCCCGACATTGATAAATCTCAGTAGTTACCCCTCTTACGGCGTCCACAGATCAATCCTAGAATTGTTCACTGAAAATAGCACGACCGTTCTTTTATGAGTGCTGCTTTCAACTTCAACAACAATACCGGAGACGACGGATGACTTATTTCAAGGCTTCATGGGCGGCATTGGGCTCCACACTGCTGGTGGCAGCTTGCGGCGGCGGGGGTGGCGACAACCTCGGCCTGCAGGACGACAACCCCGCGCGTGGCGCGCTGATGCAGAGTCCGGCATTGCGCATCACCTCGCTCACGGCAGCCGACTTCACGGCGTCCCTGCAAGCCAGCGCATCGGGCCAGAGCCTGCAGCAACTCGCCGGCACACCGGTGTGTGGCGTCGATGTGCAGTACCTGAAATATGGCACGGTCGGGGGCGCCAACGAAGCCACGAATGCCTCGGGCGCCCTGATGGTGCCCACCGGCTCGGACGCCCGCTGCACGGGCGCACGCCCCATCGTGATGTACGCCCACGGCACCACGGTCACCAAGCGCTACAACCTGGCTGACTTCTCTGACAACACCAACCCGGCCTACTCGGAAGGCCTGATGCTGGCCGCGCTCTACGCGGCACAAGGCTACATCGTGGTGGCGCCCAATTACGCCGGTTATGACAGCTCGCCCTTGAGCTACCACCCCTACCTCAATGCCGAGCAGTCCTCCAGGGAAATGATCGATGCACTGACGGCGGCCAAGAAAGCCTTGCCCACCCTGCTGTCGCCCACGGCGGCCAGTGCCAAATTGTTCCTGACCGGCTACTCCCAGGGCGGCCACGTCGCCATGGCGGCCCACCGGGCCATGCAGGCGGCCGGCATCCCCGTGACGGCATCGGCACCCATGTCGGGGCCCTACGCACTGGCGGCCCAGTCGGATGCCACCTTTTATGGCAACGTGAACGCAGGCGGCACGATTTTCTCGCCGATGATCTTCACCAGTTTCCAGAAGGCCTATGGCAACTTGTACAGCACTCCGGCTGACATCTATGAGAGCGCCTATGCCACGGGCATCGAGTCACTCATTCCCGGGGCCTATGACTTCTCCGGCGTGGTCACTGCGGGCAAGCTGCCGCAACTGGCCCTCTTTAGCAGCACACCACCAGCGCCGGCCTTTGCCCCCATCACGCCACCCACGGGCACAGGTGCCACTGACGCCTTGTTTGCGGCTGGCTTTGGTACAGGCAACCTGATCAAGAACAGCGCTCGACTGAGCTACCTGCTGGATGCCGCTGCCAACCCGGATGGCGTGGTGCCGGCATTCACCACGGGCGGCCCTTCCGTCACGGCGAAAAATCCGATCCGGGCGGCAGCCATCAAGAACGACTTGCGCGGCTGGACACCCGCGTCCCCCGTCTTGCTGTGTGCAGGCAGTGGCGACCCCACCGTGTTTTACGCGCTGAACACCGGCGTCATGGGCGCTTTGTGGGCTGGATTGCCTGCTGGACGCGTGACGGTGCTGAATGTGGATTCAGCCGTGACCGGTGCGACCGATCCGTTTGCTGCCGCCAAGCTCGGCTTCGCCAACGCCAAGACAGCGACAGCCACGGCGGCAGGCGCCAATGCGGCAACTGCCGTGACCGCCGCTTACCACGGTGGCCTGGTGCCGCCGTTTTGCAACGCGGCAGCGCGTGGTTTCTTTTCCCAGTTTTAAGTCGACGGAGTGATTCCCATGAAAAAAACATCTGCTTTAGCATCCGCTTTCGCTGTGCTGGCTTTGGGTGCCTCTGGCGGGGTCTGGGCTCAGGCCACCACGCTCAAACTGGGCTGGGTTCACATTGATCCCGGCTCCTCGGCTTCGGCCGTGTCAGGCCCGCTGACGCCCGTCAATGCACTCAGCCTGGAGGTCCTGAACAAGTCGACGCTGTTTTTCAGCGCCGCACGGGAGATCGATGACCGGTGGGAGGCCGAGCTGGCCCTGGGCGTCCCGCCCACGCACGATGTAGCCGTGGTCATTCTGAACCCGGCCGCCGTGCCAGGCAGCGTGGCAGCCCAGAACGGCGCCATTGGCGCCAAGGTCCGCCAAGTGGCGCCAACGCTCTTCATGAACTACCGATTTGGCGACAAAACGAGCCAATTTCGCCCTTTTGTGGGCGTGGGCGTGAACTACACGGTGTTTGACAAGGCCGACTCCACAGCCGTGAACAACGCCATCAATGGCGGGGCCACGTCACTCAAGCTCGACGACTCGATCGGGCTGGCGCTGCAGTTAGGTGTCACGGCCAAGTTGGGCGGGCCTTGGTCAGTGACCGGCGTCTGGTCTACCGCTCAGGTCAAAACCAAACTCACCTCCAACACGCTGGGCATCGAGCGCACGGCCGACATCAAGTTCCGGCCATCGGTGGT
Source organism: Rhodoferax sp. OV413 (assembly GCA_943371745.1). Classification (GTDB taxonomy): domain Bacteria; phylum Pseudomonadota; class Gammaproteobacteria; order Burkholderiales; family Burkholderiaceae_C; genus Rhodoferax. Next base: position 11,460 of record CALRWE010000024.1, read on the forward strand.
CACGGTGGCGGTGGGCTACAGTTTTTAGACCGCGACCACCCGCCCTTGCAAGCGTCAGGCGGTTTGACCTGTCAGGCGCTGCAGGGCTTCCTGGTATTTGGCGGCTGTTTTGGCGATCACCTCGTTGGGCACACGCGGGGCCGGAGGTGTTTTGCTCCAGGGCTTGCCGTCCACTTGCGCTTGTTCCAGCCAGTCGCGCACAAATTGCTTGTCAAAACTGGGCGGGTTGATGCCCTCCTGGTAGCTTTCGGCCGGCCAGAAGCGCGAGGAGTCGGGGGTCAGCACCTCGTCCATCAGGGTCAGGATGCCATCGGCGTCCAAACCAAATTCGAACTTGGTGTCGGCAATGATGATGCCTTTGGTGGCGGCGATCTCGCTGGCCGCCTGGTACAGCTGGATGCTGATGTCGCGGATGCGCGTGGCCAGGTCCAGCCCGATGATGGCCACAGACTGCTCAAAGGTGATGTTTTCGTCGTGGTCGCCGACGGCGGCCTTCGAGGCGGGCGTGTAGATGGGCTGGGCCAGCTTGGAGGCGTTTTTGAGCCCCGGTGGCAGCGCCACGCCGCACACGGCCTGGTTCTCCTGGTATTCCTTCCAGCCGCTACCGGCCAGATAACCCCGCACCACCGCCTCAACCGGCAAGGGTTTGAGGCGCTTGACCAGCATGGAGCGACCAACGACCTGAGGCACTTCAGCGACAGTCACCACGCTCTCCGGGGCCTCGCCGGTGAGGTGGATCGGGCAAATGTTCAAGCCGTGGGGGCCGAGTTTTTCAAACCAGTACAAAGCCATCTGGGTCAGCAAGGCGCCCTTGCCGGGAATGGGCTCGCCCATGATCACGTCAAAGGCGCTCAGGCGATCACTGGCCACCATCAGGATGCGGTCGTCGCCCACGGCGTAGTTGTCGCGCACCTTGCCCCGCGCCAGCAAAGGCAGGGAGGTGAGAAGGGAGGTGTGCAGGGTGCCGGGCACAGCGGAGCTTGAGGTTGGAGCGGTCATGCGGGGATTTTAGTGGGGTCGCCAAGGTGATCTTTGCGCCCCGCCAAGGCGGGACCGGATTCTTATTGAACCACTTGGGCCAACTCGCCACGGGCATAGCGGCCCGCCACTTCAAACAGGCTGTGGGCCTTGATCTTGCCGGCCTGGCCTTCGCAGCCAAACTGGACGTAACGCTGCTTGCAGATCTGCATGGCGGCTTCCCGGGCGGGCTTGAGCCAGTCGCGCATGTCGAATTTTTCTGGGTTCTCGACCAGGAACTTGCGCACGGCCGCGGTCATGGCCAGGCGAATATCGGTGTCGATGTTGATCTTGCGCACCCCGAACTGAATCGCCTTCTGGATTTCTTCCACCGGCACGCCGTAGGTCTCCTTCATGGCACCACCATATTGGTTGATGATGGCAAGCAGGTCCTGCGGCACGCTGCTGGAGCCGTGCATCACCAAATGGGTGTTGGGAATGCGCTTGTGGATGGCCATGACCCGATCAATGGCCAGAATGTCGCCAGTGGGCTTGCGCGTGAACTTGTAGGCGCCGTGGCTGGTGCCAATGGCAATGGCCAGGGCATCGAGCTGGGTGCGCTTGACAAAATCGGCGGCCTGCTCGGGGTCGGTCAGCATTTGCTCGCGGGTCATGGTGGCGTCGGTGCCGTGGCCGTCTTCCTTGTCGCCCTTCATGGTCTCCAGCGAGCCCAGGCAGCCGAGCTCGCCCTCAACGGTGACGCCGGTGGCGTGCGCCAGGTCCACGACCTTGCGCGTGACTTCCACGTTGTACTCGTAGCTGGCGATGGTTTTGCCATCCGCCATCAAAGAGCCGTCCATCATCACCGAGCTGAAGCCCAGGTTGATCGCGCCCTGGCACACGTCCACGTTCTGGCCATGGTCCTGGTGCATGACCAGCGGGATGTGGGGGTAGGCCTCAATGGCGGCCTGGATCAGGTGCTTGATGAAGGCCTCGCCTGCGTACTTGCGGGCGCCCGCACTGGCTTGCAGGATGACGGGTGCGCCAACTTCGTTGGCAGCCGCCATGACCGCCTGGACCTGCTCCAGATTATTGACGTTAAAGGCTGGAATGCCATAGCCGTTGACGGCGGCGTGGTCCAGCAATTCGCGCATTGAAACAAGAGCCATGATCGTGTCCTTGGAAAGTTGGTAACTGATTGGTAACTGAGTCCAATTTTAACGACAAGGCTTGCCGCAAACTGAACACAGAGACCCGGGTGACCTTAAGGCCGTCGCCGTGTTGACCGGTCAAGATTCATCAAGGATTGCCACCACCCCAAATCATTCGAACGCACCCGATCACGACTCAACCCGGCAGATTTTGAGCATGTTCGTGCCGCCAGGCGCGCCCATGGGCTCGCCGCAAGTGATGGCATATATGTCGCCACACTGAACGATGCCACGGGACTTCAGATGGTTTTCCGCCTCGGTCAATGCCGTGTCACGGTCTGCGCTGGTGTCCACAAACAAGGGGCGCACATTGCGGTACAGCGCCATTTTGCGTTGGGTAGCCACCTTGGAGGTGAGCGCATAGATCGGGACCTGGATCAAGTGGCGACTCATCCACAAGGCGGTTGAGCCGCTGTCCGTCATGGCCACAATGGCTTTCACGCCCAGGTGGTGGGCCGTGAACAGCGCCCCCATGGCAATGGACTGGTCAATGCGCTGAAAGGTCTTTCCGGTGAAATCGGCTTCGAGCTTGTAATTCTCGTGCTGCTCCGCCACGTGGCAGATGTTGGCCATCTCGATGACGGTTTCGAGTGGGTATTTGCCGGCAGCTGTCTCGGCGGACAGCATCACGGCGTCGGTGCCGTCCAGCACGGCATTGGCCACGTCACTCACCTCCGCGCGAGTAGGTACCGGATTGGTGATCATGGACTCCATCATCTGGGTAGCCGTGATGACGACCTTGTCATGCTCGCGGGCGAGCTTGATCATGCGTTTTTGCAAGGCAGGCACGGCCGCATTGCCGACCTCCACCGCCAGGTCCCCACGCGCCACCATGATGCCGTCGCTGGCCAGCAAAATCTCTTCGAGTCTCGGGATCGCCTCGGCACGCTCGATCTTGGCAATCAGCCCCGGCTTGTGACCGTACTCGGCCGCAGCCACGTTGCACAACTGTCGCGCCATTTCCATGTCAGTCGCGTTCTTGGGGAAGCTCACGGCCACATAGTCGGCCTGGAAACTCATGGCGGTGCGAATGTCATCCATGTCCTTGGCGGTGAGCGCTGGCGCCGTCAGGCCGCCACCTTGCTTGTTGATGCCCTTGTTGTTGGACAGCTCGCCGCCCATTTTCACTGTGGTGAAGACCTGCTCCCCCTTGACACGGTCTACCGTGATGACGATCAGACCATCGTTGAGCAGCAACACGTCGCCCGCCTTGACCTCGCGCGGCAGCGCCTTGTAGTCCAGCCCCACTGCATCGATGTCGCCGAGCTCGGTGCGGGCCGCGTCCAGCACAAAGGACTGGCCGGGCTCCAGCATCACCTTACCGTCTGCGAATTTGCCGACCCGAATCTTGGGGCCTTGCAAGTCTGCCATGATGGCGACCTCGCGGCCCACCCGCTGGGCCACTTCGCGTACCACGCGCGCCCGGTCGATATGGTCTTGTGCCTTGCCGTGGCTGAAATTCAGGCGCACCACGTTGACACCGGCCCGGATCATTTGCTCCAGCAACGCGGGATCGCTGGTGGCGGGGCCAAGGGTGGCGACGATTTTGGTAGCGCGACGGGTCATGCGGGAGTCTCCTTGTAAGTGGGCTTTGATTTTCACATGGAAGCAGTTACACGCCTGTGTCAATATCGTGCGCAGATCCCATACCGGGCGCTTGGGCCACAGCGACGATCGTCCACTTGACGCCCTGGGGGCTTTGATCCATTATCATGAGCCGTTTTTAAAAAAAGGCCAGCCCCCCCACCATGCTTAACGACGACGCTTCCATAGCCTCCTTGCTTGATGGCTCGCCTGTCAAACCCAAGCTCTTGGTGGTGGATGATCAGCCCATCAATATCCAGGTGATGAACCAGATTTTTGCGGGCGATTTTCAGGTTTTCATGGCCACCAGCGGGGCGCAGGCACTGACGATCTGCCAGAACAACCCGCCTGATCTTGTGCTGCTGGATGTGGTGATGCCAGGCATGGATGGCTTCGAGGTCTGTGCCCGGTTGCTCAGCAACGAGGCTACCCGCAATATTCCTGTGATTTTCGTGACGGCCCACAGCGATGCGGCGCAGGAGACCAGGGGCCTAGAAGCCGGGGCAGTCGACTTCATCAGCAAGCCCGTTAACCCGGCGGTGGTTCGGGCCCGCGTCAAAACACATCTCACTTTGAAGCTGCAGTCCGATTTGATGCGCAAGCTGGTGTTTATGGATGGCCTGACCGGCGTCTACAACCGCCGCTATTTCGACAAGCAGCTGGCCATGGAGATGGCACGCGCGCTCCGAAATCAATCACCCTTGTCGTTGATCATGCTGGATGTCGACTTTTTCAAGCGTTTTAACGACTATTACGGACATCAAGCGGGGGATGACTGCCTTCGGCAAATTGCTGCCACCTTGAAGGCCAGTTTGCGCCGACCTGCCGACCTGGTGGCCCGTTACGGCGGAGAAGAGTTTGCCTGCATCCTTCCAGAAACTGATTTCAATGACGCCATGTCCATTGCCCGGGAGCTGGAGCAGCAGATACGAAATCAAGCTATTGAACATCTTGACTCAGAAACGGCCCCCGTCGTCACAATCAGCCTTGGGGTAGCCGGGCGCCATACCAGCGCGCCAGGTGACGTTGACGCCCTGCTGGCTGCGGCTGACGCCCAACTCTACAAAGCAAAAAATGCAGGACGGGGCCGAGCTTGTGGCGAAGCCCTGAAGCTCGCTTGATTCGACAAAGAGCTCCATGACCGATTGGCGACCAGCATTTGCCATGCTTCTGTGCTGTGGCAGCGCGACCCTGGCGAGCGCCCGGTGCCCTCCCGACAATGCAGTTCTGCAAATGTGCCTCGGCTCGGCTCACCCCAACCCGGCCGTACCGGAAATCAGTGCCATTTTTTGGGGCGCCTGTCCCACAATGCCGAAAACCCGATGTGAAAGAGAATGAGTAAGCGCGAGGGCCTGGATCAGTTTACGCAGGCGGCCAGCCGGCGTGCCAACGCCGGTTTAAACAGGCTTGTCCGCTGGCTGCCTCGCAGCCTGGAGCGTCAGCTGATGGTGCTGACTGCCCTGTGTCTGGTGCTCTCCATCCTCGGGTACGGTGCCTACACCGCCAGACAGCAGACCAGCTTGGCGCGCGCCACCGTCACGGCCCAAATGGCAGCCCTCGCGCAAAACCTGGCCACGGTCAACGCCCATTTCATGACCACCAACGATCTGGCCAATATTGACGCCATCGCTATTCAAACTGCCACCGTGCCCGGGATTTACTCAGTGCTGGTCACAGACACCATGGGCATGCCGCTCAGCGAGATGGTGAACCAGAACGGCCGCTGGTTGAAGCGCTTCAACACCAGCAAAGTGAGTCTGCCAGCCGAGGTGAAGCCCACCACTTACACTGAAGAGTACCGCGCAAATTCCGCCCATCGGGACTTCCTGGCCGGAAACGCCGGAAAAATTGCCGCCTGGCACCCGGTCACGGGTGGAAGCGCATTGGGCTGGGTTCGGGTGAGCTACCGGCTGGACAGCTTTGAGCAAACCACTCGCGCCATCTGGGCCCAAGCCCTGCTGGTGATTGCGATGGCCAGCCTGGCGACACTGGGCTTGCTGGCCTTGCTGCTGCGACCCCCCATGCGGGCACTGCGCGAGGCTACCCGGTTTGCAGCCGAGCTGGACCGGACACTGGGCGCCAAATTGCAGGTGTCCAGCCGGGCCGCCGAAATTCAGGCTTTGGGCCTGGCCCTGAATGTGGTGTCAGAGCGCCTGTTTACCCAAAAAAACGACCTGAGTAATCAGCAATTTGCGCTGGACCAGCATGCTATCGTGAGCATCACCGACCTGGACGGCAATATCACCTACGCCAATCAACGGTTTTGCGACGTCAGCGGTTACTCGCTCGCCGAGTTGATCGGCCGGAATCACCGCATCATCAGCTCCGGCCTGCACCCGCCTGCTTTTTTTGAGTCTGTGTGGGAGGCCATTGCGCGCGGCGAGGTCTGGAACGGTGAAATCAGAAACCGCCGTAAAAATGGCAGCCATTACTGGGTGGCAACCACAATTTTGCCGCTACTGGGCACCGACGGGCAGCCCCAGCAGTACATTGGCATACGCACCGACATCACAGCCCACAAAGCCCTGGAGCATTCCCTGCAAGAGGCCAAGACCGTCGCCGAAACCGCCACATTGGCCAAGGGCCAGTTTCTGGCCAACATGGGCCACGAGATCCGTACGCCGATGAATGCCATTTTGGGCATGCTCCAGCTCCTGTTCAACACGGCGTTGACGCCGCGCCAACTGGACTACGTCAACAAGACTGAAAGCGCAGCCAAGTCGCTGCTCGGCCTGCTCAGCAACATTCTGGATTTCTCCAGGATTGACGCTGGGGAGATGACAGTCGATTTGCAGCCTTTTTGCATTGACCGCCTGATGCAGGACCTTGCAGTCATCCTGTCTGCCAATGTGGGCCAGAAGCCGGTGGAGGTGATCTTCGATATTGACCCCGCCACGCCCCAAGTCGTGCTGGGTGACGCCATGCGACTGCAACAGGTACTGACTAACCTGGCTGGTAACGCCATCAAGTTCACAACCGAGGGCGAAGTACAGGTTCAGATCAGGGTGCTCGGCCAGACGGCCACGGGAACGACCTTGCGCTTCGCGGTGTCCGACAGCGGAATTGGCATCGCCCCGGAAAACCAGCGTAACATTTTTGATGGTTTCTCTCAGGCTGAAGCCTCCACGACCCGGCGCTTTGGCGGCACGGGGCTGGGACTGTCCATCAGCAAGCGATTGGTTCACCTTATGGGCGGCGAACTGGCAGCCGACAGCGAGCACGGGATGGGCAGCACCTTTCATTTCACCGTGACCTTCGCCGCCGCCCTAGCCCTGCCTCTGGATCCAGCTGATGCCGAGCGCCCGCCAATGCGCTTGCCCAGCCCGCTGCGCGTTCTCGTGGCTGACGACAACCCGCATGCGCGCGAAATCCTGGCCAGCATGGCAAGATCCCTGGGCTGGCAGGTGGACCTGGCCAGCGACGGGACCCAAGCCATCGCAATGGTCAGCGCGCGCGCCCAGGCAGACCAACCGGGATACCAGGCCATCTTTGTGGACTGGCAAATGCCCGGCCTGGACGGCTGGGAAACCTGCCTGCGCATGCGCCGGATCATGGTCGCCGAGGCGGCGCCGCTGATCGTCATGGTGACCGCCCATGGCCGTGAAATGCTCTCGCTTCGGGCACCAGAGGAGCAGTCACAGGTCAATGGTTTTTTGATCAAGCCCTTCACGGCCTCCATGCTGTCTGACGCCGTGGTCAACGCCCGTGCGGAACAAAGTGCGGTGCTTTCAGTGCCCACCATCTCGCACCAATTGGCGGGGCTACGCCTGCTGGTGGTTGAGGACAACCTGATCAACCAGCAGGTAGCCCGGGAACTCCTGAGCGCTCAGGGCGCGCTGGTGACCTTGGCGGTCAATGGCCAATTGGGCGTGGAGGCTGTCGCCCTTGCCCAACCCATGTTCGATGCCGTGCTAATGGACCTGCAGATGCCGGTGATGGACGGCTACTGCGCCACGCGCAAAATTCGCACCGAACTGGGCATGGTGGGTCTGCCCATCATTGCCATGACGGCCAATGCCATGGCCAGTGACCGCGAAGCCTGCCTGGCTGCCGGCATGAACGAGCATGTGGGCAAGCCCTTTGACCTGAAACACTTGACAGATGTCGTACTCAGACTCACCCAAAGCCGAACGACTGCAGCCAGAGATGCGCCGACGTCCTTGGCACCAGAACTCGAATCCCCACCGTCCATGGACGTCAATTCAGATGTGGGAGACGCGCTGGAGCGCTTGGGCTACAACACGGGCCTTTACGCCAACATCCTGACCTCCTACCTTGAGGAGATTGCGATCCTGCCTGACCAGTTCGATAGCAGCCTGCTTGCAGACGACCGGGTAGGCACAATCCGTCTGCTGCACACCCTCAAAGGACTCTCTGCCACCGTAGGGGCCAGCGACCTGGCGCAGGTGGCCAAACAAATCGAAGGCGCCCTGAAGAATGCAGACGCCGCCCTGCCCCACGATGCCCTGAGGAGCACTCTGCGCGCTGCCGTGGGGCGCACCCAGCAGACCATGGGGGACATTGCCGCGCGGTATACCGAAGCACCCCGGCAAACCTCAACCGACCACCATGACGCGGCACCTGACCACAGCGCGTTGCGGCAACATCTGAGTGAGCTGCGTGATTTGCTCAGTCACTCCGACATGAGGGCCCTTGAGGTCTACGCCGAGCTGCGCGATGCACTGGGACAAAGCGCGCCGTTGACATGGCAGGAGCTCGATGGTGCCCTGTCCGCCTTTGACTTCGCCCGAGGCATGGCCTGTTGCAACGCATGGCTCCAACAAAACCCATTACCGCCGCCCAGGCCGTTCACCGCCTGACAACTTGGTGAGGCGGCATACCCACCCTCGTCACGCCGCCAATTGAGACCAGGCGCACCCGACAAGAGCCAGGTCGGGCGCTGGCCGGCGCCACGGGTGCTTGGGCAACTGCTGTCTCCATGGACAGCAAACCCGGAAGTCAAAATAGAATTCAACGGCTGTTGGGGCGTTCACCTTCAGAAAGCTCGATGTCCAACACGAGCCGTATGCCAGCCTGGAATCCTGTCCGACCTACCTTTGAATCGCACCTTGGGCGAGGTAGATTTCGATGTCCCCCAATAACGTGCCAAGTTTTGGGGCCAACTGTGCATAGAGAAGGCCGACCTCGGCGGCAGAGCCGGTTTTACTCGCTCTTTCAATGTTGACAACCTGCTCAACAAGGGCGTCAGAGCAAAAGATGGGAACATAGCCCTTGATGCCGTGCAGTAAGCCATTGACCGCGGCCATGTCTTGATCGGTCAGCGCTGCATCAATGGCAGGCAGATTGGCGTTCAGACTGGCCACCACCGTTTGCAGGATTTTGCGCAAGGTATCCTCTGAACCCATCATGCTCACGCCGCGCTGGGCATCAAAGTCGGAGGCCGCCGATGGCGCGGGCACGCCTGCAGCCTGTGACTGCTCCGCACGGCGGGTCAGTATCTCGAAGGCGGGCAAGGTCTTGCCTTCAAGCACCTCCAGAAATGCGCCGCCACCGGTCGAGATGTAGCCCACCTGTTTTTCAATGCCGTACTTGGCAATGGCGGCCAGCGTGTCGCCGCCGCCCGCAATAGAGAAGGCATTGGACTCGGCGATGGCGTGGGCCAGCGTGCGCGTGCCGTTCTCAAACGCAGCAAATTCAAACACGCCAACCGGGCCATTCCAGACAATGGTGCCTGCTGACTTGAGTTGCAGGGCGAGTGCGGCAGCGGTCTGGGGGCCAATATCCAGAATCAGGTCATCGTCGGCGACCTCGCCGGCAGCCTTGACGCTAGCCACAGCGTCTGGCGAAAACGACTTGGCGGTGACCACGTCAGTAGGGATGGGCACTGCGGCACCGCGTGCCTGCATGACGGCCATCACCGCCCGGGCTTCATCCAGCAACTCGCGCTCGGCCAGGCTCTTGCCGATGGGCAACCCCGAGGCGAGCATGAAGGTGTTGGCAATGCCACCGCCCACAATGAGCTGATCCACCTTGCTGGCGAGGCTTTTGAGAATGGTGAGTTTGGTGGAGACTTTGGAGCCCGCAACGATCGCCACCAAGGGACGTTGGGGGTTGGCCAGTGCCAGGGTGATGGCGTCCATCTCGGCGGCCAGCAGCGGCCCGGCACAGGCTACCGGCGCAAATTGCGCAATGCCGTAAGTCGAAGCCTCGGCCCGGTGCGCAGTACCAAAGGCGTCGTGCACAAAAATATCGCACAAGGTCGCCATTTTTCGGGCCAGAGCCTCGTTGTTCTTTTTCTCACCCGGATTGACACGGCAGTTCTCCAGCAGCACCAATTGGCCCGGCTGCACGCTCACGCCATTGACCCAGTCAGCGATCAAGGGAACGTCCCGGCCGATGAGCGCGCTCAGGCGCTGTGCCACGGGGGCGAGGGAGTCCTGGGGTTTGAATTCACCCTCCACCGGGCGCCCCAGGTGCGAAGTCACCATGACTGCCGCCCCGGCGTCCAGCGCCATCTGAATGCAGGGAATCGAGGCGCGGATGCGGGTGTCTTCGGTGATGACACCCTGCTCATCTTGCGGCACGTTCAGATCGGCGCGGATAAAAACCCGTTTGCCTTTGACTTGGCCCTGGGCGCACAAATCAGAAAAGCGGATGACATTCATGGAGACTCCCGAAAGTGATAAAAGCTTGCGGGATTGTAGAAGCGCGCCTCGGGGCCCCAGGCCGCAGTTACCAGCCCAGGCCCACGTGAAGCGGCAAATACACCGCCATACCCACCAAAATAGTGCCCAGCACCGCCTGCCCGGCGCCTTTGCGCCAGAAAAACCAGCTCGCCCCGGCCACCACGGCAAACAGGCGGGCGTCTTGCCAGGTGCTGATGAAGTGCCCTTGGGTCATCACCATCTCCGGCACGATCACGGCGGCCAGCGCCGCAATGGGGGCGTATTGCAGACCCCGCTGCGCCCAGCGCGGCAAGTGCCAGGGCTTGCTGGAAATAAAGAACAGGGAGCGGGTGATCACGGTCACGATCGTCAGGCCGGCGATCACGGCCAGCGTCCATCCATCGGTACCGTTGTTCATGGTGGGCTTGCCCGGGCCAGCCGGGTTTCTTCGAGCATCAGGCACAAAGCCACGGCGGCCGCAATGGCCACCAGAATGTTGAGCTTGAACGGCAAGGCAAACGCCGCCACTGCTGCAGCGCCCGCCACCCCTGCCGACACCCAGCGCAAGCGGCTGGAGGCCAGTGAACACAAAATGCCCAGCAACGCGAGAATGCCCGCAAAACTCAAGCCCCAGTGCGTGGGAATGAAATTGGCCAGCACCACGCCCACCACGCTGCAGCCCACCCATGCCAACCAATTGACGCCACAGTTGCCCGCCAGGTAGGCCTGCTGGGCGCGCTTGAGGTCAGCATCGCCGCCATGATGGGGGTAACGTTTGGTGAACAGCACGTAACTCAGGTCGGCCAGCAGATAACCCGTCACCAGCCGCTGCCACAGGGGCAAGTGCATGACATAGGGGCGCATATGGGCGCTGAACACCACAAAGCGCAGGTTGACGCACACCGCCGTGGCCAAAATCACCCACATCGGCGCCCCCACAGTCAGCAGCGGTATCGCCGCCAGCTGCGAACTGCCGGCGAACACGATCGCCCCCATCAACAAGGCCTCAAAGAGGCTCATGCCGGACTTAACCATCGCCACGCCGGTCATCAGACCCCAGGCCGCAATACCGGGGGCGGGGGCCAGGGCGTCCAGGGCGCCTTGGCGAAACTCGGGGTGCCGGTAGTTGTCGCGCAGAAAAAACACTAGCTTGCGCGCTTCTCGAAGACCATGCCCAGCCGCAGATCAAAGCCGCGCAGGAAGTCCGCTACTTTCAGGCGCTTGCCACCCGGACGCTGCAACTCGGTGATGGATACTACTGAATTCATAGCTGCAACATCAATATAGTCAATGGCTAAAGCCATAATTTCTCCATATTTGGCGTCAGAAGGCGGCACACCGGCTCCCAAGCTCGCCGACCAAACCTTGAGGGGCTCGCCCCCGAGGTGGGTACTGCCCCCCGGGAACGGGTTGAACGCGCGAACCCGCCGCACGATCAGGTCGGCGGGCTGCGCCCAGTCGATCTCGGCCTCGTGCTTTTCAATCTTGTGGGCGTAGGTCACACCTTCCTGCGGCTGCTGCACCGGCTTCAAATCACCGCTGGCCGCCTGGGCCAAGGCCCGAACGATGAGATCGGCGCCCAGGGCAGCGAGTTTGTCGTGCAGGGTGGCGGTGGTGTCGTCTTGGGCAACTGCGCATTTTTCGATCAGCAGCATGTCACCCGTATCCAGTCCGACGTCCATTTGCATGATGGTCACACCCGTCTCAGCGTCACCGGCCTCAATGGCGCGGTGAATCGGGGCGGCGCCACGCCATCGGGGTAAAAGCGAGGCATGGATATTGAAACAGCCCATGGCAGGAACGTCCAGCGCCCATTGCGGCAGGATCAGGCCGTAAGCAGCCACCACCATGGCGTCAGCCCGGACAGAGTCCAGCACCGCGCGGGCGGCTGCAGCGTCTTCGGGGTACTTGCCGTCAAGCTTCAAACTGCGGGGTTGCGCCAGTGCCAGGGTGTGGTCCAGCGCAAATTGCTTGACTGGCGAGGGGTGAAGTTTCATGCCGCGTCCGGCCGGACGGTCGGGCTGGGTCAGCACCAGCACAATCTCGTGGCCGGCGGCGTGCAACTGCGCCAAGGCAACGCGGGCAAATTCAGGGGTGCCCGCGAAAATCAGTCTCACCGCTGGTCCTCGCGCTGTGCCTTGATCATCTTGGTTTTGATGCGGTTGCGCTTGAGAGGCGAGAGGTATTCCACAAAGACCTTGCCCATCAGGTGGTCCATCTCATGCTGGATGCACACAGCCAGCAGACCCTCGGCCTGCACGGTGTGAGCATTGCCCTGGGCGTCCAGCGCGCTGACGGTGATCGCGTCATGGCGCTGCACCCCGTCATAGACGCCGGGCACCGACAGGCAGCCTTCTTCGTTCAGGTGCATTTCGGCACTGGTCCAGACGGTTTGCGGGTTGATCAAGACCAGCGCATCATCGCGATCCTCAGAGACGTCAATCACAATCAGGCGCTCATGCACATCCACCTGGGTGGCTGCCAGCCCGATGCCCTTGGCCTCGTACATGGTGTCCAGCATGTCCGCAATGAGGGCTTTGATGCGCGCGTCCACCACCTGCACGGACTTGGCCACTGTGTGGAGCTTGGGGTCGGGAAAACAGAGAATGGGAAGTAGCGCCATAGTTAAATCGGGTTCAGGACAGATTTGCCGGCCAAGCGCGCGCACCGGGTCAGTAACGTCAGGTTTCAGGATGTCGTTATTTTCACTACTTTTTACCGTCCCGGCACGTTGGGATCGCAGAATACGTTGCCCAATCAAGGCCTTGAGCGCAAAATCGCGCGTGATTCACCAGGATTTTCAACCGGCGGACCCCTGCTCAGCCTCGTCCCTCGTCCAGCCCAAAAATCAATTGCAGTGCAGCAAACCATGACAAAACACACGCCCCTGCGCGTCCTGGCGGCCAAGCCCTTGCACTTGGCCGGGCTGGCCTTTCTGGCCGGCGCACTCGTGGTCACTCCCGCCGAATCCCAGAGCTACAGGGTCACTCCAACCCAGAAGGCGACTGCAAACCAGGTTGCGCAAGCCGGTGTCCCCTTGGGTGAATTGGCCGCCAATGCGCCTGACACCTACACCGTCAAACGAGGCGATACGCTGTGGGCCATCTCGGGTTTATTCCTGAGAAGTCCCTGGCACTGGCCCGCGCTGTGGGGCATGAATCTGGATGACATCAAGAATCCGCACCTCATTTACCCGGGACAAGCCTTGTATCTAGACAAAGCCGATGGCCGCGCCACCTTGCGAGTGCGCCAGGACGCCTCGGACATCGCACCCATGCAGACCGTTCGCCTCTCGCCCCGCATCCGCTATGGCACATTGGCCAACGATGCCCTGACCACCCTCAAGAGCCATTTGATTGAACCCTTTCTGGCTGAACCATTGATCGTGGAAGAAGACGGGCTGAGCCCTGCGCCACGCATTGTGGCCACCCAGGAAGGTCGCGTGTTACTGACCCGGGGTGACCGGGCCTATGCCCGCGGTCAAGGCGATCAGGCCCTGCTGGACAAACCTGACAGCCAGCGAAAGGCATACCGGATTTTTCGCAGCGCCACACCTTTGAAAGACCCGGTTACTGGCAAGGTACTGGGCTATGAGGCCCAGTACGTCGGCAAGGCCGTGCTGGTTCGGGGGGAAACCACGCAAGCCTCGCCCGACAAGGAAGGCGCCATGCGCAATGACCTGGTGCCTGCCACCATCGACATCGTCTCGGCCAAGGAAGAAATTCGGGTCGGAGACCGCCTCTTGCCCGAGCCACCGCAGCAGTTATTGAGCTATATCCCGCGCGCGCCCAACGGTGTGGTGGAGGCTCGCATCGTGTCCGTGTACGGCAACGCCGTCGCCCACGCCGGCCAAAACCAGGTGGTGGCAATCAATCAGGGGGTGCGTGACGGCATTGAAGTTGGCCATGTGATGGCCCTCCAGAAGGACGGCGCACGCCTGATCGACAAGACCGATGCCGCCCGGACTGAGCTGAAGCTGCCCGATGAGCGCAACGGCTTGGTGATGGTGTTTCGGACTTTTGAACGGGTCTCTTACGCCCTGATTCTGGAAATCACAGATGGCGTCCAGGTTGGCGACCGCTTGGTCAATCCGCGCTGAAGGCTGAACTTGGAACGCGATGAACTCGGTGCCTGGCTGCGTCTGACGCTCACGCCCGGCGTGGGCAACACCACTGCTCGCAAATTGCTGGCAGCCTTGGGTTTGCCGCTGGCGGTGTTCAGCCAGCCCTCAACCGCCTTGCGGCAGGTGGTGGGGCCGGTCACTGCAGCCAACCTGCGCACCGAGCCGCCCGAACTGGCAGAACTGCTTGACACCACCTGGGACTGGCTGAGCGCTTCCGGCACAGGCAGCGCGCGGCGCCAAATCGTTGTGCTGGGTGACGACGATTACCCAGCCTCCTTGTTGACCATGGACGATCCGCCCCTGATGCTCTACCTGCTCGGCGCGGGTGTTTTGACGCCTGATGACCCTCTAGCCGGCGTCAATGAATCCAATACTGCACCAAAATCAATAGCAAACACACTGGCGCACAGCCTGGCCAACAGCATCGCCATCGTCGGCAGTCGCAACCCCACGCCCCAGGGCGCGGCCAATGCGCGGCACTTCTCCAAGGCCTTGGGAGAAGCAGGACTCACAGTGATCAGTGGTCTGGCGCTGGGCGTGGACGGAGCTGCCCACGAGGGGGCACTGGACAGTGTCATTCCAGGCTCTGGCCGGCTGGCGACCGTGGCCGTTGTGGGAACCGGGCTGGACCGGGTTTACCCCAAAGCCCACCTGGAACTGGCGCACCGGATTGCCGAGCACGGGCTGATCGTCAGCGAGTACCCACTGGGTACACCGCCGCTGACCGCCAACTTCCCCAAACGCAACCGCCTCATCGCAGGGCTGGCCCGGGCCACCCTGGTGGTAGAGGCGGCCCTGAAATCCGGCTCGCTCATCACGGCGCGGCTGGCGGTTGAACAAGGCAAGGATGTCTTTGCGATCCCGGGATCGATTCATTCGACCCAGGCGCGGGGTTGCCACGCCCTCATCAAGCAGGGCGCCAAACTGGTGGAGTCGGCCCAGGATGTGCTGGAAGAAATGACGCTGGCAACCGGACCGGCGCGGGCGGACACGACCGGTGCAAATGCCGAACCGGAAACACCGGGCTCATTGGGCGTCAACCTGCAGTTGCTGAAGGCCTTGGGCTTCGATCCGGTCGGGCTGGATGCCTTGCAGGCGCGGGGCACACTGGATACCGCGAGTCTTCAGGCTGAATTGATGGCCCTGGAGCTGGAGGGCTTGGTAGCACGCCTGCCGGGCGGCCTGTTTCAGCGCATCAGATCCGGTTAAGGTCCGAATTGGCGTGGAATTGCCAGCCAGTCTGAATAGGGCCCCAACTTGGAGCGTCACCTGCATTTATTCGAGCTATATTGCTCACATGTTTGAAGTACTTGTGTTCGTTTACGAGAATTACTGGCGCGGCGATGAGTGTCCCGAATTGGGCGCACTGGAGAGAAAACTCCATGCTGTAGGTTTCGATGCTGACGAGATTCAGGAGGCACTCACCTGGCTCGACGATCTGAACCTGGCCGCCCGCGGGCTGAAGACGCTACCGCTGGAGCGCGGCGTGGAGTCGCACCCGAGCCGGCCACAAGCCCAATTTTGGGCCGCCTCGCCCCAGAGCATGCGACTGTATTCGGTCGCCGAACAAAACCATCTGGGAGCCAGGTGCCTTGGGTTTATTCACTTCCTGGAGACATCGGGCAAGCTGCCCGCGCACCTGCGTGAAATGGTCATGGACCGGGCCATGGCCGCCTGCGCGGATCCAATCCTGGCGCTGGATGACCTCAAGACGATTGTGCTGATGGTGTACTGGAGCCTGGGCGAAGAGCCTGATGCACTGGTGCTCGACGAACTGTGTGACAACAACGTGACGCGCATAGCGCACTGACTTTCACCTTATCCCAACAAGCGCTCCGGATTGGCTTTCAGCTTGACCAGAGCGTCGCGCGCACCGTGAGCGCTGCTTCTTCCTCAGGCGAAAGAAGGCCTGTCTGAACAGAGAAACTGCACCCTGGCCGCCCGGCTGCTGCGGTCCAGCGTGAACCAGGAGCCCAGCTCCAAAGCCTGGACCCACGCCAGCTTGGCGGCCGTTGGCCCCCCCCCGTCGACCACCACATCAATCTGGGAAGCATCCATGCCCAGCGTCATCCGATGCTTTGGGCGTCCAGCGGCAAGTCGCCCATGCCATCCTCGCTCAGGAAGTCCTCCAGATTGGCCAGTCGCGATGTCATGACCTGGATCTGCTCATCGGTAATAGCCTGGGTCCTGGAAAGAAACGCATCGACCGGCGTGTCATTGATCGTCTTGACATAGCCCTCCTGCTCCGAGGGCGCCACGCCCAGCAGGCTCATGCCACCCCGCAGCTTTTGGAGAAGTTGAGGCAAATTCTGGATCAAAAAGGCATTGAACTCGGAACCCGCCTTCTCCATGATTCCGAGCACCAGACGGGAGGCAAGGATCATGGTTATCCTTGACGTCGGTTTCCACCACAGCCAGGTCGTCAGCCGAGCGGCTCTTGACTGGCGCCAGGCTGGGCATCGGTTTGAGCACTGCCAGCCAGTTCTTGCGTGTGCCATCTACCCACCCAGTCTGGCTGCGCTGACAGGCGGTCCAGGCGTCGCGGTGGCTCTGCATTTCACGCGATGTCGGCGCTTCATTCATCAGGGCGGTGAGCCGCTCCTAGACCGACTTGCCCAACTCCGGGATGGCGCGGCCGATCTCCACCACAAATCGTTCCCGTACCTGCTGGGCAATCCCAGCGCATTGCACGGGAGAAGGGAATCCAGCCATGATTCCACAACCTGCTATACCGTCGCGCCCGCGTTGGGGTCGTTGGGGTCTCCCTCCTTTTTGGTGCCGCCCTTGACCAGGTCTTCTCGTTTGATACCCAGCCACATGGCAATGGCAGCGGCCACAAAGACCGAGGAATAAATACCGAACAAGATACCAATGGTCAGCGCCATCGCGAAGTAGTGCAATGTAGCGCCACCAAACAGCAGCATGGAAACCACCATCAATTGGGTTGAGCCGTGCGTGATGATCGTGCGGCTGATAGTGGAGGTGATGGCACTGTCGATGATCTCCTGCGAGTTCATCTTGCGGTAGCGTCGGAAATTTTCCCGGATACGGTCAAAAATCACCACCGATTCGTTCACCGAGTAGCCCAGAACGGCCAGCACGGCAGCCAGCACGGCCAGGGAGAACTCCCACTGGAAAAAAGCGAAAAATCCCAAAATGATGACGACGTCATGCAAATTGGCAATGATGGCGGCCACCGCGAATTTCCACTCGAAGCGCAGGGCCAGGTAGATCATGATGCCGGCAATGACAAAGGCCAGCGCCTTGATGCCGTCAATGGCCAGCTCATCGCCCACCTGAGGACCCACGAACTCAATGCGGCGCATGGTGGCGCCCGAATCAGCCACTTTGAGGGCCGCCATCACGCGGTCTCCCTGCTGGGCAGAGCTCACGCCCTTTTGCACCGGCAGGCGAATCAATACGTCTCGTGCAGTGCCAAAGTTCTGCACCTGCACGTCGCTAATGCCAAGGGAGGCCACCGTGCTGCGCACTGAATTCAGATCCGCCGGTTGGGAGTAGCTGACCTCCATCAGGGTGCCGCCGGTGAACTCAACAGACAAGTGCAAACCGCGCGAAAACAAGAAAAATACAGCCGCAGCGAAGGTCAGAAAAGAAACCGCGTTGAGAATGAGCGCATGCCGCATGAACGGGATATCGCGTTTGATCCTAAAAAATTCCATGACGGGTCTCCCTTAATTTGGCTTGATTTCGGTGCCGGCCTCAGGACGCCAGATGGTTCCGATGGACACGCTTTTGAGCTTCTTTTGACGGCCGTACCACAAGTTGACCAAGCCCCGGGAGAAAAACACACTGGAGAACATGCTGGTCAAAATACCCAAAACGTGCACCACGGCAAAACCGCGCACCGGCCCCGACCCAAAAGCCAGCAAGGCAATACCCGCAATCAGGGTGGTGATGTTGGAGTCCAGAATGGTAGCCCACGCCCGGTCATAGCCAGTATGGATGGCGGCCTGCGGCGACGCGCCACTTCGCAACTCTTCGCGCACACGCTCATTGATCAGCACGTTGGCGTCAATCGCCATGCCCAGCACCAGCGCCATGGCGGCCATACCCGGCAGCGTCAGCGTGGCCTGCAACATGGACAACATCGCAACCAATAACAAGAGGTTGACACCCAGGGCCACGCTGGAAAACACGCCGAACAGCATGTAGTAAAAACACATGAAAATCGCCACAGCCACGAAGCCCCAGGTGACGCTGTTGAAGCCCTTGGCGATGTTCTCGGCACCCAGGCTCGGGCCAATGGTCTTCTCTTCAATGATGTCCATGGGTGCGGCCAGGGAGCCCGCCCGCAGCAGCAAGGCGGTGTCGTTCGCTTCCATCGTCGTCATGCGACCGGAGATTTGAACCCGACCGCCACCGATTTCGGAACGGATCACCGGAGCTGTTACCACCTCGCCCTTGCCCTTCTCAAAAAGCACAATGGCCATGCGCTTGCCAATGCTCTCGCGGGTCACGTCCCGGAAGATCCGGGAGCCCTTGGCATCCAGGGTCAAATTGACCACCGCTTCCTGGGTCTGGCTGTCAAAACCGGGTTGCGCATCAGTCAGATTTTCACCGGTGAGGATGACCTGCTTCTTCACGATCACGGGCTGTCCGTCGCGCTCCAGAAACCGCTCTGAGCCAAATGGCACGGCAGCGGTGCCGCTTTCAGCCGCGCGGGCTTCAGCGCTTTCATCGACCATGCGCACTTCCAGCGTGGCGGTACGGCCCAAGATGTCCTTGGCTTTGGCGGTGTCCTGCACGCCCGGGAGCTGCACCACGATGCGGTCCAGCCCTTGCTGCTGAATCACCGGCTCGGACACGCCCAATTCATTGATCCGGTTGTGCAGCGTAGTGATGTTTTGCTTGAGGGACTGGTCCTGGACCCGACGCGCCGCCTCGGGCTTGATCGACGCGGTCAACTTGAATTCGGCACCCACCGGGGCATCAAGCGTTTGCAAATCCGCAAAGTTGTCCTGAATGATGAGCTTGGCAGCAGCCAGGGTCTGGGCATCCCGAAAGCGGATTTCAATCAACTGGCCGTCGCGGCTGATGCCGCCGTGGCGCACATTCTTTTCACGCAAG
>CALRWE010000025.1:0-30909 GCA_943371745.1 Rhodoferax sp. OV413
AACACGGCGTTGATCGCAGGGGCGGCCTTGACGGCGGCCCAGAATTCGCCCATGGCGTGCGGGTCGACCTGCAGCGCCGCATCGGCTACGCCGTCACCATCGCGGGCCAGCCGGTTCAGGGTGTCCAGGTTCATGTAAAGCAGTTTGCCAAACTGGGTTTGCACAATGTCCACCACCTCCAGCTCGATGTGGACCTGGTTCCACAGCCGAAACTCCAGCGCAATGCGGTCGCCCACCCGGGCCCCCAGCGCCCGGGCGAGCAAGTTGGAGAGCACCACGCCGTGCGCGGGCAGGGGCACTGCCCCGCGCACCTCATCCACCAGCCGGAACAGCTGTGCATCGGCGCGAAGGCCCATGAGCGCTGTGTCCTCGGTACGGTTGCGCCAGCGCACCCGCACGGGTTCGGTCCGGTAAGGCTCGGCATCCATCACGCCCGGCAGGCGGCGCAGGTCCCGCACCACGTCCAGCGGAACCGGCCGATGGAAGTTGAGCAGCACATCGCCCTGCTGCACCTGGCGAAACTGCACATCCACAATGTGTGCGATGGCGTCCATCCAGAAGGCACCCGTGATCTGCAACGCCACCGCCAGCGCGATGCCGGTGACCGTGAAGGCGGCGCGCAGGGGTCGGCGCTCAAAGTTTCGGATCACCATCATGGCGCCGCTGCTCACCCGGCTGCCCAGGCCCAATCGCTCAATCAAGGTGGGCTGGTAGCTGGGCGGGGAGGGCGGCTGCATGGCCTGCGCGGGGCTCAGGCGCACCACGGCTGCGATGGCAGTCCACGTGCCCAGGGCGGCGGCCAGCCCTGCCATCAGGGCCGAGGCCAATATCAGCTCCCCGCCGGTCACGTAAATCAGTTGATTGAAGCGAAACACCTCGTCGTAAAGCCCCAGCATGCCTCGCCCGATGAGCACGCTCAAGCCCAGGCCGGCGCCCACCCCCAGCCCGGCAATGATCAGCCCCAGGCCGATGTAATGGCCGCCAATGGCCGCATTGCTGTAGCCCAGCGCCTTGAGTGCGGCGATCTGAAGGCGCTGCGTGGCGACCTGGCGGCTGAGCACCACGTTCAGTATGAACATGGCCACCGCCAAAAAAATGGACGGCAGCACAGTACCCATCACCTTGAGCTGGGCCAGCTCGTCGCCCACGATCTTGGCTGACATTTGCCTGTCCCGCCCCACCGCCCCGATGGCGCCATAGGGTTCGAGCAGCTTGTCCACCCGGGTCAGAACTGAGGCCACGGGCACGCCCGCGTCCAGCTTGAGCGAAGCCTGGTTGAAAGCGCCCTGCATGTCAAACGCCTGAGTCAGGCGCGCCTCGTCGATCCACCAGATACCAAAGGACTGGTCGTCTGGTGCGCCGCCCTGGGATGCAAACACGTACTCGGGCGAGGCCACGGTGCCCACCAGGTTAATGGCCTCGCGCTTGCCGTTCAGGATGGCATGCACGGTGTCGCCGGGTTGCAGTCCCCGTGCCACCGCAAAACGATCGCTCACCAGCGCTTCCAGGGCACCAGCGCGTTCGGGCCAACGCCCGTGCTTGAGGGTGAGTGCATTGAGCCCCTGTCGGCCGGCATGCACCCGTGCCAGGTTGACACCCACAAAACGCCCGGTGACAGGCACCACAACGCCGGGCAGGTCAACCTGTGCTTCAAACACTACATCCAGCTTTACCTCGGCCACACCGGGCAGTGCCCCCAGCCGCTCGCGCACATGCACCGGCGCTCGCTTGACGCTGGCAAACACATCGGCCAGCCGGTTATCGCGGTAAAAGGCATCGCGCGAGCCCTGGATGGACTCATGCACCGAAAACATGCCGACAAACCCCGCCACCCCAATGGCCACCACCATGGCAATGGTGATGACCTGTGCGCGCAGACGGCGCGTGTCGCGCCAGAGTTTGATGTGCAGGGCGCGCATGGTGTGTTCACCATCGCAGGCTGTTGGCCGCCACTTTGTAGGGGCTCAAGCGGCTGTCCACAATCATGCCGTCGACCAGGCGCAGCACGGCCAGCGCATCTTCGGGCCCCATGGGGCTGTCCGCCAGGTCGTGCACTGCAGGGTCGCCTTCGCCATAGTCCTTGGTCAGGCCGCGGGCTACAAAGATGGGTTCGGGTTGAGATGTGGCTGTGGTGATGGCGTTCATCCACTCTGTTTTTAAGCAAGGTGGGGTCAGGCTGGGTTGATCAAAATCATGAGCAGTGAAGGCGCAGCCGGATGATCCGCCGTGATAATTGTTCTTTACGGATAGAAAGGCAGCGCTTGAAAAAGGTCGTTTTTGAAGCAGGTACCGAACACAATTTTTTCGAAAGAGGGAGTACGCTGGCACGTCTGGCCGACAGGGGCGAAACGCTCCCTGAGGAATGCAAGGCCAGCTTTGAGGACCCGGCTGAACTCCCGCGTCAGCTGACTGCCAGCCGCCGGGCTTGCTCCAAGCCCTTGAAAACCATATCGAATCACGGGTGAGGCACCCCGTGCTCAACTCAGCGGCTAGTTGGTGCGCCAAAGCCACTTTCGTATACCCACCTGTTTGACAAAACCCCTGTCTGATCATCATGAACCTCACCCGTTTAGCAGTCGCCCTCATCGCCACGCTCACTTTGGGCGGCTGCGCGCTGACGCTCCCGCCCGCCCAGGCGCCTTCTTTGGTGGCGACCCAATGGCAGGCACCCTTGCCCCACGGGGGCGAGGTGGCCAGCCTGTCCCAGTGGTGGCGTAGCCAAGGCGACCCTGAACTGGTGGCCTTGATTGAGGCTGCGCAGGCCGCCAGCCCCACGGTCGCCCAAGCGCTGGTGCGCGTGGCCTCGGCGCGGGCGGCCCAGGTCAGTGCCAACGCGGCGTTGTCACCCCAGCTTGATGGCACAGCCAACACAGGGCGCGGTGTCGGGCTGTCCAACCCGGTGCTGGCCACCACGGCACAGGCCAGTGTGCAGGCCTCGTGGGAGCTGGATCTGGTGGGCGCCAACCGGGTGGTGAGCGAGGCGGCACGGGCGCAACTCGACGGCAGCCGGGCGCAGTGGCACAACGCGCGGGTGTCTGTGGCCGCCGAGGTGGCCGGTGTGTATTTCGGGCTGGGCACCTGTGCCCGCCTGCTTGATGTGGCCCGCCAAGACGCGACGTCAAGGCTGGAGACGGCCCGTCTGGCCGAGGTCAGCACCCGGGCCGGCTTTGCCGCCCCGGCCACGTCCGCGTTGGCCCAAGCCAGTGCAGCCGAGGCACGGTCGCGGGTGACCAGCCAGGCCGCGCAGTGCGACATCAACACCAAGGCGCTGGTGGAGCTCACAGCCCTGCCAGAGGCCGAAATAAGATCAAAAATGGCTGTAGTCAACACGTTTATTGGTAAAGAGGTGTCAATAAACATAGCAAACGTGCCCGCCCAGGCCCTGGCCCAACGCCCAGATGTGTTTGCCGCCGAGCGTGACTTGGTGGTGGCCCGCGCCCAGGTGGGTAGTGCGCAGGCGCAGCGTTACCCCCGGCTCACGCTCAATGGCGCCATTGGCAGGGCTGGTCTGCGCAGCGGTGGGGTCACCAGCAGCCTGGACACCTGGTCCTTCGGGCCTCTGGCCTTGAGCGTACCCTTGTTGGATGGTGGTCAGGGCGCGGCCAATGTGGCGTTGGCGCAGGCCAACTATGCGCAGGCCGTCAATGCCTACCAGAGCAAGGTACGCCAAGCCGTGCGCGAGGTGGAGGAGGCGCTGGTCACCCTGCAAAGCACCCAGGCGCGACAGCTAGATGTGGCAGTGTCCGCCAAGGGCTACGCCGACGCTCTGGCCGGAACCCAGGCCCGCTATGGGCAGGGGCTGGCCAGCCTGGTGGAGCTGGAAGACGTGCGCCGGGTTGCGCTGGCAGCCCAGTCCGGGCAAATTGCCTTGCAGCTGGAGCGCCAACGCGCCTGGGTGGCGCTGTACCGCGCCCTGGGCGGCGGCTGGGAGCCGGGCGACGGCGCAGCCAGTCCGGGTCTGTGAACGGATTGAACCCGATCAAACACCACACCCCCATGCACAACCCATTTTTGAGTCATCACCCATGAATCTCCCCATGAACCGTTTTCTATTCAAACCTCTCACTTTGAGTCTTCTGGCCGCCGGCGTCACCGCTTTTGCGGCCCTCGGCCTGTTCGCCACCCGAACCCAGGCAGCTGATGCCGCCGCACCGGCAGCCACTGCAGCCACTGCAGCCACTGCAGCCAAGGCGGCGTTGACGGTGTCATTGACCCAGCCCCAAAGCAGCGCGCTTGCCATCAAGCTGGCCGCCAACGGCAGCGTCGCGGCCTGGCAAGAGGCCAGCATTGGCGCCGAAACCGGTGGCCTGCGCGTGACCGAGTTGCACGCCAGCGTGGGCGATCAGGTCAAGCGCGGGCAGTTGCTGGCCAGCTTTGCCGCCGAGAGCGTGCAGGCCGATGTGGCCGTAGTGCGGGCCGCCGTGGCCGAGGCCCAGGCCACGGCCGCTGAAGCTTCGGCCAATGCCGACCGAGCCCGCGCCGTGCAGGGCAGCGGGGCGCTGAGTGCCCAGCAAGTCAACCAATACATCACCCAGGAAGCCACGGCCAAGGCGCGCGTGACGTCTGCCCAGGCGCAATTGGACTCGCAATTGCTGCGCCTGAACAACACCCGGTTGCTGGCCCCAGACAGCGGCATCATCTCGGCCCGCCAGGCCAGCGTGGGCTCGGTGGTGGGCGCTGGCACCGAGATGTTCAGACTCATCCGCAAAGGCCGCCTGGAATGGCGCGGCGAGGTCACCTCCAGCGAGATTGGCCGCATTGCCGT
Organism: Rhodoferax sp. OV413; assembly: GCA_943371745.1. Taxonomy (GTDB): domain Bacteria; phylum Pseudomonadota; class Gammaproteobacteria; order Burkholderiales; family Burkholderiaceae_C; genus Rhodoferax. The sequence goes on from CALRWE010000025.1 coordinate 4,766, forward strand.
GGGCACGGGCGTGGTGGTGATCGCGCCGGGCGGCGAGCAAATGAGGGGGCGTGTGCGCACCCTGGCACCCACGGTGGACGCCGCCACCCGCAATGGCCTGGTCTACGTGGACCTGACTGGCGCCGTGCCGGGCAGCAAACTGGCGCCGGGCGCCTTCAAGCCTGGCATGTTTGCCCGGGGTGAGTTTGAGCTGGGCAGCTCCAGTGCCCTGACCGTGCCTCAAACCGCGGTGGTGGTGCGTGATGGTTTCAGCTACGTGTCTCGCGTGGGGGCCGACAAACGGGTGAGCCAGATCAAGGTGCAGACTGGCCGCGTGGTGGGCGATCAGGTGGAGATTCGCAGTGGTGTCACGCCGCAAGACCAGCTGGTGGTGAGCGGGGGCAGTTTTTTGAGCGAAGGTGACCTGGTGCGCGTGGTAGCGGGCCCTTCTACAGCGAATTCAGTGCCAAATAGCCCTCCAGCCAGCGTATCTAAAGCCTCAGAAGTTAAAAAATAAGGAGCACTGAAGATGAATGTATCTGCGTGGTCCATCAAGAACCCGATTCCGGCAGTGATGCTGTTTGTGCTGCTGACCCTGGCGGGCTTGCTGGCCTTCAATTCCATGAAGGTGCAGCAGTTCCCTGACCTGGAGTTGCCTACGGTCATCGTGTCGGCTTCTCTGCCTGGCGCCGCACCGGCCCAGTTGGAAACTGAAGTCGCCCGAAAAATCGAGAACGCCATCGCCCCGCTGCAGGGCCTTAAAAACATCTACACCAAGGTGCAAGACGGCGGCGTCACGGTTACGGCCGAGTTTCGCCTCGAGAAATCCACCCAGGAAGCGGTCGACGATGTGCGCAGCGCCGTGCAGGGTGTGCGCTCGGAGCTGCCCAGCGATGTGCGTGACCCCGTGGTCAGCAAAGTCAATCTCTCGGGCGCGCCCATTTTGGCGCTCACCATCCGGTCTGACCGGATGGACGATGAGGCCTTGAGCTGGTTTGTGGACAACACCGTGGCGCGCCGCCTGCTGGGCGTCAAGGGCGTGGGCTCGGTGGTGCGGGTGGGGGGTGTCACTCGTCAGGTGGAGGTGGCGCTGGACCCACTCAAACTGCAGTCGCTGGGGGCGACGGCTGCCGATGTATCGCGCCAGTTGCGCCAGGTGCAGACCGAGAGCGCCGGTGGCCGGGCTGATTTGGGCGGTAGCGAGCAGCCCATGCGCACGCTGGCCACGGTCAAAACTGTGGAAGAGCTCGCCCGGCTGGAGCTGTCCCTGAGCAGTGGTCAGCGGGTGCGCCTGGACCAGGTGGCCACGGTCAAAGACACCGTGGCCGAGCCCCGGGCGCTGGCGATGCTCAATGGTGTGTCGGTCGTGGGCTTTGAGATCACCCGCAGCAAAGGCGCCAGTGAGGTGGAGGTGGGTGCGGCCGTGAAAGTGGCGCTAGAAGAACTCAAAATCCAGCACCCCGACATTGAACTCACCCAGGCCTTTGACTTTGTACAGCCCGTGGCCGAAGAGTTTGACTCGTCCATGGTCATGCTTTATGAAGGCGCAATTCTGGCGGTGATGGTGGTGTGGCTGTTTTTGCGCAATTTCCGCAGCACGCTGGTGTCGGCCGTGGCCTTGCCGCTGTCGGTGATTCCCGCCTTCATCGGCATGGCTTACTTGGGTTTCTCCATCAACACCGTCACCTTGCTGGCGTTGTCTTTGGTGATTGGTGTTTTGGTCGATGATGCGATTGTGGAGGTGGAAAACATCGAGCGCCACCTGAACATGGGCAAGACGCCCTACCAGGCCGCCATGGAGGCCTCGGATGAGATTGGCCTGGCGGTGGTGGCCACCACCTTCACCCTGATTGCCGTGTTTTTGCCTACCGCCTTCATGGCCGGCATTCCGGGCAAGTTTTTCAAACAGTTTGGCTGGACGGCCGCGCTGGCCGTGTTTGCCTCACTGGTAGTGGCCCGGATGCTCACGCCCATGATGGCTGCCTATGTCATGAAGCGCAGCCCCCGCGCGCACAAAGACCCATTCTGGATGGACCGCTACATGAAGATCAGCCGCTGGGCCCTGAACCACCGCTGGATCACCATGGCGGCGGCTGCGGCGTTTTTTGTAGGGTCGCTTGCGCTGATTCCGCTCTTGCCCACCGGATTTATTCCGCCAGATGACAACTCGCAAACCCAGGTTTATATGGAGTTGCCCCCCGGCTCCACGCTGGCGCAGACAAAAAGCGCGGCCGAAGCGGCGCGTGTGCTCCTGACGAAGGTCGAGCACATCAAGAGCATCTACACCACCATCGGCGGCGGTGCAGCGGGTTCGGACCCGTTTGCACCCCCCGGCACCACCGAGGTGCGCAAAGCCACGCTCACGGTGTTGCTGACCGACCGGGGCGCGCGTCCGCGCAAGCAGGGCATTGAGAACGCCATTCGCGAGGCCATGGCCGAGTTGCCCGGCGTGCGCAGCAAGGTGGGCCTGGGCGGCTCGGGCGAAAAATACCAGCTGGTACTCACCGGAGAAGACCCGCAAGCCCTGGCCACGGCGGCAGCAGCCGTGGAGCGCGACCTGCGCACCATTCCCGGCCTGGGCAGCATCACCTCAAGCGCCAGTTTGATTCGCTCCGAGATTGCCGTGCGGCCAGACTTTGCCCGCGCGGCCGATCTGGGCGTGACCAGTACCGCCATTGGGGAGACCCTGCGGATTGCCACCGTGGGCGACTATGACACGTCCCTTGCCAAACTCAACCTCAGCCAGCGACAAGTGCCTATCGTGGTGAAGCTGCAGGATTCAGCCCGTCAGGACCTGGAGTTGCTGGGCCGCCTGGCCGTGCCCGGCGCCCGGGGTCCGGTGATGTTGAGCCAAGTCGCCACGCTGGAGATGGCCGGTGGCCCGGCGGTGATTGACCGCCTGAACCGCAGCCGCAATGTCTCGTTTGAGGTGGAGCTGGCGGGTGCGCAATTGGGCGATGTGGCTGCAGCGGTCGAGAAACTGCCCAGCGTGACCAATTTGCCGGCCGGCGTGAAGCAGTTGACGCTGGGCGACGCCGAAATCATGGCCGAGCTGTTTGCCAGCTTTGGCCTGGCCATGCTGACCGGCGTGCTGTGCATTTACATCGTGCTGGTGTTATTGTTCAAGGACTTCTTGCACCCGTTCACGATTCTGGCGGCCTTGCCCCTGTCCTTGGGTGGCGCATTTGTGGGCCTGCTGCTGGCGGGCAAAAGCTTTTCGATGCCCTCGCTCATCGGCCTGATCATGCTCATGGGGATCGCCACCAAGAATTCCATTCTCTTGGTGGAGTACGCCATCGTGGCGCGGCGTGACCATGGGCTCAACCGTTTTGACGCCCTGATGGACGCCTGCCACAAGCGCGCCCGTCCGATCGTCATGACCACACTGGCCATGGGTGCCGGCATGGTGCCGCTGGCGGTGGGGTGGGGCGCGGCCGACAGCAGCTTCAGAAGCCCGATGGCCGTGGCCGTGATTGGTGGCCTGATGACTTCCACGGTGTTGAGCCTGCTGGTGATTCCGTCGGTATTCACGCTAGTGGATGATCTGGAGCACGGCCTGGGCTGGCTCAAACGCAAGATGATGCGCCAGCCGCCGGTGACGGCTGAGCGTCCAGCGCCAGAGCTTCGCCACGAATCGCCTTGAAGAATCCAGACCAGCTGGGCAGGGGTTATCTTCTGCTCGGGCCGGTGTTCCGTGGGAACCTAGCAAAATAGGCACCCCCTGGCCCGAGGCCTGCTTTTTCAAGGACACGATCATGCTTTTTTTCCGAAAAAATCTTCGCATCGCGGTGCTGGCCTCATTGGCGCTGGCCCTCCCCGGAGGTTCTGCCCTGGCGGCTGACACGCCCGAGCCGCCCGCCCCGGTGGCCAGGCCATCGGTACAAAAGTCCCCCAACAAAGAGCGCATCACCGTGGCCCGCGAGGCCATTCAGGCCAAAGACTGGAAAGCGGCGATTGCAGTGCTGACCGAAGCCGTGCAAGTGAACCCGGGCAATCCTGAGTTGCACAACCTGCTGGGATACGCGTACCGCAAGCAGGCCAGGCCAGACTTGCCGCGCTCATTCGAGAACTACCGTCTGGCACTCAAGTTTGATCCCGAGCACCGTGGCGCCAATGAATACATCGGTGAAGCCTACCTGATGGACAAAAATCCCGCCAAAGCCGAGGAGCACCTCGCCAAACTCAAAAGCATTTGTGGCAACACGACCTGCGAGGAATACCAGGACCTGGCCAAGGCGATTGCCGAGTACAAGGCCAAAGCCAGGTAATGCAGCAGGGAAAGAAATCCGAAGGCACCAGACGGCCGTTAGCGCCTGCCCAATGTCACGGCTTTAAAAACTCGTTCAACGCCGCCAGCATCGGCTCCGGGGTCTCGTTCATTTGATGGTGCCCGCCGGGCAGGTGAACCACTTGGCCGTGGCGAGCTGCCCTGATCAATCCCTGAGCGGCCTTGGGCGGCGTCATCTGGTCCACGCTGCCCAGCACAAACAAGGTCGGGCAAGTCACCTGGGCCATGGCTTCTTCGCCATGGGTGTAGCTGTCACAGGCCTTGAAACCCGTGTGAAATAGGTTGACCCGGGGGTTACTGGCAAGCACCCGGCGGCCCAGCGCCAGGGAGGCCCCATAGACCCAGGTGCCGGGCCCCAGAGCAGAGGGTGGCGGCGCCAGGGTCGCGCGTGAAAACACGTTGACCATCTCCAGCGCCTTCATCGGCTCATTCAATGAGGATGCCAGCAGGGCAGGCGACACCTTCATGGGGTGGGCAACGCCCACCAGGACGAGTTGACTGATGCGCTGGGGCGCCCGACCTGCGGCTTCCAAAGCAATCAGCGAACCAAAGCTGTGGCCCACCAGCGCGGCTTTATCCAGCCCGGCAGCAGTCATCAACGCGAGAATGAAATCGGCCGCATCTTCGACGGTGGCTGGCGGGTCGCCGGCGCTACGGCAGTGGCCGGGCAAATCCACCGCGAGCACGTTCCAGCCGTGGTGCGCCAGGTAACGTGTCTGCAAAATCCAGACGCTGTGGTCATTCAGCACGCCGTGGATGAAGATGGCAGTCGGTTTGGCGGCGTCAAACGCCCGTCCGCCGGTGTAGCAATAGGTGTTGTGACCGTTCACGGTGAGATTCATCAGGAGGCCTTTTCTGCGGTTTTGAGGGCGCGCTTGAGGTCGTCGATCAGGTCATCGGGGTCTTCAAGCCCGATGCTCAGGCGGATCGTGCCCTGCGTGATGCCGCCAGCCGCCAGGGCCTCGTCACTCATGCGAAAGTGCGTGGTGCTGGCCGGGTGAATCACCAGGCTGCGGCAGTCGCCCACATTGGCCAGGTGGCTGAAGACCTTGAGGCTTTCCACAAACTTTTTGCCCTGCTCGCGGCTGCCCTTGAGGTCGAAACTGAACACCGACCCCGCACCGCGCGGCAGCAGCTTTTGCGCTAGCGCATGGCTCGGGTGGCTCTCCAAAAGCGGGTGGCCGACGCGGGACACAAAGGCCTGGCTGGCCAGAAACGCCACTATTTTTTGGGTGTTGCTCATGTGACGCTCCATGCGCAGCGACAGGGTCTCGATCCCCTGCAAAATGAGCCAGGCCGAGTGCGGGCTCAAACAGGCGCCAAAGTCGCGCAAGCCTTCGCGCCGGGCGCGCAGCAGAAAGGCCCCCACGGTCGACTCTTCGCTGAACACCATGTTGTGAAAGCCTGCGTAAGGCTGGGTGAGTTCGGGGAATTTACCGCTCTTGTCCCAGTCAAAACCACCCCCGTCCACCACAATGCCGCCAATCACCGTGCCGTGGCCGCTCAGGAATTTGGTGGCCGAGTGATAAACCAGGTCAGCGCCGTGCTCAAAGGGCTTGATGAGCCAGGGCGAGGTGAGGGTGGAGTCCATCAGCAGCGGCACGCCCGCCTCGTGCGCTACGGCACTGACGGTGGCGATGTCCAGCACGTCCAGCCCGGGGTTGCCGACAGTTTCACCAAAAAACAACTTTGTGTTGGGGCGCACTGCAGCGCGCCAGCCGTCAATGTCGCCCGGCTTCACAAACGTGGTCTCGATGCCAAAGCGGCGCAGGGTGTAGTGCAGCAGGTTTTGTGAGCCGCCATACAGCGCGGTACTGGCCACGATGTGCGAGCCGGCCCCCATCAGCGTGGCAATACTCAGGTGCAAGGCCGCTTGCCCACTGGCCGTGCTGACAGCGCCGATGCCGCCTTCAAGTGCCGATACGCGCTGCTCCAGCACCGCATTGGTCGGGTTGCTGATGCGTGAATACACATGGCCGGCGCGCTCCAGGTTAAAAAGGGCTGCGGCGTGGTCGCTGGATTCAAATACGAACGAGGTGGTGAGGTGAATCGGCACGGCGCGCGCACCGGTGGCGGGGTCGGGCGCGGCACCGGCGTGCAGGGCCAGAGTGTCGAAACCGGGGTCTGAGTAGCCGGACATGGGTCTCCTTCGGTGTTTGTGGGGCGGTTAATGGCTTATTGTGGGCTATATTTCGAGTCTGGTTGGGCATTCAGCCCCCAATAGGAACGATATGAAAGTCAGCGATATTTTGCGTGTCAAGGGCGGTACGCTCTTCACCATCACCCCGGAAGACACGCTGGCCGATGCAGCCAAGCTGATGGCCGAGAAAGACATCGGTTCATTGGTCGTGATTTCACATGGACGGGTGGTGGGTATGCTCACCTTTCGAGAGGTGATCCAGGCCACCGTGAAAAACGGGGGCTCGTTTGGCACCACATCGGTCTACCGCGCCATGGATTCTGGCCCCTTGATCTGCACCATGGAAACCGAGATGGATCAGGTGCGTCACATGATGCTGGAGCGCCACGCCCGCTACATGCCGGTCATGAACAACAGCATGCTCATGGGTGTGATCAGCTTCTACGACGTCGCCAAGACGGTAGTGGACAGCCAGAACTTTGAGAACAAGATGCTCAAAGCCTATATCCGTGATTGGCCGGAAGGCGACGAGCCAGGCACTGCCAAGGATTAACTTGTCGGGTCCTTCGGTGGGCAAAAGCCGGGCATCCGCAGGGCGTCGGCCGGTGTAACAATATTTACCTCCAAATCGGCTTCAATCACCAGTAAATCCTGATCGCCGCTAACCAGCCACATCGCGTTGCCGATCAACGCAGTGTGGATGAATTTGTCGTCGTCTGTATCCCTGCTGAACCGCTGTGCGGCCATGTCGGGGGGGATGCCAACCCAATGCCCCAAAGCCCGTGCGTCATGCAAGATGCCTTCCCGCGCCTCCATGCTCAGGTAGCGGTCAAATTTTGGTTTCCAGATGCGTGTTTTCAACTCGGCAAACGTAGCGTCCGAAAACACGGGAACGCCATGGGCCAGCACACGCCGCACTACTTGCGAAGGCGCACCGGCTGGGGACAGGGCCACACTCAGCCACACATTGGTGTCGATTACCACCCGGTCCGCGAGTGACTTGAGTTGGGGGTGACCACGCTCAGCTTTCATCGGCTAACAAGCTATCCAATAGTTCGGGCGTCATGCCGGCGCGGGTTGCGGCTTGGGCGGATTCATTCAGTCGATGCTGCAAGCGGTCGGCGTAGAAGGCGCGCATGGCTTCAAAGTCTTGCACGCTGACCATCACACCCACCATGCGGTCGTGCTTGAGCACGCCTACGGGTTCACGCTGCGCCCGGTCCAGAAACTCCCCAAACCGGGTTTTGGCCTCATTGGCGGTAAAAGTTTGCATGGCAATGTTCCTTGTCGTTCATGGTTTACCTGTTTAATTTAATCGAATCGTTCGATTTGGTCCATTGTCTATTGTCTTCATGTATTCAATCCGCAAGGCTCTGGGATAATCTCTACCCATGAGCGGTAACACTTTTGGAAATCTATTCGCAGTCACCAACTTTGGTGAATCTCACGGTCCGGCCATTGGCTGCGTGATTGACGGCTGCCCGCCGGGCATGAGCTTGTGCGAGGCTGATATCCAGACTGATCTGGATCGCCGCCGGCCCGGCACCTCCAAGTTCGTCACGCAACGCAATGAGCCTGATGCCGTCGAGATTTTGTCGGGTGTATATGAGGGCAAAACGACCGGCACACCGATTTGCCTGCTGATCAAGAACACCGATCAGCGCAGCAAGGACTACAGCAACATCCTGCAGACTTTTCGCCCCGGCCATGCGGACTACACCTATTTTCAGAAATACGGCATTCGCGACCCGCGCGGCGGCGGGCGTTCATCCGCCCGGCTCACCGCGCCCATGGTGGCAGCCGGTGCGGTGGCCAAAAAGTGGTTGTTTGAGAAGTACGGCACGGTCTTTCGGGGCTGCATGACGCAAATCGGCGAGCAGGCCATTGGGTTTGAGTCGTGGGATTTGGTGTCCGCCAACCCGTTTTTTGCCCCGGTGGCCGATGTCTCGGCGCTGGAGGTCTACATGGAAGCCTTGCGCAAAGGGGGCGATTCATGTGGTGCGCGCATCCGCGTGTCCGCGTCCAATGTGCCGGTGGGCCTGGGTGAGCCCTTGTTTGACAAGATGGATGCCGATATCGCTTACGCCATGATGGGCATCAATGCGGTCAAGGGCGTGGAGATTGGCGCCGGGTTTGCCAGCGTGACCCAGCGCGGCACCACACACGGTGACTCCCTCTCGCCCCAGGGTTTCATGTCCAACAACTCGGGTGGGCTGCTGGGTGGCATCAGTACCGGGCAGGACCTGGAGGTGTCGATTGCCATCAAGCCGACCAGTTCGATCCTGACCCCCAGAGAGTCGATTGACATGGCGGGTAACGCCACAGAAGTCATCACCAAAGGCCGGCACGACCCCTGCGTGGGTATTCGGGCCACACCCATTGCCGAGGCCATGCTGGCGCTCGTGGTCATGGAACACGCGCTCAGGCACCGCGCTCAGTGCGGTGATGTGGTAGCGGGTTTGGCTCCGATCCGGGCGTCTGCTAACCCGGTGTGAAGTCCTTTTGAGGGCTTGCAGACTGGGCTGGAATCATTCTGGGAAAGATTGATTCAGGTCAAAACTGCCCGTCTTGTGTGTTGTTCAATCAACGATTGTTTAGTGGCACAGGGGTTGACGATGCGTACCGACCCGCATGACCCGCACTCAGTTGCGCGTGCTGGTGGAGAGCGCCATCAGCGATATTTCGCACGTGCTGCTCGCCCATCCGCGGATGGCGGCAGATTTGCCGGCCATTGAAAAAGCGTTACTTGGCCTGGGTCAGGCGCCCGGCGATGCCGATATGCTGGACGCCTTGGGCCTACCGGGCGGCTTTGAGCCTTTGAGTCAGGAAGAGGCCGAGTTCATGATCGATCTGATGGACACCTTGCTGGACTGATGGTGCGTGCGGATGAATGAACTGCAGTCACCCAGTGGGCTGGCGCGCGTGGCGGTGCGCCGTCATGCTCGTCAACCGCTTCACAATCCCTCCAGTGTGCCGGTGCAGCAGGCTTTTTTACACCACTGCGTGACCTATCACGACAACCTGGTCTTCATGCAGGCTGAAGCAGCCGCTGGCGTTCGAGGCCCGCTTCACGGCCCAGAACTCCCAGATTATTCATCCGTCCAACGACTGGATGGCGACCAACACGCCCCTGCAAGTGATTTACCACCTGTGCGAGAGTGACGCCATGGCGTCCGTCATCACGGTGCGCACCCTGGATGACGCCCAAGCCGAAGAGCGTGCGCAGCGTCTGGGCATGCCACCTCAGGATCTGGAGGCCTTTCTCTGGAATCTCGTGGTGGCCACACTGGACAAACGAGCCGCTGTCCCCTGAGCGCAGCCGACTTCCACCACCTGACTCACCCCCGCCATGGTGGAGTTGCTGTGGGGCATCAAGGTCGCTGGAACTCGTTTTGCAGTCGCAGGGCTGTGAAAAGAGGCCTTTTTTGACGAAACGTGGCTGTAGCCGACGTATCCATTCGGACACTTGGTCAAAATAAATAGCAATTAGTGCCGCCCACCTGCCTGATGCGCCACGTATTCAAAGCGGAGCCAAGTGGTCCAGCACGGCGTAGCCGGCCGCCAGTTCAATCATTTCGCCAGCCCGCAACGCCAGGTCCTCCCGGAAGCGGCCAGTGACAAGTTGAACACCCACGGGCAGTCCATTGACCACACCGGTCGGCACCGACAGGCCGGGGAGGCCCATCATGGCGGTGCCCAACAGCGGCGCTTGCGCAGCGAGCAACTGGTGTACCTGATCAGGACCGCCTTTGTCGGCGTCTATCTGAAACTGCCGCTGCCATGAGTTGGGCATGAGCAGTACCGGGTACTGCTCGAAAAACACGGCCCAGTCACGGCAAATATTAAAGCGGCGCATTTGCATGTCCAGCGTCTGGTCGCGGTCCAGTGCACTGAGGCCGTCCATGTAGCCTCGCAGCGCAGACCGGGTGCCCAAGTCTGCCATCGCCTCCATGGCCGGTTGCCCACCGCGGCGCATGTCATCCATGACCATCTGGCGCCACAAAAAGGCTCCCTCTTCAAAATGAGGTGGTTCGACTTCTTCAATCTCACAGCCTGCCGCTGCCAACCATTGCGCTGCTTGCTCAACAGCCGCAGTGACCGTCGGGTCCACGTCGTAGGCGGCATGGCGCTTGAACACGGCCACCCTGAGCGGGCGCTGGGTGTCGGCGTAATTCAGCGGTGCCGGCACCCAGTTGGGGTCCAGCGGTGAGCCCTGGGCCATAACCTGTAAGGCCAGACGGGCGTCAGCCACCGTGCGGGTCAACGGCCCCTGTACCGACATCATCTGGTTGGTCATGATTCGGTTCGGCGCGCTGGCTTTATAGGACGGCACGCGACCTGCCGTGGTGCGCAGGCCGACCACCCCGCAGGCCCACGCCGGGTAACGAATGGAGCCGCCGTAGTCGTTGCCGTGCGCGATGGCGCCCATGCCCATCGCCACAGCGGCTGCAGCGCCACCGCTGGAGCCACCGGGTGTCACGCGGTCATCAAACGGATTGAGCGTGCGGCCATGCAAGTCGTTGTCGGTGAACCATCGCAACGAAAATGCCGGCGTGTTGCTGCGACCAATGATCACCGCGCCAGCGGCACGCAGGCTGGCCACCAGCGGTGAGTCGCTCAAGGCGATGTTGTCTTTGGCGGCCACCACACCATCGGTGGTGGCGCGGCCCGCGGTGTCAACATTGACCTTGGTGCTGATGGGGACGCCGTGCAGCGGCCCCACAGAAAGTCCCTGTGCCAGTGCCTTGTCGGCGGCAGCGGCGGCTGCCAGCGCTTCGTCACGCATGAGATCGACCAGCGCATTGATGCGCGGGTTGACGTCGTCAATGCGCGCCAGCACGCTGTGGGCGACTTCCAGCGCCGAGACGTCCTTTTGGCGAAGTCTTAGGGCCAGATCGGTGGCGCTCAGGCGCCAGAGTGGTTGGGTCATGTGGTTCTCCTGGGCCGGTCGAGACCGGCGATTGTGGGGTTCAGTCGCGCAGGGTGCGCTGCACCAGCAGCGACCAAAAGGCGGCGCCGGTAGGGAGGATGGCGTCGTTGAAGTCGTAGCCGGGGTTGTGCACCATGCACGAACCCTCGCCCTCGCCGTTACCGATCAGCACATAGCTGCCGGGGCAGTGCTCCAGCATGGATGCAAAGTCTTCGCTTCCCGTCAAGGCATCCCCCTGCAGGGTCACCTGCTCGGGGCCAAGCAATGCCAGGCCAACCTGGCGGGCGACTTCTGTCTCGGCGGGTGTGTTGACCAGCACGGGGTAGTCGCGCCGGTAGTCGACATGCGCCTGCACGCCAAAACTTTCGGCCTGCGCCGTAACCAGCGCGCGAATGCGTTGCTCCAGCAGGTCACGCACGTCGCGGTCAAGTGCACGCACACTCAGTTCCAGCCGCGCGCTGGTCGGTAGGACATTGTTCGCCTGACCCGCATGAAAGGCGCCCACCGTGACCACTGCCGTTTGCAGTGGATCGACGTTACGCGACACCACGGTTTGCAGCGCCATGACGATCGCAGAGGCTGCGACCACCACGTCCTGTGCCTTGTGCGGCATGGCGCCATGGCCGCCTTGCCCGGTGATGGTGATGCTCACATCATCGCTGGAGGCCATGGCGGCGCCCTCGCGAAACACCAGATGCCCCGCCGGGTGACCCGGCATGTTGTGCATGGCGAAAATAAAATCGCAGGGGAATCGGTCGAACAGGCCTTCCTCAATCATGATTTTGGCGCCGCCTGGGTGTTCCTCTGCGGGTTGAAAAATCAGGTTCAAGGTGCCGGAAAACGCCACACTTTGGGCAATGTGTTTTGCTGCGGCCAGCAGCATGGCGGTGTGCCCGTCATGTCCGCACGCGTGCATGACGCCCTCATGGCAACTGGCGTGCGCAAACGTGTTTTCCTCCAGGATAGGCAGGGCGTCCATGTCGGCGCGCAGACCCAGGCGTTTTGTCCCGGTACCACGGACCAATTGAGCCACAAGGCCCGTGCCTGCCAGGCCCCGGTGCACGCTGTAGCCCCAGGCACTCAGCCGCTCGGCGACGAGGTCGGAGGTGCGAAATTCTTTCAGTCCGAGTTCCGGGTGGCGGTGCAAGTCACGCCGCAGCGCAACAAACTCCGCGGCAAGGGGTTGCAGGGCTTGCAGCATGTCTATTGCGCCTTGAGTCCTGCCGCTTTGGCAATGGCCTGAAACTTCCTTGTGCCGGCAGCAAAGGTCTTCTCGGCCTCCACCAGCGACACAGGCGCGGGCGTATCCAGGCCCTGCGCAGTCAGCGTGGCGCGAACTTTTTCGTCGCCCAGGGTCTCACTCACCGCCTTGTGCAATGCTGCCACCACTGGGGCTGGCGTGCCTTTTTTCACGAAATAGCCGGTCCAGATGGACTGGTGAAAACCTTTGAGGGCAATACCTTCGTCCACCGACTGCACGTTCGGGATGCCGGGTTGGCGGGCAGGCGACAACGCGGCAATGAACTTGAAACGGCCCTGCTGTGCCATCGCCACATGCGGCTTGCCATAGGGCGTGATGAAGATGTCAATCTCGCCCCCAACCAAATCCTTGGTGATGTCAGCACCCCCTTTGTAGGGCACGTGCAGCATGGGTGCGTTGGCGATGCGGGACAACTCTTCACCCAGCAGATGGTAGAAGGAACCGTAGCCTACGCTGGCGTAGTTCAGTGGCTTGCCTTCCCGGGCCGCCCGGCGGGCCAGTGCCACCAGTTCGTCGGCGGTATTGGCCTCCAGGCCCTTGCGCACGATGATCGCCAACGGGGAGTCGGCGATGAACTGGACCATTTGAAACTCGTCGCTGGTGTATTTGATGGCTTTGTTGGCCAGCGGTGCCAGCACGATCTCGTTGGGGGAGCCCTGGAACAGGTAGTAGCCATCTGCTGGCGCAGTCAGCACTTTTTGCGCGGCGATGGCACCCGAACCCCCGCCCAGGTTTTCAATCAGCACCGGTTGGCCCAGCTTGGTTGCCAGAGGCGCGTTCACGCTCCGGGCGATCACATCTGACAGGCCACCCGCAGGGTAGGGAACCATCATGGTGACGGGCTTGCCGGGAAATCCTTGCGCCACGGCGGCGCTGGTGGCCACCAGGCCGATGAACAGGCTGGTGAGGGTTTGGTGCAATTTCATGAGCGATTCCTTGAGGAGGGTCAGGTGACTGGTGAACGCAGCAAACGCCGCCTCGTCATGATAGGCATCCATAAGACAACCGAAAGGCAATAGTTTGTTTTCATGAAAACCAATGGTTTTCACATACAGCCACAACCCAATGACCGATGACTTACCGGTAGGTTGCCAGGTGAATGCTCGTCTCTGTGCTGCGAATGCCGGAGATCAGGCGCACACGCTCCAGTACATCAGACAACTCGGCCATGGAGCGCACCTCCAGTTCTGCCAGCAAATCCCAGCGGCCGTTGGTGTCATGCAGGGCCGATACGCCCGGCTCACCCAGCAAGGTCGTGATGACCCTGCGCGTCTGGTTGCCCTCCACCAGAACGCCCATCCAGGCCCGAATGCGCTCGGGCTCCGCCTCGGGTTTGAGGCGCACCGTGTAGCCCACGATGACCTGGTCGTCTTCGAGTTTTCGGATGCGATTGCTGACCGTGCCGCGTGACACCTTGAGCCGGTGTGCGAGGTTGGCCACATTCATGCGGGCGTCCTGGCGCAGCAGGGCAATGAGTTGATGATTGAGATCGTCCATTTGCCGAAATGGTAGCCGTAGTTGACGAAATGCTTAAAAAATTAATTTTTTGCTACGTCTTTGATGATTCCAATTGCCGCTGTCTGCCGGGACACTTCTTCCATCCAATCCACTCCTTGACAGAAGAACTATCCCCATGACGAGCACACCTAACTTCACTACAGCAGCCGGCACCACTTTGTACTTGAGTGCACCCGAGGTGATTGAGCTGATCCGCCGCAAGGGCCTGCGCCAGTGCATCGCCGGTATTGCCGCCAACATTCAGGATGACTTTTTGCGCTGGAACGACTTTGACAAGTCAGCCCGTGTCGCCAACCACTCCGCCAACGGTGTGATCGAATTGATGCCTATCTCAGATGAGGTGAGCTACAGCTTCAAATACGTGAACGGCCACCCCGGCAACCACCAGGTTGGCTTGCCGACGGTGATGGCGTTTGGAGTTCTCGCCGATGTGGCAACAGGCAGCCCACAGTTGCTGAGCGAACTCACCCTGACCACCGCCATGCGCACTGCGGCGATGTCGGCCGTGGCTGCGCGCGCGCTGGCACGCCCGGGCAGCCGGGTGATGGCGCTGATCGGCAACGGGGCGCAGAGTGATTTTCAGGCGATCGCTTTCCAGCACCTGCTCGGCATTGAAGAGGTTCGCCTGTTTGACCTGGACCCCAACGCCACCGCCAAGCTGGCGGCCAACCTCACCGGCTCCGGGCTGCGCGTGACGCTTTGCACCAGCACCGCCGAGGCAGTGCGTGACGCTGACATCGTGACGACGGTGACGGCTGACAAGGCCCACGCCACCATTCTTACCCCTGAGATGATCGCGCCCGGCATGCACATCAACGCCGTGGGTGGCGATTGCCCCGGTAAGACCGAACTGCATGCCGACGTGCTGCGCGGTGCCGCCGTGTTTGTTGAATACACACCGCAGACCCGGATTGAGGGCGACATTCAGCAGATGCCCGCAGACTTTGCGGTCACCGAATTGTGGGAGGTGCTGGCGGGCCAGCGCGAGGGCCGCACGGGGAGCGATCAAGTCACCGTGTTCGACTCGGTCGGCTTTGCGCTTGAGGACTTTTCGGCCCTGCGCTTCATGCGCGATGCGGCGCTGGAACTGGGGGTGGGTGAGCCCATCGCGCTGATCCCGACGATGGCCAACCCCAAGGACTTGTTTGGCATGCTGCGTACACTGGCGGGATGATTCTTTGTAAACGGCTCCCCCAGGTGGTTCCATGAACTTGCGTCTTCACCAGTTGCGCGCCTTGGTAGGCGTGGTTGAGCATGGAGGTATCCGTGCTGCAGCGCGCGAAATGTTCATCTCCCAGGCTGCGCTGACCAAGTCCTTGCGTCAACTCGAAGACGATGCGGGCGTCCCGCTGCTGGTGCGCAGTCCGCGCGGGGTGAGCCTGACCGATGCCGGGCAGCGCCTGCTGGCTCGCGCCAAACTCGTCACACGCCAACTTGACTTGGCAGCTGAAGAATTGCACGGCGCAGCAGGTGAGCAAACCGGGCAGGTTCGGGTGGCGCTTACGCCCTACATCACGCTGAAGCACCTTGGGCAGGCGTTTCGTGACTTTCGCCAGCGCTACCCGGCTGTGACGGTGGAGCTGGTTGAAGGTTTGGTGGCCCGCGCTCTGCCGCGCTTGCGCGACGGCACGCTCGACTTGGCCATCGTGGCTGACACGGGGGATCTGCCCATTGGTGAGTTCGAGAGCCAATTGGTACTGACAGCAAGGCAGCACATCGTGGTGCGAGACGGCCACCCCGTGCTGGCCAACCCGACCCCTCAGGCCCTGGGGGCGCTGGAGTGGATTTTGTCGGGGCCGCGAGACGGCCTCAAGAGCAGCCGCCTGAAGGGCATTTTTGCGCGTGCCGGCGTGAAACCACCGGAGCGAATTTTGCTGTGCGACACGCTGGCCGGTTTGACACTGCTGCGTTGCACCAATGTCGCGGGCATCGTGCCTGAGCCCATTTTGGGTGAGCCTGAGGGCCGGGGTTTGGTAGCGGTCGATGTACCAGAACTCGATCCTGGCGAACTGCGGTTGGTCATGCTTAGCCGCCCCGATGTGCCGCTGACCCCGGCGGGTGCTTTTTTTGCCCGTTGCCTGGTGGAAGGCACGCAAGCAGCGTCTGTAAAGGCTTAAAACAGAATTTTTTTAATTAATGGGCCTGTAGCCTGCGTTTTTATTGGCTCAATAGTGTCAAATTACGTAGCAATAAACTAGTGCATAAGGCCTTTCGTCCAGCCTTTCAGGGCTGTAAATACCGCCCAAACCACGCCGCCGCCTGCCGCGCCACTTCTTCAAGCGTGCCCGCTTCCTCAAACAGGTGGGTGGCGCCGGGAATGATGCTCAACTCTTTGGTGCCGGGCAGCCGGGCATAGGCTTGCCGGTTGAGCTCGATCACCTCTTCATCGCGCCCGCCCACCAGGAGCAAGGTAGGTGCTTTCACCAAAGCCAGATCGTGGCTACCTGCCAGGTCGGGGCGCCCGCCGCGCGACACCACGGCGCTGATCATCGGGCCCAGCGCAGCAGCGGCCTTGAGTGCCTCAGCTGCGCCCGTGCTGGCACCAAAGTAGCCCGCCGGCAAGCTGCTTGTGGCTTCAAACCAGCGTGCCCACCGCGTGGCGGCCAGCAAACGCTGCGTGAGCAGGTCGATGTCAAAGCGGGTCTGGTAGTCCAGGTCTTCAGCGACGGTGAGCAAATCCATCAGCAGGGTGCCCACGCCTTTGGCGTGCAACGCGCGGGCCACCTGGTTGTTGCGCGGGCTGTGGCGGCTGCTTCCGCTGCCATGGGCGAACAAGACCAGGCCGGTGGGCTTGGAGGGGAGCTCCAGCAGGCCTTCGATGTGAACCCCATTGACCGGGATCTGGACGATTTGTGAGTAGTTGGGTTTCATGAGGACAATCTGTGAGCGGTTCAGGCGCCCAGGGTGACAGGAATACGTCTGCGTCCGAACGTGCCGCCCTTTGCGCCAAAGCGCCCTGCCAACGCCGTGCCACAGTCCGGGCAGCGGCCACTGGCATCCAGCCGGTAGTGCTTGATCTGGTACCAGTCGCGCACGATGAGGGGTGCCTGGCAATGGGGGCACAGGGTGGTGTCGCCTGCGGCATGGTGCACATTGCCGGTGTAGACATGGTGCAGCCCTTCATCCAGCGCGATCTGGCGGGCGCCAATCAGGGTGGCGGGGGGCGTGGCGGGCACGTCCGGCATTTTGTGGTCGGGGTGAAAGGCCGAGAAGTGCAGGGGCACATCAGGCCCGAGTTCCCGCATCACCCAGCGGCTCAGGTCGGTGATTTCTTCTCTGGAGTCGTTGTGACCCGGGATCAAGAGCGTGGTGATCTCCAGCCACACCCGGGTTTCATGCGTCAGGTAGACCAGGGTGTCGAGTACCGGCTGCAGGTGGGAGCCGGTGAGCTTGAAATAGAAGTCGTCCGTGAACGCCTTGAGATCGACGTTGGCGGCGTCCATCCTGGCGTAAAAATCACGCCGGGGCTGGTCATGCATGTAGCCGGCAGTCACCGCCACGGTCTGAATGCCGTGGGCGTGGCAGGCATCGGCCACATCCATGGCGTATTCCGCAAAGATGACGGGATCGTTGTAGGTGAAGGCCACACTTTGGCAGCCGTATTTTTTGGCTTCCATGGCAATTGCCAGGGGCGAGGCCTGGTCCATCAGGCGGTCCATGTCGCGGGACTTGCTGATGTCCCAGTTCTGACAAAACTTGCAGGCCAGGTTGCAGCCTGCAGTGCCAAACGACAGGACGCTGCTGCCGGGGTAGAAGTGGTTGAGCGGTTTTTTCTCGATCGGGTCCACGCAAAAGCCGCTTGATCGCCCGTAGGTGGTCAGAATCATCTGATCAGCCTGGCGCTTGCGCACAAAGCAGGCCCCGCGCTGGCCCTCGTGCAGGCGGCAGTCGCGCGGGCACAGGTCGCACTGCATGCGGCCATCGTCCAGCCAGTGCCAGTAGCGCCCGGGGTAGGTCGATTCTGGTTTCATGGTGCCTCCTCGGGCGGTGCCTCAGTGAGGGGGGCCGCCAGGTCTGATTCTTTCCATTGACTCACGGTGTAGCGCTGCAGGCGCAGGCCGGGCGCCCAAAAATTGGCGGGTAAACCGGCCTTGCGCTTGAGCTGGGCCATGAAGTCAACAGCGCCGGGCAATTGCGCCCACACCTGGGGCAAAAAGGTACTGCGGTAGCGCTCAAACTCCAGCACCACCCCGTGGACACCCGGCTGCAACTGGTCCAGTGCATGGTGTTCGCTGTCAAACACCATTGCCTGCAAGGCCGACAGCAACGACACCTCAAGCTCGGTCTGGATGAGTTCGGCTGCAGCCAGCGGCCTGAAGCGGGGGTCTTGCAGGGCCGCAGCGACTGCGTTGGCCTTGACATCCATGAGCAGGGGGCGGCGTGCCTCCAGTGATCCAATGCAACCGCGCAGCTCGCCTTGCTGGGTCAGGGTGACAAAGCAGGCGCCTGCCTCCTGCAGCCACTGCGCCGTCTCATCGGCGTGATGCGGCTGACCCACGGCCGTTGAAATCGCGGCGCGGGCAATCGGCAGCAGGGTGTGCCCCGGGTGCCGGTGGCGGGCAGGGGGTGGGCGCGCCGCGGCAGGGTGGCTGTGTTCAGTGCGGCTGGGCATGGTGCGGTCCCTCCATGAAAGCGACCGAGGCATAGCCGACCACCCGGCCTTTGTCGCCCGCCGTGTCCCCCGAGTTGCAGAGCCCCAGCAACTGCGCCTGCAGGTGATGCCGTTTGGCGGCCAGCAGCAAGCCGTTGACCGGCGTGCCACCACAAGCTTGCTGGTGCGTGAGGGTGCCGTCCAGCGTCAGAATATGGTTGACGGTGTCCTGGTCCACTGCTTGTGCCGTTTTGTACGGCAAAAAGTGGGACAGATCCGAGCTGATGACGATCAGGGTCTCCGGCCCACCCCACAGCGCCTCCAGCACCTGGGCCACCTCATCGGGCGTGGCATCCCCCACGGCCAGTGGCAAGAGCTTGAAATCATCCAGGACCACTTGCAAAAAGGGCAGCTGCACCTCCAGCGAATGTTCCATGGCATGGGCCGCCGGGCTCACCACCACCTGGCGCAAGTGTTTGATGGCGTCCACAGCCACCTGATCCATCTCAATCGTGCCCAAGGGCGTGGCAAAGGCCGTGGCCCCCGGCAGGGCCAGGCCTAGCGTCGGCACCCGGTGCACTGGCCCGAGCAGCACCACACGCCGAATGGTGTGGCGGGCTGGCGAGAGGAGGGCATAGGCCAGTGCGGCGGTGGCCCCCGAATAGATGTAGCCCGCGTGGGGCACGATGACGGCCTTGGGTACCCGGGCGTCTGACTTGTTCCGGTGGTCCACCGGCCCGGCCCCGGCCAACAGGGCCGTGACCTCGCTGGACAAACTTGAACCCTGCCCAGGGTAGAACACACCAGCCACCGCGGGTTGACGAACAGGGAGTGGGGGCTGTAACTGCATGGTGCATTCAGCGTAGAACAAATCCAGTGCGCCTGATTTGCGGCCGGTCAACTGGCGGCGATTGTCATTGGCCGTTTAATGTTGCGATAAGGCTGCTCATCAATAATCCCGCGCATGACCTTAGCAACCCCGCATTCCGATTCATTGCACGTTCCGCATCCCAGCCCTCCTGGCGCCCCCCCGCTCGCCCTGGCCTGGCACCCCACCCGTCTGATTTTGGTCTTGACACTGTGGATCAGCACGGTGGGCAACCTGCCCCTGTGGCTGGCGCTAGGGCGATTACCCGAGTTGCAGAGCGCCCGCGCCGTGCTGGGGGTGCTGGGCCTCGCGCTGGCATTGGCCGGCCTTCTTTTTGCCACGCTGGCCTTTCTGGTGTGGCCGCGCTGGCTCAAGCCAGCCGGCGTGTTGCTGCTGGCCACGGTGACGGCCAGCAGCTATTTCATGGTCGCCTATGGCGTCGTGATTGACCCCAGCATGATGGCCAATGTGGCGGGCACCGATGTGCGCGAGGTCCGCGACCTGCTCACGCCCGCTCTGGGGCTGGCGCTGCTGTTGGGCGTGGTTGTGCCCGGGATTTGGTGGTGGCGTCAGCCGCTGCGCCGGGTGCCTGCAGGGCAGCTGCTGGGGCGCCAGGCACTGTGGGCACTCCTGGCTTTTTTGGTGGCGGCTGCGGCACTCGCCCTGAGCTTTCAGGACTTGGCCTCCCTGATGCGCAACCACAAGTCCCTGCGTTACATGATCAACCCCTACAACTCGGCTTACGCGATCGGGCGGCACTCGGTGGGCGAGGTAAAACGCTCGCAGCAAGTGCTGCAGACGGTGGGTGCTGACGCGCACATCATCTTGCCGGCAGGCAGTGCAGGTCCGTCGCCGCTGATTGTGCTGGTGGTGGGTGAGACCGCGCGGGCGGCCAATTTCGGGCTGGGCGGCTATGACCGCGACACCACGCCCCATCTCAAGGCGCTCCAAGCCAAGGGGAACCTGGTGTATTTCCCTCAGGTGAGATCGTGCGGCACCAACACAGAGACCTCGGTGCCTTGCATGTTTTCTCACTTGGGCCGCGTCAACTATTCGTCCAGCGAAGCCCGTTACGAGAATCTGCTGGACATTTTGAAGCGCGCGGGCATGTCGGTGCTCTGGCTGGACAACCAGTCGGGCTGCAAAGGCGTGTGTGACCGTGTGCCCAACGTCGAGGTGATCACGGTGGCGCCGCCGGGCCTGTGTGGGTCGGGCGAGTGCCAGGACATGGCCTTGCTGCGGGCGTTGCCCGGTCAACTCGCGGCGCAGCATCCCCAGGTGAATCCTGCCGGCACGGTGGTCGTCCTGCACCAGATGGGCAGCCACGGTCCGGCCTACTACAAGCGCTCGCCCGCCAGCCTGAAAGCTTTTCTGCCCGAGTGCACCAGCACCTCGCTGCAGGCGTGCAAGCAACAAGAAATTGTCAATGCCTACGACAACAGCTTGCGCGCGACCGACGCCATGCTGGCCGAGACCATCCGCTGGCTGGAGGCCCAGGACCGCCCAACCATGCTCTTGTATGTTTCAGACCACGGGGAGTCATTGGGTGAAAAAGGCCTGTACCTGCATGGCATGCCCTACAGCTTTGCCCCCGACGAGCAAACCCAGGTGCCCATGTTGACCTGGATGTCGAACTCGTTTGCACAATCATTGAAGCTGGATGCCACCTGCCTGAAGCAGCAGGCCCTCAAGAACTGGTCGCACGATAATCTGTTTCATACCATGCTGGACGTGGCGCATGTTCAGACCCGCGTTTTGTCCAGAGATAAATCGCTGTTGGCGGGGTGTGCCCGCAACGCCGTTGGAAGTTGAGTCTCTTGCAAAAACATATCAAACAAACAGGGCTCAAACGCCTGGTTCTGGCCTTTGGCTATTCATCTCACGGTTTCAAGGTCGGTTGGCAGGAACCTGCCTTCAGGCAAGAGGCTCTGGCGGCTTTTGTCTTGCTGCCCCTGGCACTCTGGCTGGGCAACACCTGGCTGGAGCAGGCGATGCTAGTGGGCGCTGTGGTCGCCGTGCTGGTGGTTGAACTGCTGAATACGGCCATTGAAGCCGCCATTGACCGGGTGGGGCCCGAGTGGCACGACCTGTCCAAAAAAGCCAAGGATTTGGGCAGTGCGGCCGTGCTGATGAGCCTGGTATTTTGCGCTCTGGTGTGGACGGCCGCGTTGTGGCACAAGTTTCTGCCGGCCTGAACGGCTCCTTTGTTCAGGCGCCCGGGGCCTTGCCCTGGCCCCAAACCAGCGCAAACCGCGTGGTAAAGGGTGCTTGCGGGCGGTCAGTGTGCAGCTCAATTCCATGCCATTCCGCAATGCGGCGCACGAGCGTCAGGCCAATGCCCAGTCCGGGCTGATTGGCCACCAGGGCGCCGGTGCGCCCGCCATCGTCATTCACTGACAGCACTGTCTCCCCGGTTGGGGTCTGTTCAATCCGAACCTCGATCTGAGTCCCCGGCGGGGTGTGGCGAATGGCGTTGTCCACCAGGTTGCGCACAGCCAGGGTCAGCATGGTGGTGTGGCCGTTGACCCATACCGGCGCAGGGGGGGCTTCCAGGCCCAGTTCCTGGCCCAGGTCATGCGCAGAAGGCGCCTGCTCACTCAAGACATGGCGCGCCAATGCGCACAGGTCCACTTGATCGAGCGTGTTGCGTTCCAGATTCTGGGCCCGGGCGAGATCCAGCAACTGCGACAGGATCCGCCCCGAACGCAGCGCTTGCTGCTCCACCTGCTCGGCAGCCGCATCGCGCTGTTCTGGCGCGCTGGCCTCGCACACCAGGCGGGCCTGGAGTACGAGTGCGGTCAGCGGCGTTCGCAACTCATGGGCCACGTCCGAGGCAAATTGCCGCTCCCGCTGGGCTTGCGTTTGCAAGCGTTGCACCAGACCATTGATGGCTTCCACCGTGCTCACCAGCTCCCGAAAGGGCTGGTCTGGTCCCAGCATTTGACCGGTATCCACGTCCAGGGCCGCAATCTCTTGCGAGAGCTGGTCCACCGGGCGCAGGCCACGGCGAATGACCCAGCCCAGAAGCAGCGCAATCAGTGGCAGCAAGACGATGGCCGGGCGTACCATGTGTTCGGCAATGTCGCGTGCCAGCGCTTTCAGGCGGCTGATGTCGACCAACACAGCGACCCGCCGGGTGCCACCCTGCAGCCTGGTGGTCTCGGCCACATAGGTCCGAAACCGGGTGCTGCGCTCGCCGCGTGCCACCGTGATGGTTTGGTGCCCCAGTGCCAGTGGCGTGGGCAAAGCCAGTGCGAGGTCGTGGGTGTCCAGGCTCACTTGGTCCTTGACCCACACCACCACATGCAGTTCAGGCGAGTAGCCCGAGACATCGGGCCCACGCGCTGCCTCGCCGCTGGGCACTGATGTCGGCTCCGCGGGGAGGGGGGTGGCCTCGTTCATTCCCAGAATCAGTTCCGCGCTGGACACCAGCTGGCCATCGTTGACCTCACCGGCTTCGTGCAGCCCGGTGTAATAAGCCACCGCAGACAGCGTGAACCAGACCGCAGCCAGGGCCAGCAGGGTCCACTGCCATAAATGACGCGACAGCGAGCGGGTTTGGCGGACTTGCCGGAAGTGAGGCATCAGCCTCTCCTGGTTCCGCTGGCGGACTTGTCCCCGGGGCGGGGTACAAAGTAACCGACCCCCCGCACCGTCTTGACGAAATCATCGCCCAGTTTGCGTCGCAGGTGGTGTATATGAACTTCAAGTGCGTTGCTGTCCAGCGCCTCGCCAAAGCCGTAGAGCGTTTCTTCAAGCCGCTGGCGCGACAGCACCTGCCCCCCACTGCGCAGCAGGGCCAGCAACAACGCAAATTCCTTCACCCTCAAGTTCACTGCCTGGCCTGCGCGGGTCACGGTGTGGGCTGCAGGGTCAATCTCCAGACTGCCATGGCGCAGCAGGGGCGACGCTCGCCCTTCGCTGCGGCGCAACGCCAGGCGCATCCGGGCGAGCAGCTCCTCGGGCTCGAAGGGTTTCACCAGGTAATCGTCTGCCCCCTCGTCCAGGCCGGCCACCCGGTCGGGCAGGGCGTCGCGGGCGGTGAGGATCAGCACGGGAAGTTTCAAGCCACGCTCGCGCAGTTGGCGCAGCCACTGCAGGCCATCGCCGTCGGGCAAGCCACGGTCCAGCAACACCAGGTCAAACACCTCCACGGCAATCGCGCTGGACGCACTGGCCAGGCTGGCACAGGCATCCGGCGCATAGCCCGCCGCCTTGAGCGTGGCCAACAAGCCTGCAGCAATGCCTGGATCATCTTCGACCACCAATACCCGCATCAAATCCACCCCGTTGAAGGCCGGTGACAGACCGGCAGAACCTCATTGTGGCAGGCAGCTGCCCCTGGGCCCAGAGTCGGGCAGCCGGTTGTGGGATCGCAGAATGGCCGCTTAAGGATCGCTTAAGGATGAGCCGCTCCAATAGCGAGCATGAAAAATTGGGTTGTGCCATCTTCCTCACCCGCGACCGCGCCTCTGCACCTTTGGCGGGTGCTTACCCTGCTCCTGCTGGGTGGCCTGGTCGCCTGGGACGCCTCGGGGCTGGACCTGAGCGTCATGGCCGGCCTGGGCAATGCGGGCGGTTTTCCGCTGCGGGAGCAGTGGTGGCTGGAGACCGTGTTGCACAACGCGGCGCGGCAGCTCGCCCTGGTGGCTTTTGTTGGACTGTGGGTGATGGTGTGGCACCCGGTGGGTGTCTTCAGGGGTTACCAGCGCATGGAGCGGCTTGAGATGGTGATCGGCGTCACGGTGGCCCTGCTGACGATCAGTGGCATGAAGCGCTTCAGTCTGACCAGTTGCCCATGGGACCTGCAGTCTTTTGGGGGGCTGGCCACCTACGTGTCGCACTGGCAATGGGGGGTGAAAGATGGTGGCTCGGGTGGCTGCTTTCCCGGTGGGCATGCGTCTTCTGCTTTTGCGTTCGTGGCCTTGGTGTTGCCGGGCTTGACGAGGGGGCGGGGTTCTGCGCAGCACCGCCTGGCAATGCGTCTGCTCATTGGGGTGGTTCTGGCCGGGCTTGTCCTGGGTGGTGTTCAGACCCTGCGAGGCGCCCACTACCCGAGCCACACGCTGTGGACGGGCTGGATCTGCTGGGTAATCGTCTCACTGAACCATGCGTTGTTCGGGCTTTTCCGGGGTAAACAGGCTGCAGGGCTTCAAAAGCAGCTTTCAGGTCAAGTTTAAGAGATTTCGGCCTCTGGTCATTGTGTTTATTGGCTTTTTGAATACTATTTGATAGCAGTCCATGCCAATCTAGGGCTTGGCATCCACCGCGTCCAGCCACTTTTGCCAGGGGTTGAAGCCGGTCACCAAGGCGCTGGCGAGCAGCACGAGTGCTCCGCCGTAATAGATGCCGGAGCTGAGTTGCTCGCCCAGAAACAGATGCCCCCAGGTCACACCAAACACTGGGATCATGAAGGTCGGGCTCATGGCTGCCACGGGAGACACATGCACCATGATGCGAATGTGCATCCAGTACGCCAGCCCGGAGGTCACCACGCCCATCACCACCACGGCCGCCAGGGCACCCGGCGTGAACTGGGCCTGAGGCCAGCTCCAGGCTGCCCCCGGCAAAAGCATGACCAGTGACACAGCGTGAATGCCGGCGGCAATCTCCAGCGGTTGCATGCGGGCCAGCGCCCGCTTCATGAGGGGTGTTGAAATGCCATAGCAGGCCGAGGCCGCCGTGCAGGCCAGCGCCGCCAAAATCACCTGGGGTGAAGGCTCAACCGGACCCAAGCCCACAATCAACGCGACGCCGGCAAAGCCGCAGGCGCAGCCCACCAGCTTGCGCAAGGTCAGGGTATCTTCTTTCAGCCAGGCGGCGCAAAAGATGCCAAAAACGACCGCCGTGGTGTTGAGCAGTGCGCTGTAGCCAGCGGGCAGCTGCAGAGCCGCCCAGGCAAACAACAAAAACGGCAGTGCCACCGACAAGAGGCCCAGCAAGGCCAGTTCCCGCCAATGTTGGAGCGGCCAGCGGTGGCGTATCACCCGCATCAAGATAGCCAGAGTCACCGTGGCCAGCCCAATGCGCAATGCCGCCAGCACATTGGGCCCGAGCAGTGGGCTGGCGATGCGGATCAGCATGAAGGAGGCGCCCCACAGGGCGGACAGCGCGATGAGCTGCGCGAAGTATTTGGTTTTCACAAGTGGCCCATTGTGGGGCACAGGTGGCGCGTCGTTCGTCGCCGGTGCGTCAATTGATCAGGAGAAACCCTTGTCGCAAGTCAAGGTTGTTGGTCTCGAAGTACGGTAGTTACTGAGTTTTCAGAAAATACTGAAAATTCAGAAGAAAGCACACCATGAACCTTCCTCCCCTGACCCAGCGCTTTGTCATGCACTTTGGTGAAATGGGCAGCCGCTGGGGCATCAACCGAACAGTAGGGCAGATCTATGCGCTGCTGTATGTGTCGGCCAAGCCGCTCAATGCCGATGACGTGGGCGAGGCGCTGGGTTTCTCGCGCTCCAACGTGAGCATGGGTTTGAAGGAGCTGCAGTCGTGGAGTCTGGTGCGCCTGCTGCATTTGCCCAACGACCGGCGTGAGTATTTTCAGGCGCCCGAAGATGTATGGG
>CALRWE010000026.1:0-29701 GCA_943371745.1 Rhodoferax sp. OV413
CTCAAGGCGTGTGGCAGTACCGCCAAAGCATCAGCGTCATGCAGCAACTCATGAACCAGCGGATGTTTCCGCTCACCCTCAAGGGTCTGGAAGACACGATGCGACTGCTGACCAAATGAGATGGGCCCGGGCTGGTGTTCTGGCCGCCACGCTGCTGGCGGCAATTCCCGGCCTGGTGCGCGCGCAAGATCTGGCCAGCAGCCCGCCGACACCAACCGATTCAGCACCCGCCAGCGCCACGCCGGCCCAGGCTGCTTTTCAACTGACAGTAGAGGCACCGGATGAGATCCGGGACCTTCTGGAGCGCCACCTGGAGCTGCTGCGCTACCGAGACCTCCCTGACCTGAGTGACAACGAACTGGCGCGCCTGCTCACCAGCGCCGAGAGAGACGCACGCGACCTGGTAGCCACACTGGGTTACTTTTCGCCCGAGATCAGGTTTGAGCAGCAAACCTCCAACACCGACCCCACTGCCCGCCAGCTTAAATTGAGCGTCGCGCCAGGTGAGCCCACCGTGGTGGGCGAGGTGAAGATTGAGTTCAAGGGCCCCATCAGCGACAACCCCGCAGCGCAGTCGCAGCGCTCTCAGATTGAAAATGGCTGGCTGTTGCGCTCCGGGATGCGCTTTACGCAAGCGCGCTGGGCAGCGGCCAAGCAGCAAGCCCTGCGCCAGCTCACCACCCAGCGCTATGCCACCGGGCAACTCAGCACCACCCTGGCCGACATTGACCCGCTCACCCGCAGCGCCCAGTTGACAGTGACGCTGGACTCCGGCCCGTCCTACCAGTTGGGTGAACTGGTCATCAAAGGCTTGAAACGTTTTGATGCAGACCTGGTCACCCGGCTCGCCCGCATCACACCCGGGGCCAGCTACGACCAGGCCCAACTGGTGGCTGCCCAGCAGCGCCTGGCGGACAGCGGTTATTTCGACTCGGCCTACCTCACGCTCGACACCACAGCCGACCCCAACGCCACACCGGTGCTGGTGCAGCTGCGCGAGGCCCGCCTGCAAAAGCTGGTGCTGGGCGTGGGCATCAGCACCGATGGTGGCCCCCGGGTGTCCGCGGAACACACCCACCACCAGGTGCCGGGCATTGGCTGGCGCGCAGTGAGCAAGCTGTCGCTGGACCGCGAAACCCAGTCCATTGCCAGCGAACTCACTGCCCAGCCCGATGCCAGCAACTGGCGCTGGGTCACCGGCGCCCAGATCCAGCGGGAACAACTCGGCAGCTTTGATGTCAACAGCCAAACCCTGCGGGTAGGGCGCAGCCAGCGGGGCGACCGGATTGACCGCACTTATTACCTGCAATTCGAGCGGGCAGACACCACAGTCAGCGCGACCCGCGACCTCCCCGCGCCCGGCACGGCCAGCGCGCTGAGTGCCAACTATGCTTTTACCGTTCGCAACTTCGACAGCCTCCCTTTCCCCAGCAGTGGCTGGGGCCTGGGTGTGGAACTCGGCGGCGGCACGACCCTGGGCGACCAGCGCGACCCCTATGGGCGTGTGTTGGCGCGCTGGCTGGGCTACTGGCCATTGGGGCGCAGTGCCAACGACACCAGCACGGACTTGCGTGCCGGTCGCCTGGCCTTGCGCGCCGAAGCCGGGGCCGTGGTTGCGCGGGAGAGCATCCAACTGCCCGGTACCCAGTTGTTTCTGACCGGGGGCGACAACACCGTGCGGGGTTATGGCTACCGCAACCTCGGTGTGACGCTGCCCGATGGACAAACCACGGCCGGCCGCTACCTGGCGGTGGGCAGTGTCGAGTGGCAGCGCCCGATTGCGGTCGATGGCCGCCTGAGCGACTGGGAATCCACCGTATTCATGGACGCAGGCGCCGTGGCCGACAAGCCGGGCGACCTCAAAGCCAAAGTAGGTGTAGGCGTGGGCGCACGCTGGAAGAGCCCCATTGGGCCTCTGCAGATTGACCTCGCTTACGGCGTAGCGGACAAGCGCCTGCGACTGCACATGAATGTGGGGTTCAGCTTCTGATGAAAGCGCTGCGCATCACCCTGGTCAGTCTGACCGCCAGCCTGCTGCTGGCACTGACTTTGGCAGCTGGCCTGTGGCTGTGGAGCGGTGCCAGCACCTCGCTGGCCACGTCAATCTCGCAACTCGCCCGCAGCTTGCCCGCCGGCCAGACGCTGGAAGCCCACGACGTGAGCGGTTCACTGCGCGAGGGCGGAAGCATCGGCTGGCTGCACTGGCAACAAGGTGCGCTTAGCGTCGAATTGCGGGAGGTCACGCTGGCCTGGTCGCTGCGCCCGCTGCTCAACGGCGAGCTCCGGCTGGGCCAACTGGCTGCCAAAAGCTTGGCCGTGGATGACCGCCGCCCGCCTTCTGGACCTGGCGCAGCCACACCACCGGCCAGCCTGAGCCTGCCGCTGAAGATCGACGTGCCATTCAAGATCGACGCCGCCGAATGGGTGCGATCGGGCAACGAGCCGGTGCGGGCCACGGGGCTGTCAGGTCACTATATTTTTGATAGCGCACAACACATATTAAACGAAGGCCAGGTTGCTATTTCATCTGGAAAATACCACATCAAGGCCAGTATCGGGGCCCAAGCCCCGATGGCCCTCCATGTTGAGGTGGACGGCACGGTGCAAACCACCCTGCCCTCCAGCCCCCAGCCCCTGACCGTGCAGGCGCGCGCCACGCTCACCGGCCCCTTGGTCGGGGCAGATGCCACGCTGGCGCTACAGGCCGAACTGCTGCCTCAGCTGAACCAGACACTTACCAAGGGCCAGCAAGCCATGCAGGGCCGCGTTGACGCACGGATTCAGCCCTGGCAAGTTCAGCCACTGGCCCACTTGGAGGCGCAATGGCAGGCACTGGATGTGGCGACCTTGTGGCCCCAGGCGCCGAAGACACATCTGGCCGGCACCGCCACCATCACCCCGAATGGTGCGGGCTGGCGGGCTGGCGTGCAACTCACCAACACCTTGGGCGGCCCCTGGAATCTGCAGCGCCTGCCTCTGGAGCAGCTGAACGCGAAGCTGGAGTTTCTGGACGGGCAATGGGCGCTGCAATCCTTGCAGGCCCGAGGCGCGGGAGGGCGTGTTGACGCCACCGGGCAATTCAAGGCCGGCGCACCGTCCCAGGCGGCTCAATGGGCGGGCCGCGCCGCGCTGGCCGGAGTTCAAGTCGCGGCATTGGACTCGCGTTTGGAGGCGGTCACCCTGGATGGCCTCCTGACGGCCAAACAGACGCCGACCGGCATCGCCTTCGAAGCCCAACTGCAACCCACTCGGGGCACTGGGGCAGCTAAAGCCACACCCCCGATCCCCGGCAAGAGCGCGCTGCAAGGCTTGCGGATCAAGACCGCCCAGGCTCAAGGCCTCTGGAACGCGCCGCTGCTGACGCTGAGCCAATTTCAGGTCCAGACCGATGACGCGCAACTGCAAGGCAAGCTCAGCTTCAATACCGCCAGTCAGGCGGCTCAGGGTCAGCTGAACCTGGACTTGCCCGGCGCCCAAGTTTTGCTGGCTGGCGACCTGGCCAGTACGCGCGGGGAGGGAGAACTCAACGCGGTCGTGTCAGACGCCGCACTGGCGACACGTTGGGTCGCCCGTTGGCCCGGCGCCCCGCCCTTCGTGGGCCAAACCCTGCTTGAAGGCAATGCTCAGCTGACCGGCCGGTGGCAAGGCGGCTGGCAGCAGCAAGGGCAAGGTCTGCAAATTCGGGCCAAGCTGCAGGCACCCAAGCTGGACTGGCGCGAGCGGGGCCAGCCCGCCGAGAAAACACTGCGCTTGCGCGAGGCAGTGGCCGACGTATCGGGCACGCTAGCCGCACTGAGTTTGTCCACACAAATCCAGCTGGAAACCGGAACACAGCGCCTCGCGCTGCAAGCCCAGGGGCGCGGGGGACGCCAGAGCGAGGGCCTTTGGCAGGCCCAACTCAACACCGCACAAGTCACCCTGCGAGACACGCTCAAGCCAGGGACCTGGCGTGTAGAGCTAGGCAACAGCGTCAACCTGAGCTTCAAGCAAAGCGGCACCAGCCAGACGCTGGAGACCACAGCGGGGTCCGCCCGCCTGACGGGCCCCGCCCCCGGCACCGCCACCGTGGCCTGGCAACCGGGGCGCTGGTCACAACAAGGGGCTGGAGCCACCCAGCGCACCGAATGGCGAACTCAGGGTCGCCTGGCCGACCTGCCGCTGGCTTGGCTGGACCTGCTGGGTCAGACCCAACTGGCCAATCTCGGTCTGCGGGGTGACTTGATGTTTGGCGGCCAATGGGACGCCAGCAGCATGGAGGCTCTGCGCGTGCGCGCCACGCTGGAGCGCACCGGGGGCGACCTGCTGCTGCAAACCGATGCGACTGCCACAGCCACCCTGCGCGCCGGCGTGCGGGCGGCCAGCCTGGTGCTGACCACTGATGGCGACAGGATGGATGCCAGCTTGCGCTGGGACAGCGAGCGCGCAGGCCAGATCCAGGCCGATGTCAACACCCGCCTGCAGCGCCTGGAGGGAGGCTGGACCTGGCCCGCAGACGCCGCGTTGGCCGGTACCCTCAAGGTGCAGCTGCCGCCGGTAGGCGTCTGGTCCTTGCTGGCCCCGCCCGGGTGGCGCCTGCGCGGCACGCTCGATGCCAACGCCGTACTGTCTGGCACCCGCAGCGCGCCCCAATGGCGCGGCAACCTGGCCGCCCAGGACCTGGCCATGCGCTCAGTTGTGGACGGCATTGATTTCAGCCAGGGCACGCTGCGCGCCAGCCTGCAAGGACAGCAACTCACCATCGATCAATTCACCCTGCAAGGCGCGGGTGGCGCCAGCGGCGGCCTGCTCTCGGCCACCGGCTCGGTGGAGTGGCTGACCTCAACCGGCCCTCCAGCCACGGCCACCTCGCGCGTGCGCTTGGACATCGAGGCCACCGCCAAAGCCCTGCGTTTGAGCGCGCGGGCCGACCGGCGGCTGGTGGTCAGCGGCACACTGTCAGCCAAGCTCCATGACGCCAAGCTCACTATTGGCGGCGCGCTCAAGGCCGACTCAGCCCTGTTCATCTTGCCGGAAGACACCGCGCCGCGTTTGGGTGACGACGTGCTGGTGCGCGTGCCAGACACAGGCCAGAGCAGCCCGGCCACCGCCGTCAAGGCACGCGCAACGCCGGCCAAAGACGCCCCAATAGCACCCGATGTGGCCATCACGCTGGATCTGGGTCCGGATTTTCTGGTGCGCGGACGCGGCCTGTCTACGCGCCTGGCCGGCAACCTGGCCCTGCGCAGCGCTGGCGCCAACCCTGCGCCCAGTCTTACCGGCAGCCTGCGCACGGTGCGTGGCACCTACAAAGCCTATGGGCAGCAACTCGACATTGACCGCGGCGTGCTGCGCTTTTATGGCCCCATCGACAACCCGGCCCTGGAGATCCTGGCGATTCGGCCCAACTTGCAGCAGCGCGTGGGGGTGCAGATCAGCGGCACGGCCTTGTCGCCCGTGGTGCGCCTGTATGCCGACCCTGACCTGCCCGACGCCGAAAAGCTGGCGTGGCTGGTGGTGGGACGGTCTGGCGCCAGTGGTGGGGCCGAGTCTGCCCTGCTGCAACAGGCTGCCATGGCGCTGCTGGGAGGCAGTGGCGGTGGGCTCACCGGTAATTTGGCGAGTGCCATCGGTCTGGACGAAATCTCGTTCAGCGGCGGGCTGAGCGGCACCACAGGCGCCAGCGTGACCCTGGGCAAGCGCGTGTCACGCGATTTCTACATGGCCTATGAGCGCAGCCTGGCCGGCACGCTGGGCACGCTCTACATTTTTTACGACCTCTCACGCCGCCTGACACTGCGGGCCCAAACGGGGGAACAAAGCGCGATTGACCTGATATTCACGATTCGATATGACTGAATGGGCGAGTGGATTGCTCTTTGTTCATCTGCGCGAGAACCGCAGAGGTAGATGCGTCCCGCAGGATCAAGCTCGCCAAGAATGGTTCTCAGTGCATTGAATTCGACCTAACTGCGTCACATGGTTATTGAATCCTGGGGCGCGTTGAATGACCCATTTTCTTCAACGTTTATCTTTGGGAATGCCAAGTTAACCATCCCTGTTTCCCGGATCGGGGTGAGGCTGTGCATGTAAACTACAGTTTCTTTGTCGCCGTCATCTAATGGATAAGATTTGCCCCTCCTAAGGGCAGCATGTGGGTTCGATTCCCGCCGGCGGCACCAGACGACCGCTTCACACTGCGTCACAAGACCTAAGAATCCGCTCTTTTTTCCTACAGCGGTTTTTTTCCAAGAAATCAGGTGGCCACGTGACGTATCGCCAACCAAGATTCCTTTGACTGGGGGAATGTGCTTCCAAAAGCCACTTCCATCAAGATCCAGACCAATTGAAGCGGGCAGCCACGGGCGACAAACAAGCGGACGACGTGATATGCCATGCATTACAATACATGTAACGCGCCACATATCAAAACATGATCGAATCCTTCAAACACAAAGGGCTTGCGCTTTACTTTACCCAGGATGTCAAGCGAGCCATACCGGCACAGAGCGCAGCCCGAATTGAGAGAATGCTTGATCGACTGGATGCATCAATACAGGCTGAGGATATGGATTTACCGGGGTACAAGTTTCACGCCCTCAAGGGCGACAGGGCTGGTGAATATGCCGTAACCGTGACAGGTAGTTTGCGCATGACCTACCGTTTTGACGGTCAGCACGCCACCGCCGTCAATCTTGAGGATTACCGCTGAGGCACCCATCATGAAAACACTTCGCAACCCAAACCGCAAACCCACACACCCCGGCGCCTTGCTGCGTCAAGACGTTCTGCCTGGACTTGGCCTGACGCAAGTACGCATGGCGCAACTGCTGGGCGTGTCGCGTGTCACGCTTGCACAACTGTTGCACGAACACCGGGCATTGTCTGGCGATATGGCGCTTCGACTAGAGAAGCTGCTGGGCACCAGCGCCGAAAGCTGGCTGAATATGCAACAGGCGGTTGATCTTTGGGATGCCCGACAAGACGTTCAGCGCTTTGCACCTATTGCACGATTGATCCTGCCTGGCACGCAGGGTGCGACAGCGTAAAAACCCACGCTGATCACGCCGCACTGCCCGGCGATTGGCCGCACCCGCGAGCAAATGCGCTAGTTGGTGCTCGCCCCGTGCGATGGCGCACAGAAAACCCTTGTAACGCTGGTTAATCTTGCTGTGTGCTGTGTTGGTCAACGCCCAGCGGGCACCTTCGAAATTCGCTCAATTCACAAAAGTCCCGCCATGAACATCACCCTGAACCTCATCCCCATCGTCTCGCTGATCGCGGGCATCCTGATTTTCATCATGCCGCGTCTGCTGTCGACCATCGTGGCCATTTACCTGATCATGGTTGGGTTGGTGGGACTGTTTGGCAACGGCAGCTTTTTGCGCTGATTTGAACCTCAACAGGCCAATTTAGGCTTAATTTATGCCAAATCAGCCTCCAGCCGGCGATTCATATAGATAAGATCCTTCAGAAACTATAGCGTTTTTCAACATACCGGGCAGCCTGAATTTCCCGCAGGTGTTGCCCAAAGGGAAGTTCACCCAGACCAGTTCAATCAAGCCACGTAGCCCGGGTTGGGCAAGCCGCCGGTGACCCTGGGTGCATTGAGTTTGCGGGTGGAGACCTTGCCACCCCGGGCCTTGAGCCAGGTTTCGACCACGTCCCAAACCATCGGGTTGCCAGCCGTCCTGGCCTCCTCAGCCACGGGCGCCCAGCCAGCCACCTTGTACTTTTTGCCAGCTTCGATCGGCTTGCCATTGAGGCGCATGTCGTCAATGCGGCTGCCCATGCCTGAGAGCGGGTTGCAGCTGTACTGCAAACCACCCACGCGCACCATGTCGCCGCCTTGCTGGTAGTAAGGGTCGGGGTTAAAGAGGTTATCGGCCACGTCTTCGAGCACCGTCTTGATGGTCTCACCCGTCATCTCGGTGACAGTGGCATAAGAGTAGGTGGTGGCCGTCATGTCCATGAGCCACTCGCGGGTGATCGCTTGACCGGGCAGCAAGGTGGTGCCCCAGCGAAAGCCGGGAGAAAACGCAATGTCGGCGCCCTGCACTTCCATCAGCGCATCCACCAGCAACTGGTCGCCAGTGCCGTTGAAGTTGCCCCGACGGTACAGGGTGCCTTCGGTGACAGCGAGCTTTTCGGCCAGTTTGGCCTCATAAGGCCCCCGGATCTTGGTGATCAGCGCGTCCATCTCCAAGTCGGCTGGCAGCATGTTGGAAAACACCGGCAGAAGCTTGTAGCGGAAATCGCTGACTTTTTTGTCTTTGACATCAAAGTCCAGCACGCCCAGGAACTTGCTGTTGGAGCCCGCATTGGTCACGATGGTCTGGCCACCCTTGTTGGCCACAATGCTGGCCACCGGCATGCCGTCGTGGGTGTGGCCGCCCATGATGGCGTCAATCCCGCTCACGCGGCTGGCCATCTTCAGGTCCACGTCCATGCCGTTGTGGCTCAAGACCACCACCACCTGCGCGCCCTTGGCGCGGGCCTCGTTCACCATCGTCTGCATGTTCTCGTCCTGGATGCCAAACGCCCAGTCGGCTACCATGTAGCGCGGGTTGGCAATCGGGGTGTAGGGGAACGCCTGGCCGATGATGGCGCAGGGCACGCCATTGATTTCGCGAATCACGTACGGCTTGAACACCGGGTCACCAAAATCATTGGTCTTGACGTTCTGGGCCACAAAGTCGACCTTGCCCGCAAAGTCTTTCTCAATGATTTCTTTCACCCGCTCCATGCCCAGGGTGAACTCCCAGTGGCCAGTCATCACGTCCACGCCCAGCAGTTTGCAGGCGTCCACCATGTCTTGCCCGTTGGTCCACAGCGCTGTGCCCGAACCCTGCCAGGTGTCGCCACCGTCGAGCAGCAAGGCGCCGGGGCGGCTGCCCTTCATGCGCTTGACCAGCGTGGCCAAGTGCGCAAAGCCCCCCACCTTGCCGTAGCGCCGGGCGGCTTTCTCATAATCAAGGTAGGTGAGTGCATGGGCCTCGGCTGTACCCGGGCGAATCTTGGCCACTTTGAGCAAGTGTTCGCCCACCAAATGCGGCAAATTACCGCGCATGGAGCCAATGCCCATGTTGATGCTGGGCTCGCGAAAATAAATGGGCTTGAGCTGGGCATGGCAATCGGTCATGTGCAGAAAAGACACATTGCCAAACTTGGGGATGTCATACAAGCCGTTGGCCGCCGTGGCG
The DNA here is from genome assembly GCA_943371745.1 of Rhodoferax sp. OV413. GTDB lineage: Bacteria > Pseudomonadota > Gammaproteobacteria > Burkholderiales > Burkholderiaceae_C > Rhodoferax. Next base: position 9,180 of record CALRWE010000026.1, read on the forward strand.
GCATCGGCATCCGCATAAGAACCCAGCCCCATGCCGGCCATGGTGCCGGCCCCCAGCACCTGGAAAAACTCGCGTTTGGTTAAATTCATAATTAAGCAATAAGTAATTAATGAGGTGTAAAAAGACCCGGTCGATGGCCGGGTCTGGTTCAATTTGACGCTTACTGGTTAACGGGTGACTTCGGGTCCAGCAGCAAGGCCACGATGTGGCGCACCTGCGTCTCGTTCAAGATGCCAGCGTGACCGGCACGGGGCATGTTGGAGCAAGCGTTGTAAGCCTTGGAGTTCCAGATCTTGCCCCAGGTGTACTCCAGCATGGCTTTGGAATCCGGGCTGGCGGGATCCACCACGCCGCGCAACTTGCCGTAGTTATAGAGGCTGGGACCAATGGTGCCGTAAGAAATTTCTTTTTTGTCGATCTGGTGGCAGTTGTAGCAGTTGCCACCGTTCTCGGAACCGGCGGGGTCGGTCCAGGTGAGGCCACGACCGCTTTGCGCGATTTTTTCACCTTGTTTCCAGTCACCCAGAAACTTGCCGTCTGAGGGCCATTTGATGGCCTTGAAGTTGGCTTCTTCAATGCTTTTACCCAGCTTTTCGTCGATAGGTTTACCCGCGACATCGGCTGCGCTGCATTCGCGGTTGGCATCGTCCTGCACCAAGCGATCGACCTTGGCTTGCCCCTGGTCCCGAAACGACGCTTTGGAAATCTCCAGCGCCAATTTGTCCAGGTCCGGGCCTGAGGGCACCGTAGCGGCACAGCCCGCCAGAAGAATGGTCAACGCTGGCGCCAGAAATTTGAGTTGTTTTTTCATGATGCGGGTGCTCCTTAACGCTTGATGGCAGGTGCCGTGGACTCGACGCCTTGGCCGTTGACGCCCATGTAGACGCCCAACGCGATGGTGGCATCACTGCCAAACATGGGGTAAGGAAACCGCTGCTGGCGGTAGCAGTCATTCAAGCGCAGTTGCATGCCCCACATCTGCCCGTTGGATACGCGGTAGGCAGGCCAGGCGCCAAAGCCGTTGCCAGCACCCGGGTTCTTGGTCAGGTTGGGCAGGTCTTGCAGGCGAATGCGCTTGCCGTCTTCACCATGACAGGATGAACACGAAAAGTCATGGCTTCCACCCCGTGCATAAAACAAGCGCTTGCCCACCTCAAACATGGTTTTTTCCTGCACATGGTCCTGCGGCAGCTTGAACTTCATGCCTTTGGACTCAGCTGTAATCCACGTGGCCAGCGCTGTGACGTTGCTTTGTTCGCCGCGGCCAAAAGGTGTTTTGGCGATCTCGGCTGCATTGAAACCCTGCAGGGTCTCCATGCAGGTGAGGAGGCGGGACTCCGTATCTTGCACCCGATTGGTATCCGCAAAGTAGCGCGGCAACTCCACAAAGGCGCCCTTGACGACACCGGGTCCCTTGCCCAAGTCGCACTTTTCAAGCGTGGCGTTTTTGGGTCCACGCGCTTTTTTCCAGAGGTCTTCGCCCTTGGCTTCAAACAAATCAGCAGGGTTGCCGTCTTGCAACATGGCCCGATATTCTTCAATGGACTCGACGGCTGTTTTTTGGGCCAGCCCGGGCATCGCCAAGAATGGTACCAGGGATGCCAGCAACACTGCTTTTTTCATTTTCATGATCGCCTCTGTTAAATAAATAGAACCGGGGAAACAAACCGCTTCCCCGGTTTTGGGCACCCGAACAATCAGGAAACAGTCGCTTCGTCAGTGCGGGTCTCACCCTTGTTGTCTTTCCAGGTCACAGCGATCTTGTCGCCGGCCTTGGCGCCCTTGACCGTGAACTGCAGAAACGGGTTTTTGGAGACCGCGGGGCCCCACTCGGCGGTCATGACTGACTTGCCGTTGTGCTTGGCTTCCACGTCTTGAATGAACCAGGCGGGCACGAGTTTGCCAGCAGCGTCTTTGCGCTGACCGGACTCCATCTCGTGGCTCATGAGAACGCGAACGGTGGCTTTGTCGCCAGCGGCTTGGGCGCGAATGCGCATTGGATCTGCCATTTTTCTACTCCAGAATCAATATTTATGAATTTCGATGACGCAGGTGCCGGGCTTAGCCGCCGCAGCCGCCGAGCGTGACCTTGACTTCTTTTTTTGCGAACAGCGCCTTGCCATCGGCCATCACGGCCACGGCATACACGTCGGACGATTGACCCATCTTGGCGCGTGTGGCGAAGTTGGCCTCCACGCTGTCGGTCACGTTGAACAAGGCGATCAAAGCGGCCGGGTTCTTTTCAACCAGGATCAGGATGTGTTTGACGCCTGGCAGCGCCGTGCTGGCGGTCAGCGGCACCACAGCGCCATTTTCGGCAATATCAGGGCCGCCAATGACGACGTCCTTGCTCTCGACCGGCGCGCTGGCGCCCAGGGCCTTGAGCACATCGGCAACATTCTTGGCCTCGAACGCGCCTTTGTTGTAGGCCAGCGCGTACTGGGGAAACAAACCGGTGGAGGCCAGCAGGCCCGCCAAGACGGCGCTTTGCTTGAGTGTCTTGCGACGAGTTTGCATTTGAAGCTCCTTAATTAAGTCCATGCTAATAAAAAATGTTCCACGCGGGTATGCGTGAAATCCCTACCTTGCTGCCCCAGCGGCCAGCCAGATCGCCAACGTTTTGGCGTCAGCGTCGCTCAGCGACTGAGCCGGCATGGGAATCGGTCCCCACACGCCTCCACCACCCGCCTTGATTTTGCCGGCCAGGTAGTCCGTTTTGCCAGCGTGTTTTTTGGCGATTTCCTGGAAGCTCGGGCCCAGTATTTTCTTGTCGACCGCGTGGCAAGCCGTGCAGTTGTTCTTTTGCGCCAGCGCCAGGGCAGCCTTGGGGTCCACGCCACCGGCATCTGCTTTGGGCGCGGCCGCTGGCTTGGCCTGAGACGTCACTGCAGGTGCCGCAGCGACAGCCGGTGGCACCATGGGTGCGGCAGCACCCGGCGTACCCTCGGGGCGCGTGGTGTCGACCCCTCTTTGCGGACCCACCGGCCGGTTTTGCTCGGCCAGGTTGCCGTGGGCATTGCGTGCAAAGTCCGGCAGGAAAGAAGCCAGCTTGGGTTCAGGCGCACAGTCCTTCATGCAGGCCACATTGCTGGTGTCTGGCTTGTTGACACCACCAAACTCATTGCCTGGCCACATGTTGTGTTTGGTGGTCATGCCGTTGCGGTTGGGCATGCGCTTTTGCACGTCGGCCATGTTCTGGTCAGACAGCGTGAAGTTGTCCGGCACCACACCGCTGAGATTCAACAAAAACGCAGTGACGGCGTAGACCTCTTCGGTCGTCAGCGTCTTGGGCGCCGTCCAGGGCATGGCACGGTTGATGTAGTCCCACAAGGTTGACAGCGTGGGCGTCTTCATCATGGTGGTGCGGCCCGGGTACCCCGGGTTGATGAGGTTCGCGACCCGACCCGCCTTGATGTCGGCTGGCGTGACACCGCCTACCAGCGGGCTGAACACCTCGCCCGACTCACCAAAAAAGCCGTGACACTGCGCGCACTTGGTCTCCCACACGTCCTGGCCCTTGGCAACGGTGCCGGAGCCGGGTGGCAGGCCCTTGAAGTCCGGGCGAACGTCAATGTCCCATGCAGCCACTTCTTTGGGCGTGGCCGCGCGGCCGACACCGGGGTAATTGGGGGTAGCTTGTGCAGCAGCCACACCTGCGGCCGCAAGCCATGCTGCTGCCAAGAATGCCTTACGAAACCTGGACATTTTTCACCTCGCCGGATTCTGAGACCAACCAGGACTGGATGGCGTTGTTGTGATAAATCGAACGCGTGCCGCGCACGGCTCGCAACTGCTGGTAAGTGGGCTGCACATAGCCCGTGTCATCCATGGCCCGGCTCTGGATGATGGTGGCCTTGCCGTCCCATACCCAGTCCAGATTGAAACGGGTGAGCGCCTTGGTCATCACCGGCGACTCCAGCCGGGCGGTGCGCCAATTGCGTCCACCATCGGTGGACACGTCGACCTTTTTCACCTTGCCCCGACCCGACCACGCCAGGCCAGTGATGTTGTAAAACCCCTTGTCCAGCAGCACTTGGCCGCCAGACGGTGTGGTCACCACGCTTTTGCACTCCTGAATGCTGGTGTACTGACGTTGCAGACCATCGGGTTGCAGGTCAATATAGTGAATCGCTTCATCCTTGGCGGCATAGGGCATGTCACCCACTTCAATGCGGCGCAAATACTTCACCCAGCTGACGCCCTGAATGCCCGGCACGATCAAACGCAAGGGGTAGCCTTGCTCCGGGCGCAGCATCTCGCCGTTTTGGCCGTAGGCCACAAACACCTCGCCCGACTTGATCAGGCTCATGGGAATGGTGCGGGTCATGGACGAACCATCTGCACCCTCGGCCAAGACGAACTTGCCGTTTTTAAGATCAGCCCCCGCCAACTCCAGCAAGGTAATGAGCGGTACGCCCGTGAACTCGCTGCAAGAAATCATGCCGTGGGTGTACTGTACGGTGGGCACCGCCACATTGCCCCACTCTGTTGCCGTATTGGCGCCGCATTCAATGAAGTGAAAGCGCGACACCGAAGGCAAGCGCATGATTTCGTCCAGCGTGAAGACCTTGGCGGACTTCACCATGCCGTTCACCATGAGCCGGTGTTTGGAGGGGTCAATGTCCCACCACCCCTGATGGTGCCGCTCAAAATGCAGGCCACTGGGCGTCACGATGCCAAACAAGGATTGCAGCGGCGCAAACGACACCGAAGCCTGGTTGGTCTGCGTGAGACCCGGGCTTTGGCGGCGCTGCACATTGGCCTCAAATTTGGAGGGTTTGCCGTAGCCCTCAGTGGCCACGCTCTGGCCCAGACCCGTGCTGTGCTCAGGCAGGTTCAAAATATTGGGGTCACCGCCCTCAACGGGTACGGGGTTGCCCTGGGCCAAAGCCGAAGGCAAAGCCACGCCGGCTGCAGCCGCAGCAAAGGCACTGCGAATGAAGTTGCGGCGGCCGCTCTTGGCTTCCGCCAGGACGGTCTTGATTCCGTCCCGATTTAAAAAACTCTCGGGCGCCCTCTGGACCCTGCCCGACATCACGTCATCCTGCATTTTGAAACACTCCTTCAACGCGTTTGTTCTCTATTTCTATAAGGCGCCATTAGCAGGAGTCAATTTCCTTGCGTCACGCACCGCTTTGGGTCTTTGAGCCGAACTCAATCCGCTCACACACCGCTTTGCACACCAACACGACCGATTCATCTGCGATTCGATAAAAAACCTGCACGCCACTGCGCCGCTTGGCCACCACACCCGTGCGATACAGCACGTTCAGATGCCGAGACATGTTGGGTTGCGACACCTCAATTTCGTCCAGCAACTTGGTGACATTTTTCTCCCCCCCGCACAGCGCACCAATAATGCGAAGACGTACCGGGGTAGCCAGCACACCAAACAACTCAGCAGCCCGGTCAAAGGCCAATGCTGAAGCTCCTTCATTCGATCCGTTTTTCATTTAGCTATTAAATGCAAATATTCGGATACACAAATATAACAAGACCAAGAAAAATTTCAACCTAGGGTTTACACCCATACCCCAAAATTGGCGAGGCAAGGTCAGGTCACTGCTTGAACCGGTAGTGGTCGCGGTTAAGCACCGCGGCCACCGAGTTCACTTCTTCGGGGAACATCCCCAAGTTGAGCTCGGTGTTGCACTGCTCCACCATGCCCCGCAACAAGCCCGGGGTATTGATCCGCCCCGCAGGCTTGTAGATGGCGCTGCCGTCGCCACCCACTTTTTTCTGATGGCAGGCCACACATTTGTTATCTGCGATCAACTGCGCGCCGTGCTTCAAATCGGCCCCTTTGTAAATAGCCGGCACATCGTTGGCAAAGCAGGTTGAACCAAGCATCACGCACGCAACAGTGAGGAGGTGTTTCATCAGGTGTCGCCTTCAAGTACGGGTTAACAAAAAAGGGGCGTTTTCAGTGTACTGACCTGCACAACTAAAAAGTATGGGAATACCCGAATTGCAAATTGTTCTGGCCGTGGGAAATGGTGATGGGCGGTGTGTTGGCATTGCCCGGGTTGGTGACCGTCACGGTGGGGGCGTGCGCCAAGGAGGCGCTCAAGGTCCCTGATTTGGACACCTTGTAACCAAAGCCAAACATCACATGGTTCTTTTCGATAGCGGGAAACAGCGGGTGCACGTATTGGTCGGGCACCGGGTTATCCGACAAGCTGACACCACCACGCAACGTGAGTTGATCGTTGGCCTTCCAGGCGGCGCCAAGGTTCAGCACCGTCTGGTTTTTCCACATCTGCTTGATGGCAAAGTCAACCGAACCATTAGTCACGGTGGCACTGTCGTAACGCATGCGGAAACTCTTCATCGCGTCAGCCCAGCCAATGTGCTTCAAGTCAGCCACCAGCAACCAGGACGGATTGGCCTGCCAACTGCCCCCCACGGCAAGAACGGCCGGCATCTGGAAATCGATGATGGTCATCTTGCCGACGTCAGCAGCGCCCATGCCCACAAACCCGAGCGAAGCACCCGCCGCGCTGGTCTCCAAATCCGCCAGACGGGTCTTGAATTGGTAAGAGGCGCCCAGCAGCACGTCAGGGTTGACGCGGTAGGTAGCACCCAGAATGGCCCCCAAGCCGGTGGCTTTGGCAGCACCCGAGAACTTGCCACTGTCCGAGAAATCAATACGCGCAAAGGTGCCGCTGGCCTGCCCCGGGTTCATGCCAGGGTTGCTTGCAATAGCGCCCATGCCGGCCACCAAATTCCCGGGGTTACTTTGAGCAGGGGGCAGGTAGTCCGCCAGCTGGGCCACGGACCCTGTCATTTGCATGTCCAGCGAGGCCCAGACCAGTTTCAATGTCGCAGCCACCGTCAAGTTGGAGTTGACCTGGTAGGCCACAGGAACAAGTACATTCCCAACCCCCAACTCGGAGCGGCTGGGCAAGCCCTGCATTGCAGAAATAACCGAACTTCCCTCGTACTCAGTCCCCATACCACCCTGGGCATACATGCCCACGCCGTAAGTCCAGGGGCCATTGCGCTTGGTGTAACCAATAGATGGCATGAGGTAGAGGTCACCTCCCGATTGCGCCGTCATCCCCATGGCGCTGCTCTTGACATCGGGTTGGAGCATGCCCAGATTGAAAGCAAGCCGTGAAGAGCCATCCGGTTGCAAAGCCAGGGTCGCGGGGTTTTGGGCCATGCCCGAGTTACCAACGTCGTGCGCCTGCGATGCACCGCCCATGGAGGTGGCGACAGCGGCGTAACCCTCCATCAGCATGCCATTGGTCGCCATGGCGGCCGTCAGCGGGGCGGCGAACACCACCAGGGCTGTCAGGTTGCGAACCGACTTTGTTGTTGTTGATTTGCGCATGGGTTTGTCTCCAGTTTGTTGTTTTTTCAGGAATATCGGGGTTGACGCTGCAGGGCTGGTGTCAGAACTCGCCCTTGGAGGCGCGGTCCATCATTTGGTAAATGGTTTCGCGAACTTTCCAGGCCTCCTCCTTCAGGGGAGACGGCAGTTTTCGGCCCATCTTGACCATCATGTCCATGTTCAGGGTGTAGATCCACAGGCCATCGTCTTTTTCCACCACGGTCAAGCGGCAGGGCAAGTAAGCACCCATGTGGGGGCTGAAATCCACCATCATGCGGGCGGTATCCGGCGAGCAATAGGAATAAACCTTCAGGAATTTTTGCTTTTTGCCGGTGCGTGATTCCAGTTCCTTGGACAGGGGCAGCTCCCCCACGCTCTTCATGTTGCGCTCGGTTGACACCTGGGTGAACACCTGCTCGATGTCCTGCACCGTGACGCCGGCTTTGACTTTGCGCTCCCAGGTGGTGGCCACCGCAATGTCACCGTCCGCCTCGACCCACCGGTCCCACATCTTGCTGGCTTCGGCACCAGCACCGTTTTCAAGTTTGCCCAAGGTGCTGACAGTGCCGCAGCCGGTCAAAAAAACCGCCATCACCAACGGCAGTAGCTTCATGTTTGCAGTCAAAAATTTCACGTCGATTTCCTTCAGTTCTTAGGGTTGGTGTCGGTCCGGGTTCAAAAATCAAAGCTTTTCCAGTTGCATCTGATCTGCGTCAATGGTGCTTGAGAACTCGGGAACAGAATATTGGTATGAACCCTATACCTACGGGGGTAGGGTATTTTTTTGGAATAAAAAATTCCCACGACGCAGTTGCCGCAATCTGGCAAACTGACCGCTTTTAAATACCGCACATCACGCTTTGCCATGGCTACCAAAAAAACTGCTGCCTCCGAAGTCGAACCTGCCGCTCTTGCGGGCTATCGGGCCGATCATCAAAAAGACGTGGTCAACCGCCTGCGCCGCATTGAGGGGCAGGTCCGGGGCCTGGTTGAAATGATTCAGAGCGGGCGCTCGTGTGAAGACGTGGCCACGCAGATGTCTGCGGCGCGCAAGGCCATGGACAAGACCTTTTACCGGATGATGGCCTGCTCGGTCATGGAAGCGGTCTATGAATCCAAGACCGATGCCGAGGCCATTGTGGAGGTTGAGAGGTCCGCCCGTTTGCTCGAAAAATTCGGCTGAAACCGGGCACTTGGTGTGCTTTCAGCATCAAGAAAGCCCACGCAAGGTGGGCTTTGCACAAGGGCCAAAAACCCCTTTGAAAAAAATTATTTGGCGCCGGCCAACACCCAGGCGGCAAGCGTGCTGGCGTCGCCCTGACTCAGGGCTGCCTGCGCGGGCATGGGAACCGGACCCCATTTGCCGGCGCCACCTTTTTTGATGCTCTCGGCCAGCTGGGCCTCTGCGTCTTTTTGCCCGGCGTACTTTGTCGCGACACTCTGAAAAGAAGGGCCCACCATTTTTCTGTCAACAGCGTGACACGCGAGGCAGGCATTTTTTTGGGCCAGATCCTTGCTGGCAAACGCGGAGGCTGACGCCATCACTGCAGCACCCACCAATACGTGCATCAATCTCATTTTGTCTCCTGAATTAGATAAATATCAACGGCGGCGAATATAACTGAAGTTTGGCCTTTTCGGTGAACATTCACGACGAGGGATTCGCGATTGTTCCCGGTTCAAGCGTTTCATGTGCCGCCAACCTCACCGCAACCGCTGCAAAAGCTCCAGGGTCGGGTAGCCGTCCGCGGGCAAACCCAGGCTGCGCTGGTAATGGCGAATGCCGCGCTGTGTGGCCGGACCCATCATGCCGTCGGGCGTGCCGCTGTCAAAGCCCTGCGCGTTCAGCGCGGTCTGTAGCGTCAGCAACTGGCTGCGCGTCAAGGCAACCAGATCTTGCGGCCAGGGCGCCTGCACTGCCGAACCACCGGCCAGCTGTTGCGCCAGCAGGCTCACAGCCAGCGCATAGCTGGTCGAGTTGTTGTAACGCAGGATGGTGCGGAAGTTGGGGCCCACCAAAAAGGTAGGCCCGCGCGCGCCCGCTGGCAGCAAAATCGAGCTGCTGCCGATGGCCGGCAGCGGTGTACCCATCATGGATTGCACGCCCTCCCCCGCCCATTGACTCGTAGATTGCTGCACATCAGGGCTGGCACGCGCGTAATCAAAGCCCGCGACCAAGCGCACCTCAAGCCCCCATGGTTGGCCAGCCTGCCAACCGGAGCGAACCAAAAAGTTGGCGGTAGATGCCATCACATCAGGGATGCTGCCCCAAAGGTCGCGACGGCCATCGCCGTCCGCATCCACCGCATAAGCCAAAAAGTTGGAAGGCAAAAATTGAGTCTGACCCATCGCACCCGCCCAGGAGCCCAGCATCTGCTCGCGATCGATATCACGATTCTGGAGAATTTTCAGGGCGGCGAACAACTGGTCTCGCGCCCATGCCTCGCGCCGACCTTCAAAACCGAGCGTGGCCAGGGCGTCGATAGTCGGGATGTCGCCCACAAAACTGCCGTAATTGCTCTCCATGCCCCAAATGGCCACCAGGGTTTCTGCCGGCACGCCATAACGCGCCGCGATGGGTTCGATCACGGGGCGCAGTTGGCGCAGCTTGTCCTGACCGCGGGCGATGCGCTGCGCTGACACGGCGTTGCCCAGGTAGTCAACCACCGTGCGGGTGAACTCAGGCTGGGCCCGGTCGAGCTCAATGACCCGGGGCAGAAAACGAACGTTTTTGAAGGCCTGGTGGAGCGTGGCGGGGTCGATACCGGCCTGGCGGGCATCAGTGATAACGCCGGCTACCCAGTTCGCAAATTTTTCGCTTTGCACAAGTTCGCTGGATGGCGCTTGGGCCGCAATGACACTGCCCGCAGGTGGTTTGGGAACTTCTGTGTGGACCGGAGGCGCAGCGGCGCAGCCCGACAGCGCGAGGATCGCCAGTGTTGCTGGCGACAACCAACGCCACGCTGGCGCTAAAAAAGTGGAGGGGGTTTGCATCGTGGCTATTTTCGTCTTTACCGTCGTGGCACCGGGGTCGGTTACAAACACCCCTTCGTCATACCCATCCCGCTTTTCGCCATGAGCACCTTGCAATCCGAACTAGACCGCCTTTACTGCCCTCACAACCGAAACAGCCCAGACCCTCTGGGGGCAGAGTCGGGCCTCATTGCGCCCGATGGGCGTGTACGTGCCTTGGTGCTGGAACTGGCCAGGCCCGCCGACTGGGGCCTGCTGGGAACCGTTTGGCGCGGGGTGCAAACGGATCTCGAATTGCCCGCACCAGCGATTGCGGTCTCCGGCATTGACGCCTACCAACTGTGGTTTTCACTCAACGAGCCCATATCCACCCTGCAAGCCTGTGCGTTTCTTGACGCATTGCGCGTCCGCTATTTGAGTCTGGTAGCGCCAGGCCGCGTCTCACAGTGGCCTTGTGTTGACGCGTCCAGCCCCGACCACTTTCAGCATGCCTTGTTGGCTCCTGCCCTGCATCAAGCGACAGGGCGATGGTCCGCCTTTGTGGCGCCGGACCTGGCCGCCATCTTCGCGGAGGAACCCTGGCTTGACCTCGCCCCCAACCCCGAGGCTCAGGCCAAGGTATTGGCACGCCTTGAATGCATCAAGCCAGCTGTATTGCATGCCGCGCTGGAACAGATGAAGTCGGGTCATGGGGCAAAGACATCAGAAATGGCGTTCATCTCTGTCGAAAAGACCGGCGTCCCGCCCAACCGGGAAATCCTACCCCCTGAGCTATCCGACAACCACCGGGAGGCCAGGGGCTTTTTGCTCAGCGTGATGAACGACAAGACCGTGGAACTTCATCTGCGCATCGAAGCGGCCAAGGCGCTTTTGCTTCGGTAGTCCCCAAGGGCCGGACATCAGGTCCCGCCTAGACCTGCCTGACGTTTAAACGCGGTCGGACTGCTTCCCGCGACGCATGGCGACCAAGCCGATCAGGCCCAGACCCAACAAGGCCAGGCTACCGGGCTCAGGGACTGAGGTCCTCTCTACATTGGCCAATAAATAGGCCTGGTTGTCAGCGGCTTCAGTTGTCCAGAATGAAGTGAAGGGATTCAAGCCGTCGGCGGTCAACGAGAAGCCGAGCACCTTCAGTGTGTACAAATCGGCACCAATCAAAAAGCTTTCGGAGACGGGCGAGTAGCTTGCGACCACCAGGTCCGCGCAACCATTCACATTCACGCCCCCCCCATTTGGACCGCCGTCAGCGCAAGGTTCGGCGCCATTGGGGGTTTCATCGTGGGCGAAATCCGTGTTGAACTCCACATTGCCTCCGACAACCGGCGTCCCGTCAACTGCCACATCGGCGGTAATGCGCAGCTTGATGCCTGTGATGCTCGTGCCAGCCAAAATGGGGTTATTCAAATGCGTGAAGGTGCCGATAACCTGCGTGGCCGAGGGCGATGGCGGAACCAGGAAGTCGATGGGAAGAGCGCCCACGCTGAAGTTGTAGCCGCTTTGGAATGTGTCCGCGGGTGTGCCCCACCGCGCCTGCGGAGCAGTGCTTGAATTGCCCGAATAGGCGACATTCGCAGCAGGTGCGCCGTCATACCATGTGGCCAAGACATTAGTCAGCGATACCGTGGCTGCCTGCGCTATACCTGCCGTGAGGGCGGCTGCAGCAACCGTGGCCGTCAAAGCCAAAGATTTGAGTTTCATGATGCGAGTCCTCTGAAAATACCATAAAGCCCGGTGGGTCCGGGTTCCCGCGTCAGCCATCGCGCCAGCCTGATTTTTTTTGCCGTGCTACCTCCGCGATCATTTTTTGCAAAATGTGTGCCATTTTTTAAGTCATTGATTTAATTGAACTTATTTGCAAATTCAATTGCAGGTGTCAAGTTATCCGACACATCGGACACAACCTGGTCATCAGCATCAAACCCATTCAGCACCCCTTCAGACAAAAAAATAGCCACCCCTGCAAACCACAGGGGCGGCCATTTCAATCGTCAAAACTGCTGAGTTACCCGTAGCGCCTGGCCATCATCTCCAAGGCTACCGGCTTGATGCTGGAAGCATGCCCCGCGCAGCCAAACGCCTCAAACCGGGCTTTCACGATGCTGCGCGCAGCGTTCTTGGCGGCCACCAGCGCCTTGCGGGGGTCAAACTCGCTGGGCTGGGTGGCAAACACCTGGCGCATGGCGCCGGTCATGGCCAAGCGGATGTCAGTGTCGATGTTGATCTTGCGCACGCCACTTTTGATGCCGCGCTGGATTTCTTCAACGGGCACGCCGTAGGTTTCCTTGATGTCCCCGCCGAACTGGCGAATGATGGCCAGCCACTCCTGCGGCACGCTGGAGCTGCCGTGCATCACCAGGTGCGTATTGGGAATTTGCGCGTGAATGGCCACGATGCGGTCCATGGCCAGAATGTCGCCGGTGGGCTTGCGGGTGAACTTGTAGGCGCCGTGGCTGGTGCCGATGGCGATGGCCAGCGCGTCCACGCCGGTTTTCTCCACAAAGTCTTTGGCCTGCACGGGGTCAGTCAGCATCATGTCGTGCGTCAATTTGCCTTCGGCGCCGCTGCCGTCTTCTTCACCGGCCTCGCCGGTTTCCAGTGAGCCCAGGCAGCCCAACTCGCCCTCCACCGACACGCCAATGGGGTGCGCCACCTGGCACACGCGGCGGGTGATGTCGACGTTGTACTCGTAGCTGGCGGGGGTTTTGGCGTCTTCCATCAAAGAGCCGTCCATCATGACGCTGGTGAAGCCGGAGCGGATGGACTGCATGCACACGGGCAGCGACGCGCCGTGGTCTTGGTGCACCACCACGGGAATGTCGGGGTGCGCCTCCACGGCGGCCAGCATCATGTGGCGCAGGTAGGCTTCACCCGCATACTTGCGGGCCCCTGCCGAGGCTTGCAGGATGACCGGGCTATCGGTTTCCTGCGCGGCCTCCATGATGGCCAGGATTTGCTCCAGGTTGTTGACGTTGAACGCGGGCACGCCGTAGCTGTGTTCAGCGGCGTGGTCCAGCACTTGGCGAAGGGATACAAAAGCCATGAAAACTCCTTTATTTATAGAAAAATGGACTCTAGCCGTCGGATCAATTGCCTGAGTAGCTATTGAATAAATAGCAAAAATTCGAATGAAAACCCACGTTTACTCGGCTGCGCGGCGCTGCAGAATCTCGAACGCGGGCAGGGTTTTACCCTCCAGCACCTCCAGGAACGCGCCGCCGCCAGTAGAGATGTAGCCCACCTGCTTCTCAATGCCGTACTTGGCAATGGCCGCCAGCGTGTCGCCACCACCAGCAATCGAAAACGCAGGGCTTTGGGCAATGGCTTGCGCAATCACCCGGGTGCCGTTCTCAAAGGCGGCAAACTCGAACACGCCCACCGGGCCATTCCAGACGATGGTGCCGGCTTGTTTGAGTTGCTCGGCCAGGCGCTGGGCGGTGTCGGGGCCGATGTCCAAAATCAGGTCGTCGTCTGCCACCCCGGAGGCTGGCTTGACGATGGCCACGGCATCAGCGCTGAAGGTTTTGGCGGTCACCACATCGGTCGGAATCGGCACCTCGGCACCTCGGGCTTTCATGGCCTCAATGACGGCTTTGGCGTCCGCCACCAGACCGGGCTCGGCCAGGCTTTTGCCAATGTTCAGGCCAGCGGCCAGCATGAAGGTGTTGGCAATGCCACCACCCACAATCAACTGGTCCACGTTCTTGGCCAGGGCTTGCAAAATGGTCAGCTTGCTGGATACCTTGCTGCCCGCCACGATGGCCACCAGCGGGCGCTTCGGGTTGGCCAGGGCCAGGGTGATGGCGTCAATCTCGGCTGCCAGCAGCGGGCCGGCGCAGGCAATGGGCGCGTACCGGGCGATACCGTAGGTCGTGCCCTCGGCGCGGTGGGCCGTGCCAAAGGCGTCGTGCACAAAGATATCGCACAAGGCGGCCAGTTTGCGGGCCAGGACCTCGTCATTTTTCTTTTCACCCACGTTGACGCGGCAGTTCTCCAGCATCACGATCTGACCCGGGGCGACGGTCACGCCGTCCACCCAGTGGGCGACCAGCGGCACCTCGCGGCCCAGCAGCTCACCCAGGCGTTTGGCCACCGGGGCCAGCGTGTCTTCGGGTTTGAAGGCACCTTCCACCGGGCGGCCCAGGTGGCTGGTGACCATGACCGCTGCACCGGCGTCCAGCGCCATCTGGATGCAGGGCACGCTGGCGCGAATGCGGGTGTCCTCAGTAATGGCACCGCTGGCGTCTTGCGGCACATTCAGGTCAGCGCGGATGAACACGCGCTTTTTATCGGCAAAGCCGCTGGCCACGACATCGGCAAAACGCAAGACCTTCATGCCGCACCCCCAGCGGCGCCAGTCACCACGCACACCATCTCCAAGCACTTGTTGGAGTAGCCCCACTCGTTGTCGTACCAGCTCACCAGCTTCACAAAGGTACCATCCAGCGCGATGCTGGCGTCTGCGTCAAAGATGGACGTGCGGGTGTCGCCCCGGAAGTCGGTGGCCACGACCTTGTCGGTGGTGTAGCCCAGTACGCCCTTCAAGGCACCTTCAGATTGCGCTTTCATCTCGGCGCAGATTTCGGCCAGCGTGGCGGGCGAGTTGAGTTCGCAGGTCAAATCCACCACCGACACATCGCTGGTCGGCACGCGGAACGACATGCCGGTGAGCTTCTTGTTGAGCTCAGGAATCACCACACCCACGGCCTTGGCCGCACCGGTGCTGCTCGGGATGATGTTTTCCAGAATGCCACGGCCACCGCGCCAGTCTTTGTTGCTCGGGCCATCCACAGTCTTTTGTGTGGCGGTGGCGGCGTGCACGGTGGTCATCAGGCCGCGCTTGATGCCCCATTTGTCGTTCATGACCTTGGCAATGGGCGCCAGGCAATTGGTGGTGCAACTCGCGTTGGAGATGATGGCTTGGCCGGCGTAGGTCTTGTCGTTGACACCATAGACAAACATCGGGGTGTCGTCTTTGCTGGGGGCCGAAATGATGACTTTTCTGGCCCCGGCAGTCAGGTGTTTTTCAGCACCCGCGTGGTCCAAAAACAAGCCCGTGGACTCAATCACCACCTCGGCATCCACCTCGCTCCATTTCAGGTTGGCGGGGTCGCGCTCCTGGGTGAGGCGGATTTTTTGGCCGTTCACTACCAGCGTGTTGCCCTCGACGGCCACCGTACCCTTGAAACGACCATGCACCGAGTCGTACTGCAGCATGTAAGCCAGGTACTCGGGCTCCAGCAGGTCGTTGATGGCCACGACTTCGATGTGCTGGAAGTTCTGCAAGGCCGAGCGCAACACGTTGCGGCCAATGCGGCCGAAGCCGTTGATACCTATCTTGATCGTCATAGTCAAATCCTGCTTGAATTTATAAGAAATTGGGCGCTAGCGGGCGTATTTATTGCCTGTAAACTATTTAATAAATAGCAATTAAAGCAAGAGCGCCGAGCAGTCGGCAATGATGCGGTCGGGGCTACAGGCCTCTATAGGCTGACCCATGTTGTAACCGTAGGGCAGCATCCACACCGGCACACCGGCGTTGCGGGCGGTGGCCACATCGATGCTGGAGTCGCCCACAAACAAGGCCCGGTCGGCGCTGATGTTAAAGGTGTTCAGGCAATGCGCAATGCCGGCCGGATGGGGCTTTTTGGTGGGCAGGGTGTCGCCACTGACCACCAGGTCCAGCAGCGCCGTCATGTAGTGCACCCCGAGCACGGTGTCGGTAAAGCGGCCTTCCTTGTTGGTGACCACGGCGAGCTTGACACCGCGCTCGCGCAGGGCGACCAGGGTCTCACGCACCTGGGGGTACAGGTGGCTGCGGGTGCCGCAGCGGGCTTGGTAGTGCTTGTCGAATTCTGCGGTCTTCAGCGGCAGGCTGTCGCTGGCGCGCACGGTGGCCACGTCGGTCTGCCCGCTGAAGGCCAGCGCCTGAATGAGCAGCTCGCGGGTGCCGTGGCCAATCCAGTCGTTCACTTGCTGCTGGGTGACCAGCGCCAGGCCAAAGTGACGCAAGGTGTCGTTCACGGCGTCACAAATTTCGGGCGCGGTTTCAATCAGCGTGCCGTCCAGGTCAAACATGATCAGGTCATAAGCGTTCATGGCGGGGCTTCAGTTGGTGGAGGGCACGATCTGGTCAGGCAGCGGCACTTCACGACGGTGGGCGGCGCGGTGGGCCAGCGTGCGCACGGCGTCCACCACGCGGCTGGCGGTGATGCCGAAGTGCGCGTACAGGTCTTTAGCCGGGGCCGACTCGCCAAAGGTGGGCATGCCCACCACCACGCCGGTACGACCCACGTACTTGCGCCAAAAGTCGGGGTGCGCGGCCTCAATGGCCACGGTGGGCAGGTGCAGGGGCAGCACCATGTCCTGGTAAGCCTCGCTTTGCCGGTCAAACACATTGGTGCAGGGCATGGACACCACGCGGGTGGCAATGCCTTCATGGGCCAACAGCGCCTGCGCCACGATGGCCAGCTCCAGCTCGGAGCCCGTGGAAACAATCACCGCCTGCGCCCCCGGCGGGTCCGACAGCACATAGCCGCCGCGCCGGATGAGTTGGCTCATCTCCACCACCGTTTCAGCGCCACCCGTGAGGCGGGGCAGGTTTTGGCGTGACAGACACAGGGCACTGGGCCCGTCGCGGCGCTCAATGGCGCAGGCCCAGGCCAGCGCGGTCTCCAGACCGTCGGCCGGGCGCCACACGTCCAGCCCCGGAATGATGCGCAAGCTTGGGATGTGCTCCACGCTCTGGTGCGTGGGGCCGTCTTCGCCCAGGCCAATGCTGTCGTGGGTGAACACATGAATCACCCGTATCTTCATGAGTGCCGCCATGCGAATGGCATTGCGGCTGTAGTCGCTGAAGGTCAAAAACGTGCCGCCATACGGCAGGTAGCCGCCATGCAAGGTGATGCCGTTCATGATGGCAGCCATGCCAAACTCGCGCACGCCGTAGCTCAGGTGGTTACCCCAGGCGTCTTTGCCGGCGCGCACGCAGCCCTTGAAGTTGGTCAGGTTGGAGCCGGTCAGGTCGGCACTGCCGCCAAAAAACTCGGGCACCAGTGGGGCCAACACATCCAGCGCGTTCTGGCTGGCTTTGCGGGTGGCCACGGCGGCGGGTTGGGCGGCGATGGCTGCCAGCAGCTCAGGTAACTTTTCTTCAAACTCGGGCAGTAAATCACCGGCCATGCGGCGCTCAAACTCGGCGGCTTCCAGCGGGTATTGGGTGCGGTAGGCCTCAAAGCGCTCGCGCCAAGCGGTCTCGGCAGTCACGCCTCGGGCGACTGCGTTCCAGGCGCTGGCAATGTCGGCGGGCACCTCAAACGGTGCGGCGGTCCAGCCCAGCGCCTCGCGGGTGGCTGCAACTTCTGCCGCGCCCAAAGCGGCGCCATGCACGTCATGCGTGCCAGCCTTGTTGGGCGAGCCCATCCCGATGACGGTTTTGCAGCAAATCAGCGTGGGTTTGCCGTGGGGCAGCAGCGCTTGGGCGCGCGCGGCGTGCACCGCAGCGTCCAGCGCCGCCGGGTCGTGGCCGTCCACAGCGGGGATGACGTGCCAGCCGTAGGCCTCAAAGCGTTTGGGCGTGTCGTCGGCAAACCAGCCCTCTACATGGCCGTCAATGGAGATGCCGTTGTCGTCGTAAAAACCAATCAGCTTGGACAGGCGCAGCGTGCCGGCCAGCGAGCAGGCCTCGTGGCTGATGCCTTCCATCAGGCAGCCGTCGCCCATGAAGACGTAGGTGAAATGGTCCACGATGGTGTGGCTCACCGCCTCGTCTTCACGGTTGAACTCGGCTGCCAGCAGCTTCTCGGCCAGCGCCATGCCCACGGCGTTGGTCAGGCCCTGGCCCAGCGGGCCGGTGGTGGTCTCCACGCCGGGGGTAATGGCAAATTCCGGGTGACCAGCGGTCTTGCTGTGCAACTGGCGGAAATTCTTCAACTCCGACATGGGCAAGTCATAGCCGGTGAGGTGCAACAGTGCATAGATCAGCATCGAGCCGTGGCCGTTGCTCAGGACAAAACGGTCACGGTCTGCCCAATGCGGGTTGCCAGGGTTGTGCTTGAGGTGGCGGTTCCACAGCACCTCGGCGATGTCGGCCATGCCCATGGGGGCACCGGGGTGGCCGGACTTGGCCTTTTCAACCGCATCAACGGCGAGCATGCGGATGGCGTTGGCCATCTGGCGGGCGAATTCAGGTGTGGGCGTATTCATATCAGGCAGCCTTCTTTTGACGGTCCATCATCCGCCACACAAAGGGCGTGAAGATGAGTTGCATGGCCAGTTCCATCTTGCCGCCGGGCACCACGATGGTGTTGGCGCGGCTCATGAAGCTGGCATCAATCATGTTGAGCAGGTACTGAAAATCAATGCCCTTGGGCTTGGCAAAGCGGATGACCACCATGCTCTCATCGGGGCTGGGAATGTCACGCGCAATGAAGGGGTTGGAGGTGTCCACCATGGGCACGCGCTGAAAGTTGACATGCGTGTGCATGAACTGCGGGCAGATGTAGTTCACATAGTCGGGCATGCGGCGCAGGATGGTGTCGGTGACCGCCTCGGTGCTGTAGCCGCGCTTGGACTTGTCGCGCCAGAGTTTTTGAATCCACTCCAGGTTGATAACCGGCACCACGCCAATCAGCAGGTCGGGGTGCTGGGCGATGTTGACCTCGGGGGTAACCACAGCGCCATGCAGGCCTTCGTAAAACAGCAGGTCGGTGCCAGTGGGCACGTCTTCCCACGGCGTGAAGGTGCCGGGGTCTTGCTTGTAGGGCGCAGCTTCTTCCGTGTCGTGCAGGTACTTGCGGCGCTTGCCGCTGCCGGTGGTGGCGTAGTCACGGAACAGGGCCTCCAACTCGGGGAACAGGTTGTTCTCGGGCCCAAAGTGGCTGAAGTTCATGTTGCCCACCGCCTCGGCCTCGGCGGCCTTGAGCTTCATGGCCTTGCGGTCATGGCGGTGAAAACTGTCGCCCTCAATGATGGCGGCGTTCACCCCCTCACGGCGAAAAATATTCTCGAACGTGCGGGTAACCGAGGTGGTCCCCGCGCCGCTGGAGCCGGTGATGGCAATGATGGGGTGAAGAATGGACATGGCAGGGCCTTGAAAGGTTAAATTTATGGAAAACGGTCTTCTAGCCGGCGTCTTGATTGGTTTTATAACTAACTATTGATAGCAAAATTAAGGACCCGGATCAGATGAATACGGGCCGGCCTGGCTCAATCCCGGAACAAGCTGCGCTCGTTAAACAGCGGGTTGTCCAGCTCCACCTTGACCGGCTCGGCGTGGTAGCGCTCAATGCGCTCGACCTCGTTTTTGGAGCCAAACACCAGGCCGATGCGCTGGTGCAGGCTGGTGGGCTGCACGGTCAGCATGGGCGTCTCGCCAGTGCTGGCGCGCCCCCCCGCTTGCTCCATGATCATGCCCACCGGGTTGGCCTCATAGAGCAGGCGCAGGCGGCCGGCTTTGCTGCTGTCTTTGGTGTCACGGGGGTACAAAAACACGCCACCACGCATCAAAATGCGGTGCGCCTCGGCCACCATGCTGGCAATCCAGCGCATGTTGAAGTCTTTGCCCCGTGCGCCGGGTTTGCCTGCCAGGCACTCGTCCACGTAGCGCTTGATGGGGGCTTCCCAAAAGCGGGCATTGGAGGCATTGATGGCGAACTCTTGCGTGTCTTCCGGAATTCTGAGCTTGGGGTGCGTCAGCATGAACTCACCCAAATTGGGGTCGAGCGTGAAGCCGTTCACGCCATCGCCCACGGTCAGCACCAGCATGGTGGTGGGGCCGTACAGCGCGTAGCCGGCGGCCAGTTGTTTGGCACCGGGCTGGTAAAAGTCGGCGTCCACCACGTCACGGCCGCTGTCAATCACGTCTTGCGGGGCCCGCAAGATACTGAAGATACTGCCCACCGACACGTTCACGTCGATGTTGCTGGAGCCGTCCAGCGGGTCAAACACGATCAGGTATTTGCCGCGCGGGTAGGCACCCGGTATCTGGTAGGGCAAGTCCATCTCTTCCGAGGCCATGCCTGCCAGATTGCCCGCCCACTCGGTCCGGCGAATGAACACGTCGTTGGAGAGCACATCCAGCTTCTTTTGGGTCTCGCCCTGCACGTTGACCGAGCCGCCGGCATCAGCCGCGTGGTTGCCCATCATCCCGCCCAATTCTCCAAAGGCCACGGCCCGGGCAATGGCCTTGCAGGCAATGGCCACGTCCAGAATGAGC
>CALRWE010000027.1:0-29147 GCA_943371745.1 Rhodoferax sp. OV413
CTATGCAATGCCTGCTCTGGTACCCGGGTTTGCAGATCAGTTGCTGGATGCGTTGGCCTCTGCCATTTTGCTGAGTATTTTGGTGGTGGCGGTGATTCTGCCCTTTCTCTTGCGGCTGAATCGTCGGGCTCGAATTGCAGAAAAAGCCATTGCCAGTACCAATGAGGGTTACTGGGTTCTGAATTCTGACGGCGGATTTGTTGACGTCAACCCCGGTTATTGCCGCATGCTGGGTTACACCCGCTCCGAGCTGATGCTCATGACCATCGCTGACTTGGAGGCTGTGGCAACTCTCCCGCAGATTCAAGCCCAAATTCGTCGCATCATCGACAAAGGCCATGAGCGCTTTGAGACGCGCCATCGCCATCGCAATGGCCAATGGGTCGACCTGGAGATCACGGTCACCGGTGTGGATGACCGCTACCTCATCGCATTTTTGCGCGACATTTCAGAACGCAAGGCGACTGACCTGGCGTTGCGCGAAGTCACCCGCATTGAACGATCAGTTGGCCGTCAGCACCGTACCGCCTGTCGCTCCGCCACCCAATGTCTTGAACAACACCACTTGGTTTTGCAAGTAAGCCAGCCGGGTTTGTACCAGTGCCTGTTGCACGCCAAACAGCGAGCGCTGCGCATCCAGGGATTCCAGCTGGCTCGCAGCGCCATTTTCAAGACGCAAGTTCGTCAGCCGCAAGCGGGTGGATTCACTCTGTAGCTGGCGTTCTGTGGCCTGCAGTTGGCGCGCGAGGGTTTCGCCTCCGGCCAGGGCATCGGCCACTTCGCGAAAGGCGCTTTGAATGGCTTTCTCGTATTGGGCAACTGCAATGGAGCGGCCCGCTGTGGATGAATCCAGCCCGGCCTGGTTGCGCCCGGCGTCAAATAAGGGGAGCAACAGTTGCGGTGCCAGGGTCAAGCCCCAGGAGCCATTTTTGAGCAAGCCGTCCAGGGCGCTGCTGGCCGAGCCTATGCCGGCCGTGAGCAAGATGCGTGGAAAGAAGGCCGCGCGAGCTGCGCCGATGTTGGCGTTGGCGGCGATGAGCAGTTGCTCGGCCTGCCGGATGTCGGGGCGCCGGGTCAGCAAGTCCGACGGCAGGCCGCTCGGCAGCTCCGGCAAGCGCAGGGCGTTCAGGCTCGGCGTGGCCAGGCGGGCGAGCGCCTCGGGTGGCAAGGCTTGCCCCAGTAAAAGCGCCAAGGCGTTTTCGTCCAGCGCGCGCTGGCGTTGTTGCTGGGCCAGCGTGACGCGGGCGGCCTCGACCAGCGACTGCGACAGGCGCAGGTCCAGCTCGGATGAAGCGCCGTTGTCAAAGCGCAGTTGCACCAGTTTGAACGACGACTCACGGGTGTCCAGCGTCTGGCGGGTCAGCGCCAGCAACTCTTCGTCGGCCAGCAGGCCCAGCCAGGTTTGGGCCACGGTGGCCATCAGGCTGATCTGGGCGGTGTTGCGGCTCTCAAGGGTGGCCAGGTGTTGGGCCAAGGCCTGTTCCTTGAGGCTGGCGACACGGCCAAAGAAGTCAATCTCATAAGCCGTGACCAGCAAGCCCGCCGTGTAAGCGCTGTTGATGCCGCCCGCGCTGGTGGGTGTGCGTGAGCCGGTGGCGGCAGCGTTGAGGCTGGGGAACTGGTCTGCGCGTTTGATGCCCAGTTGCGCGCGCGCTTGCTCGATGTTGAATACCGCTGCGCGCAGGTCGCGGTTATTGAGCAGGGCGATGTCGATCAGTGATTTGAGCGTGGGGTCGGCAAAGAATTCTTGCCAAACCAATGCTGGCGCGCCTGCGTTGGCGCCTTGGTTGGCTGAGGTGCCGGGCCAGCTCGTGGGCATCGGCGCGGCGGGACGTTCGTAGGTGGGCATCATCGAACACCCAGCCAGAGTGGCAGCCGCCGCCAAGGCGGGCAGACAGCGTTTGACCCATAACATGTCGATGGCCTTGGGACTGGTTTTCTTATTCATGGGGCTGAACTTCCGTGTGGGGGGCGTGCTCCGTGTGCACAGCTTCCTGCCGTTCACCGCCCTTGAACAGGGTGCGCACCACCACGAAGAAGATGGGTACAAACACCACGGCCAGCGCCGTGCCGGTCAAAATACCGCCAATCACGCCGGTGCCAATGGCCCGCTGGCTGGCTGAACCTGCTCCCGTGGCAATGGCCAGAGGGAGCACACCCAGCGTGAACGCGAGCGAAGTCATCACGATGGGTCTGAAGCGCAGGTGCGCGGCCTCCAGGGCCGATGCAATCACGCTCTTGCCCTGCGCTTGCAGGTCTTTGGCGAATTCAATGATGAGAATCGCGTTCTTGGCAGACAGTCCAATGATGGTGATCAGTCCGACCTGAAAATAAACGTCATTGGCATAGCCGCGCATCAGGGTGGCCAGCAGCACGCCCAGCACACCCAGCGGCACGACCAGAATGACAGACAGGGGAATGGTCCAGCTTTCATACAGTGCCGCCAGGCACAAAAACACCGCCAGGATCGCAAAGCCGTAAAGAATGAGGGTTTGCGAGCCCGCCAGCTTTTCTTCACGGGACTGCCCAGTCCACTCATAGCCAAAACCCGCTGGCAATTGCGTGGCCAACTGCTCCATCTCGGCCAGCGCCGCCCCGGTGCTGTAGCCCGGTGCCGCGTTGCCGCTGATGCGCATCGCGGGGTAGCCGTTGTAACGCACGGTCTGCATCGCACCCGTCACCCAGCGGGTGGTGGTGAAGGCCGCCAAAGGTACGGCCTGGCCTTTGCTGTTGATTACGTTGAGTTGGAGCAGGTCGTCCGGCTGCATTCGCGCGGGGGCATCGGCTTGCACCACGACACGCTGCAGGCGCCCTGCGTTCGGAAAATCGTTGACATAAGCCGACCCCAAGGCGGTGGAAATCGCGCCGTTGATGGCGTCGTAACTCACCCCTAGAACGCTGGCCTTGTCGCGGTCAATGTCCAATTGCAGCTGCGGTGCGTCTTCCAGCCCGTCAGGTCGTACTTGGGTGAGCACCTTGCTCTTTGCGGCCAGGCCGAGCAACTGGCCGCGCGCAGCCAGGAGAGCCTCGCGGCCCAGTCCGGCCCGGTCTTGCAGGCGCAAGCTGAAGCCTGACGACGAGCCCAGCTCCGGAATGGGCGGTGGGCTCAGCGGGAAGATGAATGCATCCCGAATACCGGCCAGCCCACCAAATGCCCGCCCCGCCAGGTCTGACGCACTGCTGCCGGGCGCGGTGCGCTCGGCCCAGTCTTTGAGCGTGACAAACGCGAGTGCTGCATTTTGTCCCTGGCCCGAGAAGCTGAAGCCCAGCACACTGACCATGCTTTGCACCTCAGGCTGCTTTAGCATGAAACTTTCGACTTGCTGCATCACGTCCAGGGTGCGTCCCTGGGTTGCGCCCGGAGGAAGTTGCACGTTCACCAGCATGGTGCCCTGGTCCTCATTGGGCAAAAACGAGGTAGGCAGGCGCAGGTACACCGCAGTGGCGCCCGCCACGATAGCCAGATAAATGACCAGGTAGCGCGCTGCGCGCGGCAGAATGCGGGACAAGCCCCGCTCGTAGCCTTGGGCCGTGCGCGCAAAGCCGCGGTTGAACCACCCAAAGAAGCCAGTCTTGGCATGCTGATGACCGGCTTGCACCGGCTTGAGCAGCGTTGCGCACAGCGCGGGCGTGAGCGACAGCGCCAAAAACGCCGAAAACGCAATCGACACGCCCATGACCGCCGCGAACTGGCGATAAATATTACCCACCGACCCACTGAAAAAAGCGAGAGGCACAAACACCGAGATCAGCACCACGGTCACGCCGATAATCGCACCCGAGATCTGGCCCATGGCCTTGCGGGTGGCCTCCAGCGGCGAGAGGCCTTCTTCGCTCATGATGCGTTCCACGTTCTCGACCACCACAATCGCATCATCCACCACGATGCCGATCACCAGCACCATGGCGAACATGGTCAGCACGTTGATGGAAAAACCCATGGCCAACAGCGTGGCAAAAGTGCCCAGCAGCGCCACTGGCACCACCAGGGTCGGAATGATGGTGTAGCGCCAATTTTGCAGAAACAGGAACATCACCAGGAACACCAGCGCAATCGCCTCCAAGAGCGTGATGGCCACTTGCTCAATCGAGATCTGGATGAAGCGCGAACTGTCATAGGGAATCGACCAGCCCATGCCTTCAGGGAAGAATTTTTCAAGTTCCTGCATCTTTACCCGCACCGCCTTGGCGGTGGCCAGGGCATTGCCGGTGGGGGAGAGCTGCACGCCAATCCCGGTGGATGGTTTTCCATTCAGGCGGGCTGAGGTGGCGTAGGCTTGCGCGCCAAGTTCAATCCGGGCCACGTCCTTGAGTCGCACTGTGGCGCCGTCCGTGTTGGCGCGCAGCACCACATTGCCAAACTGCTCGATGGTCGAGAGTTGTCCATTGACCACGACGGTGGCAGCAATGCCTTGGCCCGCGATGTTGGGCAGACTGCCAATTTCGCCCGCCGAAATCTGGACATTTTGAGCGCGAATGGCGGCAGTGACATCGGCTGCAGAGAGGTTGAAGCCCAACAGCTTGGCCGGGTCAATCCAGATGCGCATGGCGCGTTCGGTGCCGAACAATTGCGCTTGGCCCACACCCGGCAGGCGCTGTAGCTCAGGCAACACACTGCGAGACGCGTAGTCGCCCAGCGCTACCGGATCCCAGGCGGGATCGGTCGAGGAGAGGATGGCAAACAGCAAAAAGTTGCTGCGTGATTTGTCCACCCGCACCCCTTGCTGCGTGACCGCAGCCGGCAAGCGCGGAGTGGCCCTGGCCAGGCGGTTTTGCACATCCACCTGGGCCAACTCGGCGTTGGTGCCGGGTTGAAAACTCAAGGTGATGCTGCCCGTGCCATTGGCTTGGGAAATCGACTCCACATAGATGAGGCCGGGAGAGCCGTTCATTTCCTGCTCAATGACCGACAACACGCTGTCCTCCAGCGTCTTGGCCGAGGCGCCGGGATAGGTCGCTGCAATCACGATGGAGGGCGGGGCCACGGGCGGGTATTGGGCAATGGGCAGCTGGGTGATGGCCACACCGCCCATCACCATGATGAAGAGGGCAATCACCCAGGCAAAGATGGGGCGGTCGATAAAGAATTTAGCCATGTTCAGGGCTCCTCAGCGGGCCGCGCCAGACGCCGCAGAGGCGGGGGTCAGTACCACCAGCTTGCTGCCGGGTGCTTGCCACGGCACGGGCTTGACCGGTGCGCCGCCCCGCAGCTTCTGGAAGCCGTCCACCATGACCTGTTCGCCCGCCTTCAGTCCGTCCAGAATGACCCATTGGCCATTTTGTTGGCCACCGACTTTCACCGGTCGGGGCGAGACTTTGCCCTCTGCATTGACCACCATGACCGAGTCGCCCTGGGGTGAGCGTGTCACCGCCTGCTGGGGCAGGGTGATGGCGTTGCCGGCCTGGGCTTGCTCGAGGCGCACACGCACATACAGGCCGGGCAAGAGCGTGCCGCCGGGGTTGGGCACCTCGGCCCGCAAGGTGATCTGGCCGGTGGTGGCATCCACCGTCAGATCCGTGAACAGCAGCTTGCCAGCCCGGGCGTATTCGGTGCCGTCTTCCAGCACCACGCGTACGCTGGCGGCCTGGGTGCCCGCACGCTTGAGTTGGCCAGCCTCCATGGCGCGGCGCAGCTTCATGACCTCAGAGGCCGACTGCGTAAAGTTCACATACAGTGGGTCGGTTTGTTGAATCACGGCGAGTTGTGTGGCTTCACCCTGGCCCACCAGCGCGCCTTCGGTCACCAGCGAGCGGCCAATGCGGCCGGAGATCGGTGCGGTGATGCGGGCGTAATCCAGGTTGATGCCAGCGGTTTGCACTGCGGCCTTGCCAATGGCCACATCAGCCTGGGCCTGCTTCTGGGCGGCCTGGGCGCTCACAAACTCTTGCTGGCTGATGGCTTTGGCTTCTGCCAGCGGCTTGTAGCGCTCTGCTTGTGCGCTGGCTTGCATCAGATTGGCCTCGGCCCGGGCCAGGCTGGCTTGTGCGCTGGCAAAGGTGGCCTGGTAGGGGCTGGCGTCAATTTGGAACAAGGCCTGGCCTGCTTTCACATCACGGCCTTCCGTGAACAGCCGTTTTTGCAAAATGCCCGCCGCCCGCGCCCGGACTTGGGCCACGCGAGAGGCTTCCAGGCGGCCTGGCAGTTCGGTGATCAAGCCTACATCGGTCAGCGCCACGGTCACCACACCCACTTCGGCCGGTGGCATGCCTGCGGGCGGTCCGGCGGGGGCGGCCTCTTTCTTGCCACAGCCGACCAGGGCGGCAGCCAGGGCCAGAGCGCTCAGGGCGAGTGGCTGACGCCAGGCTTTGCGCTGCAGGGTCAGGCCAAATTGTGAGCGGGGTGGTGGGGTGTGATACGGCATGGTGGTTTCTGGGTAGCGTCCCAAGCTCAGGCTGGGCCAGCGGTGCGGGTTACAAAATGTATGTTTTTAAAGTATACATACAATCACGAATGTATAGGTCTGTACCCTCCGGGTTAACCCTTTTGACTTACTCACCACCGACATGGCCCGCCGCACCAAAGAAGAAGCCCTTGCCACCCAGCACAAGCTGCTGGACGCTGCCGAGCGCGCGTTTGCGGAAAAGGGAGTTTCGCGCACCTCCTTGCAGGACATTGCGCAGGCCGCCGGGGTGACCCGTGGTGCGATTTACTGGCATTTCACCAACAAGGCGGACCTGTTCAACGCCATGATGGCGCGCATCACCCTGCCCATGGAGCAGGCCCTTCAGCAAATCGGCCATGATGCTGCCCAAGACCCACTGAGCGAACTACAGCGCTCGCTCCTGGACACCATGCGCAAAATCACCTCGGATGATCGCACCCGAATGGTCTTTGAAGTGGCGACTTTGAAAGTGGAGTACGTCGACGAGCTGGTGGCCGTCAAGGATCGCCATGTGCAGGCCCATGCCGGTGGCAAGCGCGAGATCGAGCGGAGCCTGCAAGAAGCCGCTGATCGCCGGGGCCTGCACTTGCAGGTGCCTGTGGCGGTGGCCGCGCAAGGTTTGCAGGCCCTGGTGGTGGGCCTGATCCACACATGGCTGCTCGCCCCGCAGGTGTTCGAGCTGGTGCCGGTGGCCGAGGTGGCCATTGGGGCTTATCTGTCGGGCTTGGGGCTGAGGCCCTGTCAGGCCATCCCCTAAACTCCCGTCCCATGACCAAAAGTTTGCAGGTGTTGGGGATTGAATCCTCGTGTGATGAGACGGGCGTGGCCTTGGTGGCCTTGCAGGGCGATGCCGTGCCCGTGCTGCTGGCGCATGCTTTATATAGCCAGATCGAGATGCACCAGGCCTATGGCGGCGTGGTGCCGGAGCTGGCGAGCCGCGACCATATTCGCCGGGTGCTGCCGCTGACGCAGCAGGTGCTGGCCGAGTCTGGCCGAACCCTGGCCGATGTGGATGTGGTGGCTTTTACCCGCGGGCCGGGATTGGCGGGTGCCTTGCTGGTGGGAGCAGGGGTGGCCTGCGCCCTGGGCGCAGCCTTGGGTAAGCCGGTGCTGGGCGTGCACCACCTCGAGGGGCATTTGTTGTCGCCCTTTTTGAGTGCGGACCCACCCGAATTTCCGTTTGTGGCGCTGCTGGTGTCCGGTGGCCACACGCAACTGATGCGCGTGGATGGGGTAGGGCGCTATGAGTTGTTGGGCGAGACCATTGACGATGCGGCGGGGGAGGCCTTTGACAAGTCCGCCAAGTTGCTGGGTTTGGGGTATCCAGGCGGGCCGGCCTTGTCAAAGCTGGCGCAGCAGGGCAACCCGACAGCCTTCAAGCTGCCGCGCCCTTTGCTGCGCAGCGATAACCTTGATTTCTCGTTTGCGGGCCTCAAGACGGCCGTGATGGTGCAGGCGAAAAAGCTGGCGCAGGCCATGAACTGC
Organism: Rhodoferax sp. OV413; assembly: GCA_943371745.1. Classification (GTDB taxonomy): domain Bacteria; phylum Pseudomonadota; class Gammaproteobacteria; order Burkholderiales; family Burkholderiaceae_C; genus Rhodoferax. The sequence continues at coordinate 7,869 of CALRWE010000027.1, forward strand.
GAGGTGGTGGATTTGCCCACGCCGGTGCTGGCTGACCTGGCCGCGTCCACCCAGGCAGCGATTGTGGAGGTGCTGGTGAAAAAGTCCTTGATCGCCTTGAAACTCACCGGGCTCAAGCGCCTGGTGGTGGCCGGTGGCGTGGGCGCCAACCACAGCCTGCGTGAGCAACTCAATGCCGAGTGCGCCCGACGCAACATCCGCGTGCATTACCCCGAGTTGCATTTGTGCACCGACAACGGCGCCATGATTGCCATGGCCGCTGCGATGCGCCTGCAGTCCGGCCAGCAAAAAGCCAGCGAGATTTACGCTTTTGACGTGAAACCGCGCTGGCCTCTCAATACACTTTAAATACGGACATAATTGGCCTCTAGCCATCGTATTTAAATGGTTGGTAGCTACTTAATTGATAGTTAACTCTGTCACACGACTGACGGGCACCAGTTTGCCCAGTTTGAGCGTCAGCACGCCGTTTTCCAGCTTGGCTTCACTGGTGGCTGTATCAATCTCTTGGGGCAACTCATAGGCCTGCTTGTACTGGCGTAGGGCACCTTCGCGGGTTTCAATGCGAACAATATTGCCTTCAATCCCGATGTTGAGTTGGTCTTTGGCCACGCCGGGGACGTCAAAACTCAGGGTGTAGGACGTGTCATCCTGCACCACGGTGCAGGATTTCTGGCGTGCCGCGACTTGTGTCTCTGCCAGAAAGCGCTCCAGCGAGCGGCTCACATTGGGCTGGACAGAGCGGCGAAATTGGGCGGGGGCGGCGGATGTAAAAAACATGAAATGGCTCCTTGTACACTGCGCGGCGTTCACCATGAACCACCGCTTGATTCCAATCTGCGAGTGAAGCGGCCGTATTCAAGAGAGAGTTTTCAATGTATATTTTTGTCGGTCGAGCCTTGAAATTTCTGGTGCTGGCATCAGCCGCCACCAGCGTGGCAATGGCTCAGACCACGCCCATGCCCATCAAGATGGCCATGATCGAGGGCTTGAGCGGTCCATTTGCCAATACGGGAGAAGCCGTCTTTCGCAATTTGATCTGGGCCGTGGAGCGTGTCAACGCGCGCGGTGGCGTTACCTTGCCCGGGGCTGAGGGGGCCGCCGCCGGGGCTCGCCCCATGGCATTGGCGCGCTACGACAGCAAGGGCCAGAACGAGGAAGCCATGACCGCGCTCAAGTCGGCCATCGATGACGGGGCTCAATTCATCATGCAGGGCAACTCGTCTTCCAATGCCGCAGCCCTGATCGAGGCCATCAACAAACACAACGAGCGCGAGCCGGGCAAGCGCGTGCTGTTCCTGAATTACTCGGCCGTTGACCCGATCCTTACCAATGAAAAATGCAGTTTTTGGCACTTCCGGTTTGATGCCCATGCCGACATGCGCATGACCGCGCTGATGCAGGTGCTCAAAGACGACAAGGCACTCAAGAGCGTCTACCTCATTGGGCAGGACTACAGCTTTGGTCACGCTGTGGCCCGCGAAGCCAAACGCCAGTTGGGCCTGGTGAGACCCGACGTGGTTCTGGTGGGCGAGGAGTTGCATCCGGTGGGCCGGGTCAAGGACTTCTTGCCCTATGCGGCCAAAATCAAGGCCAGCGGCGCCCAGGCCGTGATCACCGGCAACTGGGGCAACGACCTGACCCTGCTGGTCAAGGCGGCCAAAGAGGTGGGGTTTGAGGGCAAGTTTTACACGTTCTACGGTAACGCCCTGGGCGCCCCGGCCGCGATTGGTGAAGCCGGAATTGGCCGTGTGGTGGCCGTGGCCGACTGGTTGCCCAACGTCCAGACACCGCAAAGCGAAGCCTTTTACCAGTCGTTTCGCCAACGTTTCCCCAAGCCCGCAGACGATTACGTCCATATGCGCATGCAGCTGATGGTGGAGTCGTTGGCCCAGGCCATTGAAAAAGCGGGCACCACCAATTCAGTCGCAGTGGCCCACCAGCTTGAAAAAACCAGGGTCACGTTTGCCAACCAGACCGGCACCATGCGGGCCTCGGACCACCAGTTTCAGCAGCAGCTCGTCGTGGGTGTCATGGACAAGATGGGTGCGCCGGGCGTGAAATTCGATGTCGAGGGCTCGGGCTATGGCTTTCGGGTCATCAAAACGATCCCCGCCGCCAGCGCCGAGCAGCCCACCACCTGCCAGATGCAGCGCCCTCAGTCGTAAACTGATCTTCTTTTCACAGCCCCACCCGACCATGCGCCAAGTCATTCAAAACCTTGAAGAGTCCCGTATCCGTGAAGTAGCCAATGCCGGCATGGGCCGCGAGGACGTGCTGGCGTTCTGGTTTGGCGAGAGCGATGAAGTCACGCCTGACTTCATTCGCCAAGCCGCCATCGAGTCGCTGCAACGTGGCGAGACTTTTTACTCCCACAACCTCGGCTTGCCGGAATTGCGCCAAGCCATCTCGGTCTACATGAGCGACAGGCATGGCCCGATCGCTGTCGACCGCGTGGCCGTGACCAGTGGCGGTGTCAACGCGCTGATGCTTGCCATGCAGCAGTTGCTCGATGCTGGCGATGAGGTGGTGGCTATCACGCCAGTGTGGCCCAACTTGACCGCACAGCCCGCCATCATGGGCGCTCGTGTCACCTGCCTCGCCCTGACGCCCGTGGACGGCGTGTGGACGTTGGACATGTCGGCCCTGATGGCAGCCGTGACCCCCCGCACCAAAGTCTTGATCATCAACGCCCCCAATAATCCGACCGGCTGGACGCTGACGCGTGACGAGCAGCAGCGCATCGTGGAGCATTGCCGCAACACCGGCACCTGGATTCTGGCTGACGAGGTGTACGAGCGGCTCTACTACGAGCCCAGCGCCAATGCCTGTGCGCCCAGTTTTCTGGATGTCACAAAGCCTGATGACTGGCTGGTGGTGGTGCACAGCTTTTCCAAGAGCTTTCTTATGACCGGCTGGCGTCTGGGCTGGCTGGTGATGCCGCCTGCCATGACGCACCACATGGGCAAGTTGATCGAGTTCAACACCTCGTGCGCCAGCGTCTTCACGCAGCGCGCGGGCGTGGCCGCCTTGCAGGGCACGGAGGCAGTCACGCCCCGGGTCGTGGCCCACCTCAAGGCCTGCCGTGACACCCTGATTCCCCTCCTTCAAGCGATCCCCGGCGTGCAAGTAGCGCCCGCGCGTGGCGGCATGTACGCGTTTTTCAAATTGGCTGGCTTTGACGACTCCCTCGCTACCGCCAAGCGGCTGGTGGTGGAGGCGGGCCTGGGTTTGGCGCCTGGCGATGCGTTCGCGCCCGAGGCCAGGGGATGGTTGCGCTGGTGTTTTGCCTCCAAAGACCCGCAGCGGCTCGTCGAGGGCGTTGAGCGGCTCAAGCGCTGGCTGCAAGCGCAGGCCTGAGCGGGCTTAGGAGGCTTCGCCCCCACCGACAGGCCCATTGGGGGCTTCGGGTTATACTTGACTGGCTTTGCATTTGGCAATGGCGCACGTCAGGGGCAGTTCCAGCGCCTGACGCAAGTTCAACAAATTAGGAAATACCATGATCGCTTCCAGCATTAAAGCCGCTGTTGTCAAAGACAACGCACGTCAAGCCGGTGATACAGGCAGCCCAGAAGTGCAAGTTGCACTGTTGACTGCCCGCATCAACGAACTCACACCCCACTTCAAGACCCACGCTAAAGACCACCACGGTCGCCGCGGTCTCTTGCGCATGGTGAGCCGTCGCCGCAAGCTGTTGGACTACCTGAACTCCAAAGACCACGAGCGTTACGTTGCTTTGATTGCCAAGCTGGGTCTGCGTAAGTAATTTCAAAATTGAATAATGAACGCCTGAGTTAGGTTGCTAGCTCAGGCGTTTTTTACTTCGGAGAAGGTAAAAACGGAGCGAAGCTGTGTCATTCCAGAGAATTTTGGGTTGGATAAACCGAATTTCCTTGGAATGGCATCGTGTTCTGGTTTGCCCAATCCAGGCTCGGGTGAGGTGGCCTGCACCTCCCATATTGACCAGGAGAACTACATGAGCATTTTCAATAAAGTCACCAAGACCTTCCAGTGGGGCCAAAACACGGTCACCATGGAGACTGGCGAGATCGCACGTCAATCCACCGGCGCTGTGCTGCTGGATATGGACGGCACCGTGGTGCTGGCCACAGTGGTGGCCAAGCTTGAGGGCAAAGCCGGTCAGGATTTTTTCCCTCTGACCGTTGACTACCTCGAAAAATCGTACGCTGCAGGCAAGATTCCCGGTAGCTTTTTCAAGCGCGAGGGCCGTCCCAGCGAGTTTGAGACGCTGACCAGCCGTTTGATCGACCGCCCGATTCGCCCGCTGTTCCCCGAAGGCTTTTTCAATGAAGTGCATGTGGTGGTTCACACCCTGTCACTGAACCCTGAGGTCGATGCTGACATTGCTGCGTTGATTGCGGTCAGTGCCGCCTTGTCCGTGAGTGGTATTCCTTTCAGCGGCCCGATCGGTGCGGCTCGCGTAGGTTATGTGAATGGTGAATACGTGCTCAATCCCGGCCAGACAGCCCGCAAGGATTCGATCATGGACCTGGTTGTGGCAGGCACCGAAGCCGCCGTGCTGATGGTCGAATCGGAAGCCCAGCAGTTGTCAGAAGAGATCATGTTGGGTGCTGTGGTGTTCGGCCACGAGCAAGGCAACATCGCCATCAATGCCATCCACGAATTGGTTCGTGACGCCGGCAAGCCCCTATGGGACTGGAAAGCACCCGCCAAGAACGAGCCATTGATTGCCAAAGTGGGCGCCTTGGCCCAGGAGAAGCTGGCAGCTGCCTACCAAATCCGCAACAAACAGGCCCGTACCCGTGCCTGCCGCGAAGCCTACGCCGTGGTGATGGCTGACTTGAAGCTTGACGGCGTGCCGTTTGACAGCGTGGCGGTTGAAGGCATGTTGTTTGACATCGAAGCCAAGATCGTTCGCAGCCAGATTCTGGCCGGTGAGCCCCGCATTGACGGCCGTGACACACGCACCGTGCGGGCCATCGAGATTCGCAACAGCGTCTTGCCCCGGACCCACGGCTCCAGTCTCTTCACCCGTGGTGAAACCCAGGCATTGGCTGTCACTACCCTGGGCACCGAGCGCGATGCACAGCGCATTGACGCTTTGTCGGGCGACTACGAAGACCGCTTCATGCTGCACTACAACATGCCTCCGTTCGCCACGGGCGAAACCGGTCGTGTGGGCACGCCCAAGCGCCGCGAAATCGGTCATGGCCGCTTGGCCAAGCGCGCTTTGATGGCGGTTTTGCCGTCCAAAGAAGACTTTCCATACACCATGCGTGTGGTGTCCGAGATCACCGAGTCCAACGGTTCCTCTTCGATGGCTTCGGTCTGCGGCGGCTGCTTGTCCCTGATGGATGCCGGCGTGCCCATGAAGGCGCATGTGGCGGGTATCGCCATGGGTCTGATCAAGGAAGACAACCGCTTTGCGGTGTTGACCGACATCCTGGGTGATGAAGATCATTTGGGCGACATGGACTTCAAGGTGGCCGGTACCACCAACGGTATCACTGCGCTGCAGATGGACATCAAGATCCAGGGCATCACCAAGGAAATCATGCAAGTGGCGTTGGCGCAAGCCAAGGAAGCACGCATGCACATTCTGGGCAAGATGCAGGAAGCCATGGCTGAAGCCAAGACCGAAGTGTCCAACTTCGCGCCTCGCCTGTTCACCATGAAGATCAATCCCGAGAAGATTCGTGACGTGATCGGCAAGGGCGGCTCGGTGATCCGCGCTCTCACAGAGGAGACCGGTACCCAGATCAACATCGACGAAGACGGCACGATCACCATCGCATCGGCTGATCCAGCCAAGGCTGAAGAAGCCAAGCGCCGCATCCAGCAGATCACGGCCGAAGTCGAAATCGGCAAGATCTACGAAGGCGCGATCACCAAGATCCTGGACTTCGGTGCTTTGGTCAACCTGCTGCCCGGCAAAGATGGCTTGTTGCACATCAGCCAGATTGCCCATGAGCGTGTCGAGAAAGTCACCGACTACCTGTCGGAAGGCCAGATCGTCAAGGTCAAGGTCATGGAGACTGATGAGAAGGGCCGTATCAAGCTGTCCATGAAGGTCTTGCTGGATCGCCCTGCCCACAACGGTGGTGATCAGGGTTGATCGTATAAGTTATTAAATTGATAGCGCGGTGTGCTTTAAATACGCCGGCTATTGCCTGGAATGACTATGAAAGCTATAGAAATTACCGCTTTTGGCGCCCCTGAGGTGTTGCAGGCAGGTGAGCGACCGATGCCCGTCCCGGGTGTGGGCGAGCTGCTCATTCGCGTTGCAGCCAGCGGTGTCAATCGGCCCGATGTCCTGCAGCGAACCGGCAACTACCCGGTACCGCCGGGCGCGTCGGATATTCCAGGCCTGGAAGTCGCGGGGGTCATCGAGCAGGGCGATGCGCAGGAGATGCTGCGCTACGGCTTCAAAGTGGGTGATCGAGTCTGTGCCCTGGTGGCTGGCGGTGGTTACGCTGAATTCTGCGCAGCCCCCGTGGCTCAGTGTCTGCCCGTACCCCGGGGGTTAACTGATGTTGAGGCGGCTTCGCTGCCTGAGACCTTTTTCACGGTGTGGAGCAATGTCTTTGACCGGGGGCGTCTGCAGGCAGGTGAGACCTTGCTGATTCAGGGCGGCTCCAGCGGGATCGGTGTCACCGCCATTCAGATGGCAAAGGCGATGGGTGCCCAGGTTGTGGTGACAGCGGGTAGCGATGAAAAATGCGCTGCCTGCTTGGCCCTGGGAGCTGACCACGCCATCAACTACTCAACGCACGATTTTCAGGACGAGGTGAAGCGCCTGACAGGTGGCCGGGGTGTGGATGTCATTCTTGACATGGTGGCCGGAGCCTATGTCGCCAAGGAAATCGAGTGCCTGAACGAGGATGGCCGATTGGTCATCATCGCTGTTCAGGGCGGCATCAAGAGTGAAATCAATGCCGGGCTCGTCTTGCGGCGACGTCTCACGGTCACGGGCTCAACCTTGCGCGCTCGCCCGGTCGCATTCAAGGCGGCGATTGCACAAGCCTGTCTGAAAAATGTCTGGCCCTTGATTGAAAACGGTCAAATCAAGCCGGTAATTTTTAGTACCTTTGCGGCTGCAGAGGCCGCCAAGGCGCATGCCTTGATGCAGTCCAACCAGCACATCGGGAAAATAGTCTTGACGTGGGGTGTCGAGTGAAGAAGCTGATTGTTGGAAACTGGAAGATGAATGGCAGCCTGGCTGCCAACGAATCCTTGGTTCAAGCCTTGCGCAGTGGCTTGCCGACAGCGGCCTGCAACGTGGCACTGTGCGTGCCGTCAGTCTATTTGCCGCAATGCCAGGCACTGCTGGCCGGTAGCGCTATCGACTTGGGAGCGCAGGATGTTTCCGCCCATGAATCCGGTGCTTTTACCGGCGAGCTTTCTGGTGCCATGCTCAGGGAATTCGGCGTTCGTTATTGCATCGTGGGCCATTCCGAGCGCCGTCAATATCATGCAGAGACAGATACGCTGGTGGCTCTGAAAGCCCAGCGCGCACTGGCCTGCGGCATGACGCCGATCGTGTGTGTCGGTGAAACGCTCGACGAGCGCGAAGCGGGTCAAACAGAAGAGGTGGTCAAGCGCCAATTGGCCGCGGTGATCCATGCCAACGGGCATTGCATCAGTGAAATTGTGGTGGCTTACGAGCCGGTGTGGGCGATTGGAACCGGAAAAACAGCTTCAGTCGAGCAGGCACAGCAAGTGCACTCGGTGCTGCGCTTGCAGTTGAGGGCAGCATCGAGCCAGGCCGATCGAATTCATATTTTGTATGGCGGCAGCATGAACGCCGCCAATGCTGCGCAGCTGCTGGCCCAACCCGACATTGATGGCGGCTTGGTTGGTGGTGCATCGCTCAAGGCGCCAGATTTTTTGTCAATTATTACCTCGGCGCCCTGACAGCGTGCCTCGGTTGCTACTAATTTAGGAGTTTTTAATGAGTGCTTTTCTGACTGTTCTTCTCGCGATTCAACTGTTGACCGCCATCGCCATGGTGGGCTTGATTCTCGTTCAGCATGGCAAAGGTGCCGACATGGGCGCGGCCTTTGGTAGCGGGGGCTCCGGCAGCTTGTTCGGCGCAACAGGCAGCGCGAACTTCTTGTCACGAACCACCGCGGTGTTGGCAACGGCTTTTTTTGTGTCCACGCTGATGTTGGCTTATTTCGGCACCGCGCGTCCCGCCACCAGTTCAGGTAGCGTGCTGGATGGCGCCGCTGTCTCGGCGCCTGCGGCTTCTCAGCCCGCAACACCTGCTTCAGGCGCGGCTCAGATTCCATCCAAATAATTGCCCGCGAAATTGCATCCTTCCCATCAAGAAATGTAGGGTTTTCAGGGTAAACTCTAAGTCTGTCTCGAGAGCTAAATCCGCAAGGAACCTCACGCAACCCAGACATGAAAGCCGCCGTCGTGGTGAAATTGGTAGACACGCTATCTTGAGGTGGTAGTGGCGAAAGCTGTGCGAGTTCGAGTCTCGCCGACGGCACCAGAAAAAATGACTTGCTGCAGGCATCTGCAGCAAGTCAATACCTTGATCAGAATCTCCCGATGAACCTCGATCAGTACCTTCCCGTTCTTTTGTTCATTTTGGTCGGCATTGCAGTCGGCATTGTTCCGCAGGTACTGGGTTATTTTCTGGGCCCAAACCGTCCTGATCCGGCCAAAAACTCCCCTTACGAGTGTGGCTTCGAGGCATTCGAAGATGCCCGGATGAAGTTTGACGTGCGCTACTACCTGGTAGCTATTCTGTTTATTCTTTTTGACCTCGAAATCGCTTTTCTTTTCCCTTGGGCTGTGTCTATCAAGGACATTGGTCCATTGGGTTTTTGGTCTGTGATGGTTTTCCTTGGCATCCTCGTTGTGGGGTTTGTCTACGAGTGGAAAAAAGGGGCCCTTGACTGGGAGTAATGCAATGATCGAAGGCGTATTAAACGAAGGGTTTGTCACCACCAGCTACGACTCGGTGATGAATTGGGCCAAAACAGGCTCTGTGTGGCCCATGACTTTCGGCTTGGCCTGCTGTGCTGTGGAAATGATGCATGCAGCTGCAGCGCGATACGACATCAGCCGGTTCGGTGCCGAGGTGTTTCGTGCGAGCCCGCGTCAATCTGACCTGATGATTGTGGCGGGAACACTGTGCAACAAGATGGCTCCAGCCTTGCGAAAGGTGTATGACCAGATGTCTGAACCTCGCTGGGTGATCAGCATGGGCTCCTGCGCCAATGGCGGTGGTTATTACCACTACAGCTATTCAGTGGTCAGGGGTTGCGATCGTATTGTGCCGGTCGATGTCTATGTGCCCGGATGCCCCCCGACGGCTGAAGCTCTTTTGTACGGCATCATGCAATTGCAGCAAAAGATTCGCCGCACGCAAACCATCGCTCGTGTCTGAAAGATCTTCAATGACTGTTTTTGCTGTCAATCCTGAAACGCTCAAAGAGACCATCGCGGCTGTGCTCGGCGACAAGGCCAGGCACATCGGTGTCGCTTTGGGCGAGGTCACCGTCGTGGTGGCCCCTGCTGACTATTTTGATGTCGCCAAAATATTGCGTGACGCCCCAGGCTGCTGCTTCGAGCAAATGATGGATTTGTGCGGGGTCGACTATTCCGAGTACAAGGATGGACTGGGAGAAAGCGCGCGGTTTTGCGTGGTGCTCCACTTGTTGTCGGTCAGTCTTAACCAGAGAGTGCGTCTCAAGGTGTTTGCTGCCGACGATGAAATGCCTGTGCTGGCCTCGGTGGTGGAAATCTGGAATGCCGCCAACTGGTTTGAGCGTGAAGCGTTCGACCTGTTTGGTATTGTGTTTGAAGGGCACAACGATTTGCGTCGCATTTTGACCGACTACGGATTTATCGGTCACCCGTTTCGCAAAGACTTTCCCTTGAGTGGTCACGTTGAAATGCGTTACGACGCTGAAAGCAAGCGCGTGATTTACCAGCCGGTCACGATTGAGCCACGCGAAATTACGCCGCGCATCATCCGTGAAGACAACTACGGAGGACTTGCTTCTTAGCAATTTCTGTCATGGCTGAAATAAAAAACTACACACTGAATTTTGGGCCTCAGCATCCCGCGGCCCATGGCGTATTGCGCCTCGTGCTTGAGCTGGACGGGGAGGTCGTGCAGCGGGCGGATCCGCACATTGGCTTACTTCATCGTGCCACGGAGAAGCTGGCAGAGAGCAAGACTTACATTCAGTCCTTGCCCTACATGGATCGGCTTGACTACGTGTCGATGATGTGCAACGAGCATGCGTACTGTCTGGCGATCGAGAAGTTGCTGGGCATCGATGTGCCTGTCCGCGCTCAGTACATCCGGGTGATGTTTGCTGAAATCACCCGTTTGCTGAACCACTTGATGTGGCTGGGATCGCACGGCAATGACTGTGGCAGTTCGACGATCCTGATCTACACCTTTCGCGAGCGTGAAGACTTGTTCGACATGTACGAGGCAGTGAGCGGCGCGCGCATGCACGCAGCTTATTTCCGCCCGGGCGGTGTGTACCGGGATTTGCCTGACAGCATGCCCCAGTACAAGGCCAACAAAGTCCGCAATGCCAAGGGCATTGCCGAGCTCAACAGCAACCGGCAAGGTTCGCTGCTTGACTTCATCGAAGATTTCACAAAACGTTTCCCCACTTACTTGGGCGAGTACCACACGTTGTTGACTGAAAATCGAATCTGGAAGCAGCGCACAGTCGGCATCGGCGTGGTGACACCCGAACGAGCCCTCAATATGGGTTTCACCGGGGCGATGCTGCGTGGATCAGGTGTTGCGTGGGACTTGCGCAAGAAGCAACCCTACGATGTCTACGACCAAATGGATTTCGATATTCCTGTGGGCGTCACCGGCGATTGTTACGACCGGTATTTGGTGCGCATGGAGGAGATGAAGCAATCGAACAGCATCATCAAACAGTGCATAGACTGGTTGCGCGTCAATCCCGGTCCGGTCATCACCGATAACCACAAGGTGGCTGCGCCCGATCGCGAATCCATGAAGAGCAATATGGAGGAGTTGATCCACCATTTCAAGTTGTTCACTGAAGGGTTTCATGTGCCCGAGGGCGAGGCCTATGCCGCCGTGGAGCACCCCAAGGGTGAGTTTGGTATTTACATCGTCAGTGATGGTGCCAACAAGCCTTATAGATTGAAGATCCGTCCCCCCGGTTATGTCCACCTGGCTGGTTTGAACGAGTTGACCCAAGGCCACATGATTGCAGACGTGGTGGCGGTGATTGGCACCATGGACATTGTTTTTGGAGAGATTGACCGATGATCTCAGACACCCCTGTTGATGTGATTTCAGAAGAAGTCAAGCTGCGTTTTGCGCGTGAAGTCGCCAAATACCCTGCAGATCAAAAGCAGTCGGCCGTGATGGCTTGCCTGGCCATTGTGCAAAAGGAGGCCGGTTATGTCAGTACGGCCAGTGAAGCGGTGGTGGCCGATTACCTGGGAATGACTCCGATTGCCGTGCACGAAGTCACGACCTTTTACAACATGTACAACCAGTACCCGGTGGGGCAGTACAAGCTCAATGTCTGCACCAACCTGCCTTGCCAGTTGCGTGATGGCGGCCGTGCGCTGAAGCACCTGGAGCAGAAGCTGGCGATCAAGATGGGTGAGACGACGGCAGATGGCTTGTTCACGTTGCAGCAGTCTGAATGCCTGGGTGCCTGCGCTGATTCCCCTGTGTTGCTGGTCAACGACCAGACCATGTGCAGTTTCATGAGCAACGACAAGCTGGACCAATTGGTTGACGGCCTGCGCGCTGCAGGAGGAAAATGATGATGGCCGAGAAAATTCTTGCCCAGTTTCAGGCTACCGGTGTTCAAACCTGTTTTCATGATCGCCATATCAATCCGCAAATCTACGCTGGCTTGAACGGTACCAACTGGCGACTGAAAGATTACGAAGCGCGTGGCGGATACCAGGCCTTGCGCAAGGTGCTGGGCAAGGACGCGTCAACCACCGAAGCCAGCGAAGGGTTGACGCAGGATCAGGTGATCGCCATCGTCAAGGAGTCCGCGCTTCGTGGCCGCGGTGGTGCGGGCTTTCCAACCGGCTTGAAATGGAGTTTCATGCCCCGTCAGTTTCCAGGGCAAAAGTACCTGGTTTGTAATTCTGACGAAGGCGAACCGGGCACCTGCAAGGACCGGGACATCCTGCAATTCAACCCACATATCGTGATTGAGGGCATGATCATCGCTGCCTATGCCATGGGCATCTCTGTGGGCTACAACTACATTCATGGCGAGATTTTCCAAAGTTACGAACGCTTTGAAGAAGCACTTGAGGAAGCGCGAGCTGCAGGGCTTTTGGGTGACCAGATCCTGGGCAGCAGTTACAGTTTTCAGTTGCACGCAGCGCACGGTTACGGTGCCTATATTTGTGGTGAAGAAACTGCGTTGCTGGAGTCGCTCGAAGGCAAAAAGGGCCAGCCCCGATTCAAGCCCCCGTTCCCAGCCAGTTTTGGTCTGTATGGCAAGCCAACCACCATCAACAATACGGAAACCTTTGCGGCTGTGCCGTGGATCATCCGCAACGGTGGCAAAGCCTATCTTGAATGCGGCAAGCCCAATAACGGCGGGACCAAAATTTACTCGGTGAGCGGTGACGTTGAGCTTCCCGGAAACTACGAAGTTCCGATGGGAACGCCGTTCTCCAAGTTGCTTGAACTTGCGGGTGGAGTTCGCCAGGGTCGCCAACTCAAGGCCGTGATACCCGGCGGATCGTCGTCGCCCATTCTGCCCGCCAGCATCATGATGGAGTGCACGATGGACTATGACTCCATCGCGAAAGCTGGGTCCATGTTGGGTTCCGGCGCTGTCATTGTGTTGGACGACAGTCGCTGCATGGTGAAGAGCCTCCAGCGTTTGAGTTATTTTTATATGCATGAATCCTGCGGTCAGTGCACGCCTTGCCGCGAGGGCACGGGCTGGTTGTCCCGCGTGGTTGACAGAATCGAGAGCGGGCAGGGCCGCCCCAGCGACATGGAGCTGCTTGACAACGTGGCCGAGAACATCATGGGGCGCACCATTTGTGCCTTGGGTGATGCGGCCGCCATGCCCGTACGGGCCATGATCAAGCACTTTAGACATGAATTTGAACACCACATAGCGCACAAGACCTGCATGGTCCCTGCCTATGTTTGAGCGAGTCTTACGATGATTGAAATTGAACTCGACGGCAAGAAGGTAGACATAGCGCCGGGCAGCATGATCATGCATGCGGCTGAAAAGGCGGGCACTTACATCCCTCATTTTTGCTACCACAAGAAGCTGAGCATCGCGGCTAACTGCCGCATGTGCCTGGTCGATGTGGAGAAGATGCCCAAGCCGATGCCAGCCTGTGCCACCCCCGTGACCCAAGGCATGGTCGTTCGCACCAAGAGCGACAAGGCGATCAAGGCCCAGAAGTCCGTCATGGAATTTCTGTTGATCAACCATCCCCTTGATTGCCCCATTTGTGACCAGGGTGGTGAATGTCAATTGCAGGATCTCGCTGTCGGTTACGGTGGTTCCTCTTCGCGTTACGAGGAAGAAAAGCGCGTTGTGGCCGTCAAGGATGTCGGCCCCTTGGTCTCCATGCAGGAGATGAGCCGTTGCATTCATTGCACGCGCTGCGTCCGCTTTGGGCAGGAGATTGGTGGTGTCATGGAATTGGGGATGTCGCACCGCGGCGAACACGCCGAGATTGAAACCTTTCTGGGCCGCACGATTGATTCGGAGCTGTCGGGCAACATGATCGATATCTGCCCGGTGGGTGCCTTGACGAGCAAGCCCTTTCGATACAGCGCGCGCACTTGGGAGTTGTCGCGTCGCAAGTCGGTGAGTCCGCACGATTCGACCGGTGCCAACCTGATTGTTCAGGTCAAGAACAACAAGGTCATGCGTGTCGTGCCGTTTGAAAACGAAGAAGTCAACGAATGCTGGATTGCTGACCGGGACCGTTTTTCCTACGAAGCCCTGAACAGCGAAGAAAGACTGACGAGCCCCATGCTCAAACAAGGGGGTGTGTGGAAGTCGGTTAGCTGGCAAACAGCCCTGGAATATGTTGCCAACGGTCTCAAACAAATCAAGGCAGACCACGGTGCTGAGAGCTTGGGAGCCCTGGTCAGCCCGCACAGCACCCTGGAAGAGCAGTTTCTGACCAGCACTTTCATACGTGCTTTAGGTAGTCAAAACGTGGATTACCGTTTGCGCAATGCCGAGTTTTCGCCGTTCGAAGGGGTTCGCCACCTGGGATTGCCGATTGCTGCACTGACCACACTGCAGCGGGTACTGGTGGTGGGCTCGAATTTGCGCAAGGAGCATCCGCTGTTTGCACAAAGAATTCGCCAGGCGGCTCGCATTGGGTGTTCGGTGAACGTTATCCATTCTGCAGCCGACGACTGGGCGCTTCCTGTCTCGAACACGATGATCTGCCCAACGGATGCCTGGGTTCAGGGGCTCGCCTCTGTAGCGGCAGCCGTTGCCGCCGAAAAAGGCATTTCCTCTCCCGCCGATGCAGCCATTACGGATTCAACACGGGCCATTGCCCAGTCGCTGTTGGGCGGTGAGCGCAAGGCGGTGTTGCTTGGCAATGCGGCGGCGCATCATCCGCGGGCATCCAGCCTGTTGGCCTTGGCCAACTGGGTTGCCGATCAAACCGGTGCCAGCGTTGGCTATTTGACTGAGGCCGCCAACACCGTCGGAGCGCAGCTCGCGGGCGTGCTACCCGGACCGGGCGGTCTGAATGCCGGGCAGATGCTTGGCGGCGGGCTGAAAGCAGTGTTGCTTCTGAACACCGAGCCTGAATTTGATTCGGCACTCGGGGTCTCCGCCAAAGCGGGTATATCCCAAGCGCAAATGGTGGTGACGCTCAGTCCTTTCAAATCCAACATGTCGTTCAGTGACGTGCTGTTGCCGATTGCGCCCTTCACCGAGACGCCAGGCACATTCGTCAACGCGGAAGGCCGGGTGCAAAGTTTCCACGCCGTCGTCAAGCCATTGGGCGAAGCGCGTCCGGCATGGAAAGTGGTCCGGGTTTTGGCCAATTTAATGGATTTGCCAGGTTTCGATTTCGATTCTTCCCAAGACGTGCTCAAGCAGGTGCAGGGGCTGCCAGTAGCAGGTGAATCACATGTTTGTGCGGGCAAGTTGAGCAACAAGACCAGCGCACCGATTGACTTGTCCACTTCGGGCATCTCACCGGTGGTGGCAAGTATTTATGGTCTGGATGGCACCGTGCGGCGAGCCGCCAGCCTGCAACTCACAGCCGACGCCAGGTTGGCCAAACATGCGCAGGAGGTGGCAGCGTGATTGATTCAATTTTCGCTTTCGGCCTGGGTTTGTCTTCTTCGCCTCTGTGGGTGAGCGTTGCCTGGCCGGTGATCTGGACGCTGATCAAGATCGTGGTGGTCGTGTTGCCCCTGATGGGTGCAGTGGCCTACCTGACCTTGTGGGAGCGCAAGTTTTTGGGTTGGATGCAAGTGCGTGTGGGCCCCAATCGGGTTGGTCCGCTGGGTTTGCTCCAGCCTATCGCGGACGCACTGAAGCTGTTGGGTAAAGAGATTTTGGTGCCAACAGCGGCCAGCAAGGGTCTGTTTTTTATCGGCCCCATCCTGACCATCATGCCTGCCATGGCTGCTTGGGCTGTCATCCCTTTTGGTCCGGATATCGCTCTGGCCAACATCAATGCGGGTCTGCTTTTCATCATGGCGATCACGTCAATGGAAGTGTATGGGGTTGTGATTGCAGGCTGGGCTTCCAATTCCAAATATTCCTTTTTGGGTGCCATGCGAGCTTCGGCTCAAATGGTGAGCTATGAGATCGCCATGGGATTTTGCCTGGTCGTGGTCCTCATGGTGTCGGCCAGCATGAACATGACCGACATCGTGACCGGGCAGGGCAAGGGTTACTTTGCCGGCATGGGTTTGAACTTTTTGTCCTGGAACTGGTTGCCACTTCTGCCAATTTTTGTGGTCTATGTCATATCGGGATTGGCGGAAACAAACCGTCACCCCTTTGACGTGGTGGAGGGCGAGGCTGAGATTGTGGCTGGGCACATGGTGGAGTACTCCGGCATGTCTTACGCCATGTTTTACCTGGCTGAATACGCAAACATGTGGTTGATCTCCATTTTGGCGGCCATCATGTTTCTGGGGGGCTGGATTTCGCCGATCGACAGCGCCTTGTTCAACTGGATTCCTGGCTGGATCTGGTTGGGTCTCAAGACCTGTGCGGTCGTGAGCTTGTTTATTTGGGTGCGAGCCACTTTCCCCCGGTTTCGGTACGACCAGATCATGCGTCTGGGTTGGAAGATCTTCATTCCCGTGACATTGGTGTGGCTGGTTGTGGTTGGTGCCTGGATGCAGACATCTTTCAATATTTGGCCTTAAGAGGAATTGATCATGTCGAACTCCGTTTCAGCGCCTGCACGGCCTGCTTTTTCGCTCAAGGATTTTTTATCCAGCTTTCTTCTGCTGGAGTTGTTCAAGGGTCTGGCGTTGACGGGCCGCTATGCTTTCCGTCGCAAGGTGACGATACAGTTTCCTGAAGAGAAGACACCGTTGTCTCCGAGATTCAGGGGCTTGCACGCCCTTCGCCGATATGAAAACGGTGAAGAACGCTGTATTGCCTGCAAATTGTGTGAAGCCGTGTGCCCTGCCATGGCAATCACCATCGAATCCGAAGTGCGCGACGATGGCTCCCGCCGGACCAGCCGCTACGACATCGACCTGACCAAGTGCATATTTTGTGGTTTTTGCGAAGAAAGCTGCCCGGTCGATTCAATTGTCGAGACCCATATCCTCGAGTACCACGGCGAGAAACGCGGCGACTTGTATTTCACAAAAGAGATGTTGTTGGCTGTTGGCGACCGGTACGAGAACGAGATTGCCGCCAGCAAGGCCGCAGATGCCAAGTACCGTTAAGCGGACGCTAGAGAGAAATTAAATTCATGGATGTCAAAACTGGTCTGTTTTACGTTTTTTCTGCTGTGCTGCTCTTCGCGGCATTCCGGGTGATCACGGCCCGTAACCCGGTTCATGCGGCCCTGTTCCTGGTGCTTGCTTTTTTTCAGGCCGCCATGGTCTGGATGCTGTTGAAAGCTGAGTTTCTATCCATCACGCTGGTACTGGTGTATGTCGGCGCCGTGATGGTGCTGTTCCTGTTCGTCGTGATGATGATGGATATCAATGTCGACAGTATTCGGCAGGGCTTTTGGAAGCATTTTCCCCTGGCTGCGGTGGTCGGTGTGGTCATCGCCCTGGAGATGGCCGCTGTGTTGATGGGCGGTTTTCGCGGTAGTGAAGCACCAAGCGGCTTGGCTGTTATTGATGCTTCAGGGGTGGAGATCTCGAACACCCGGGCGCTGGGCATGCTGCTTTATTCCGAATATGTCTACCCGCTCGAAATTGCGGCCGCTATTTTGCTGGTGGCCATGATTGCCGCTATTGCGCTGACGTTGCGCCAGCGCAAGGACAGCAAGTTTGTCAGCCCATCTGACCAGGTCCGAGCCAAAGCCAAAGATCGCATGACCATCATCAAGATGGAGCCGACCCAGGCAGCCAAAGAAATCAACACGCCCACAAGCGAAAACAACGCGACTGAGGAGAAAAAGTCATGACATTGACGCTTGGTCACTTTCTGTCACTCGGCGCCATGCTGTTCGCGCTGTCGGTGATTGGCATTTTTTTGAATCGCAAGAACCTGATTGTCTTGCTCATGGCCATCGAGCTGATGCTCCTGGCAGTCAACACCAATTTTGTGGCTTTTTCATACTACCTGGGTGACATGCACGGTCAGGTCTTCGTGTTCTTTATTCTGACCGTGGCCGCTGCCGAGTCGGCCATTGGTTTGGCAATTTTGGTGCTTTTGTTCCGCAACAAGTCTTCCATCAATGTCGACGAACTCAACACGCTCAAGGGTTAAAGAAAATGAGTCAAACCCTTAACGCTTCAACCCTCCTGGCTGTGCCTATGGCGCCGTTGGTGGGTGCCGTGCTGGCCGGTATTCTTGGCACCAAGTTTGGCGGCAACTGGATCGGTCGCCGTTTGTCGCACACCATCACCATCTTGGGCGTGCTGATCTCTTTTATTCTGTCGGCGATGGTCCTCAAGAGCGTCGCGCTGGAGGGTGCTCGTTTCAACGAAACCCTCTACACCTGGATGGTGGTGGGTGGCCTGAAGATGGAAATCGGCTTTCTGGTTGATGGTCTTTCCGCGATGATGATGTGCGTGGTGACCTTCGTCTCCTTGATGGTTCACATCTACACCATTGGGTACATGGAGGAAGACGAGGGCTACAACCGTTTCTTTGCCTACATTTCGCTGTTCACATTCTCCATGTTGATGCTTGTCATGAGCAACAACATGCTGCAACTGTTCTTTGGGTGGGAGGCTGTCGGCTTGGTGTCCTACCTGCTGATTGGATTCTGGTTCAACAAGCCGACCGCCATATTTGCCAACATGAAGGCTTTTTTGGTTAACCGGGTTGGCGATTTCGGTTTCATTCTGGGAATTGGATTGATCGTTGCCTATGCTGGTACGCTCAACTACGCAGAAGCCTTTGCCCGGGCCCCTGAACTGGCGAAATTGACGTTTCCCGGCACCGAATGGATGCTCGTGACTGTCATTTGTATCTGCCTGTTTATTGGCGCCATGGGCAAGTCGGCCCAGTTTCCATTGCATGTCTGGCTGCCGGACTCGATGGAAGGCCCTACCCCGATCTCTGCCTTGATTCACGCCGCGACCATGGTGACTGCCGGTATCTTCATGGTGGCGCGCATGTCGCCGCTCTTTGAGCTGAGCGACACAGCATTGAACTTCATTCTGGTGATCGGTGCCATCACGGCGCTGTTCATGGGCTTTCTTGGCATCATTCAGAACGACATCAAACGGGTGGTTGCGTATTCGACCCTGTCTCAATTGGGATACATGACAGTGGCTCTGGGCGCTTCGGCTTATTCGGTCGCGGTTTTCCATCTGATGACCCATGCCTTTTTCAAGGCACTGCTGTTCCTTGCCGCTGGCTCGGTCATCATGGGCATGCACCACAACCAGGACATTCGCTGGATGGGCGGTGTGCGCAAGTACATGCCCATCACCTGGATCACGACCTTGTTGGGCTCCTTGGCCTTGATCGGTACACCGTTGCTGTCTGGTTTTTACTCCAAGGACGAAGTCATCATGGCGGTCAAGGCCAGCGCCTTGCCAGCAGCGGGGTTTGCCTATTTCGCGGTGTTGGCGGGGGTGTTCGTCACCGCCTTCTACTCGTTTCGAATGTATTTTCTGGTGTTTCATGGAAAAGAGCGGTTTGATCAAAACCCGGATGCCCATCACGGGGATCACGGGCACCATGATGATCACCATGCGCCGCACGAATCGCCCTGGGTGATCACCGTGCCACTGATTCTGCTGGCGATTCCCTCCGTAGTCATCGGCTTCCTGATGATCCAGCCGATGCTGTTTGGAGATTTCTTCAAGGACGCGATTTTTGTCAACGCCGAGATCCACAAGGCGATGAGCGTGCTGAGCGCCGAGTTTCATGGCCCGGCCCAGCTCGCCTTGCATGGCCTGACTACGGCTCCGTTCTGGTTGGCTGTTGCAGGTGTTGCGTCCTCTTATTACCTCTATATCGTCAATCCTTCGCTGCCAGCCTCCATCAAGGCCCGCGTCCAACCGCTCTACACCGTGCTGGAGAACAAATACTACCTCGACTGGTTCAATGAAAACGTGTTGGCGCGGGGCGCTCGCGCACTCGGTACTGGTTTGTGGAAGGTGGGAGACCAAACCCTGATTGACGGCGTCCTGGTCAACGGCTCCTGGAAAGCGGTAGGTTGGGTGTCTGGTGTGGTGCGCCGCTTCCAGTCGGGCTACCTGTACCACTATGCCTTGGCGATGATTTTGGGTATTTTTGTGCTGATGACGTATTTCGTCTGGCTCAAGTAGGAGAATAAAAAAAATGGGTTTGTTGAGCCTGGCTATCTGGACGCCGATTGTTTTCGGCGTTGTTCTGCTCGCACTTGGTCGGGATGATCAGGCGCACTCTGTGCGCTGGATTTCCCTGGTCGGTGCGATCACCAGCTTTTTGGTGACTTTGCCTTTGTATGATGGATTCAAACTGGGAACTGCAGCCATGCAGTTTGTGGAAAAGGCGCCGTGGATCGAGCGCTTCAATGTCAATTACCACTTGGGCGTGGATGGCATCTCGCTCTGGTTCGTCTTGCTTACCGCGTTCATCAATGTGGTGGTGGTGATTGCGGGCTGGGAGGTGATCACCCGGCGCGTGAACCAGTACATGGGTGCATTCCTGATCCTGAGCGGCTTGATGATCGGCGTGTTCTGCGCGTTGGACGGCATGCTGTTCTATGTGTTCTTTGAGGCGACCCTGATCCCGATGTACCTGATTATTGGTATCTGGGGCGGTCCGAACAAGATTTACGCCGCCTTCAAGTTCTTTTTGTACACCCTGTTGGGTTCCTTGTTGATGCTGATCGCGTTGATCTTTCTGTACACCAAATCAGGTGGGAGCTTTGATCTTGCGGTGTGGCACAAATTGCCGTTGGCGGGAACCACGCAGACCCTGCTGTTTTTTGCGTTCCTGGCTGCTTTTGCCGTGAAGGTGCCGATGTGGCCCGTTCACACGTGGTTGCCTGACGTTCACGTGGAAGCGCCTACCGGTGGGTCTGCTGTGTTGGCGGCCATCATGCTGAAACTCGGTGCCTACGGTTTCCTGCGCTTCTCCATGCCGATCGCACCTGATGCTGCACGTGAATGGGCCTGGTTGATGATTGCGCTGTCATTGATTGCCGTGATCTACGTCGGCATGGTGGCGCTCGTTCAGAAAGACATGAAGAAGCTGGTGGCTTATTCATCGGTCGCTCACATGGGATTTGTCACTTTGGGGTTCTTCATTTTCAATGACCTGGGTGTCTCCGGTGGCCTGGTGCAAATGATTGCACACGGTTTTGTATCGGCTGCCATGTTCTTGTCGATCGGCGTGCTCTATGACCGCATGCATTCCCGTGAAATTGCGAGTTACGGGGGAGTGGTCAACACGATGCCCAGATTCACGGCGTTTGCCCTGTTGTTCGCCATGGCCAATTGTGGTTTGCCGGGAACGGCCGGGTTTGTCGGCGAATGGATGGTGATTCTGGGGGCGGTCAAATACAACTTCTGGATTGGTTTTGCCGCAGCGAGCGCCTTGATCTTTGGTGCGGCCTACACCCTGTGGATGTTCAAGCGCGTTTATCTCGGTCCGGTTGCCAACGACCACGTCAAGGGCTTGGTTGACATCAATA
>CALRWE010000028.1:0-28558 GCA_943371745.1 Rhodoferax sp. OV413
CTTGATGTTCAAGCAGGAATTACCGCTGATGTACCCCGATGATGCGGACGTGCAGCGGGTCAAGGACGCGATGTGGGACCCGTTTGAGTATCTGATGCAGCGCAAGCGCGACGGCCTGCTCAAAACGGAGTTTTCCACACCGCTGGGCAATATCAGTTACCAGATGCCCTGCCACGGCCGGGTGCAAAACATTGGCAAAAAGACAGAAGAGATGCTCAAAATGGTGCCGGGCACCACCGTCAATACCCATGAGCGCTGCTCTGGCCACGCAGGTACTTTTGGCGTGAAGAAGGCCTATCACCAACAGGCCATGAAGATCGGCAAGCCTCTGTTCAAGGCCATGGCCACGATGAAAGACGGGGCCAAGCCAGACTACATCAGCTCCGACTGCCCGCTGGGTGGTCACCACATTGCCCAGGGCTTTGAGGTCGGCAGCCTGGGGGCGCCGGAGTTACAGCACCCGTTGAGCCTGGTGGCTCGGGCTTATGGCCTGAAGTAAATCGCCCATTTTTGAGGACTGCACATGCACACCACTGGACGCATCACAGCTGAAAGTCTTATGACCCTGGAGGCTTACACCAAATACCGCAAGGCCAACAAGCCGCTCATCATGGCGCACCGCAAGCTGCGCAGCGTGCGTCTGGGGGAGCACATCAATCTGCAGTTTGAGAGTGAGTTGACCATTCGCTACCAGATCCAGGAGATGTTGCGCATCGAGAAAGTGTTTGAGGAGGATGGCATCCTGCAGGAAATTGAGGCCTATGCCCCCTTGGTGCCCGACGGCCACAACTGGAAAGCCACTGTGTTGCTTGAATACCCCGACATCAACGAGCGCAAGCGGGAGTTGGCGCGCCTGATCGGCGTGGAAGACCGCTTGTATGTGGAGGTTGAGGGGCAAGCCCGGGTCTATGCAATTGCCGACGAAGACATGGATCGAGAGAATGAGGAGAAAACCTCGGCTGTGCATTTCGTGCGCTTTGAGCTCAGCCCGATCCTCTGCGCAGCAGTCAAGGCTGGCGCCAGTGTGAAGCTGGGCTGTGACCACACCCATTACCCGGCGCACATTGTGATCTCGCCCGAGACCCTGGCCAGTCTGGCTGGCGATCTTCACTAAGGAGGGCTGCTTTCACGATAATCAGGGCTTCCTCGTGAAGCCTTTTTTTATTATTTTCCAATCATGGGGTGAATGTCATCATGCTGTTTCTTCTGTCTCCTGCCAAATCCCTTGACTTCGATCCGCCACCCCGGGCGGTGCCGCATACACAGCCCTTGTTTGTGGCGCAATCGGCCGAGTTGATTGAGGTGCTCAAGGCCAAGTCACCTCAAGAGATTGCTTCTCTGATGAAGCTCAGCGACGCCCTGGCCGGGCTGAACGTGGCGCGTTACGCCGCTTGGCGCACGACATTCACCGCCCAAAACGCCAAACAGGCTGTGCTGGCTTTCAATGGTGACGTGTACGAGGGGCTGGACGCCAAAACCCTGGCGCCTGACGACTTGGCATGGGTGCAGGATCACTTGTGCATCTTGAGTGGCTTGTACGGCGTGTTGCGCCCCCTGGACTACATGCAGCCCTACCGGCTGGAGATGGGCACGCCTTTGCCTAACGAGCGGGGCAACAACCTCTACAAGTTCTGGGGTGCGCAGTTGTCTGGGTATTTGAACGAGCGTTTGCAGCGCGACCTGTCGCCGGTGGTGGTCAACCTCGCCTCCCAGGAGTATTTCAAGGCGGTGGACCTCAAGGCACTCAAGGGCCGGGTGATTGAATGCGTGTTTCAGGAGTACCGCAATGGCGACTACAAGATCATCAGCTTCATGGCCAAGCGGGCACGTGGGCTGATGGCCCGTTATGCCGCCGCGCACCGGGTGGTCACGCCGCAGCAGCTGGAGGGCTTTGATGCCGAGGGCTACGCCTTTGATGCGCAAGTCTCCGAGCCGCAGCGCCTGGTCTTCCGGCGCCGGCAAGCGGCATTATTTATAGGTTAAATCGGCTTCTGGCCAGCAAGATATAAGGGGTTGATTTATGAAAATAAGAGCAAATAAAATCGATATCGAAGTCCATGACACCGGCCCCGGTGCACCGGGCGAGACCCGCCCCGTGGTGCTGCTGATCATGGGCCTGGGCATGCAACTGGTAGCCTGGCCGCAGGTCCTGGTGCAGGCGCTCATGGACGCCGGCTACCGGGTGGTGCTGCACGACAACCGCGATGTGGGTTTGAGCCACCGCTTTGAATCTCTGGGCAAGCCCAACTTGCTGTGGCAGGGCATCAAATACAAACTCGGCCTGACGCCGCGCGCGCCTTACAGCCTGACGGACATGGCAACTGACTCGGTTGGTGTGCTGGATGCCCTGGGCATTGCAGCCGCGCATGTGGTGGGCGTGAGCATGGGCGGCATGATTGCGCAGCGCGTAGCCCTGATGGCCCCGGCGCGCACCCTGAGCCTGACCAGCATCATGAGCACCAGCGGTGCCCGCGGCTTGCCGCCGCCCCGACCTGAAGTGCTGCGCGCTTTGCTCAAACGTCCAACCGACCACCGGCCTGCGTCTCTGGTGGCGCACTATGTCAAGCTGTTCAAGGTCATTGGCAGCCCCGGTTTTGTGACCCCCGAGTCGGAGTTGCACGAGCGCATCCTCAAAGGGGTTGAGCGCGGTTTTTACCCCGTGGGCACCCTGCGCCAGATGCTGGCCATCATGGCCGATGTGACGCGCGCGGCCCAGCTCAGCCGGGTGCGCGTGCCCACCCTGGTGGTGCACGGCAAGGCCGACCCGCTGGTGCCCTATGCGTGCGGTGAAGACACGGCCCGGCGCATTGCGGGCGCCCAACTGTTCGGCATTGAAGGCATGGGCCACGATCTGCCGCCCGGTGTAGTGGCGCTTTTGCTACCCCCCTTGTTGGCCCACCTCAAAGGCGCTGACGCCCGCGCAGCCTCGTTGCATGCGGCCACGCCCTGAACAAGGGCCACCTTCCATTCCAGCCTCATACCATGAACACACCTGAAAACTCCCTGCTGGGCAAAAGCGCCAGTTACATTGACCAGTACGACGCGTCCCTGTTGTTCCCGATCCCGCGCGCGGGCAAGCGCGCCGAAATCGGCATCACCGCCGAGGCGCCATTCTTGGGTGCCGACATGTGGACAGCATTTGAATTGAGCTGGCTCAATTTGCGCGGCAAGCCCCAAGTGGCGCTGGCGCACATCACCGTGCCCTGCGAGACGCCCAACATCATTGAGAGCAAGTCGTTCAAGCTTTACCTCAACAGTTTCAACAACACCCGGTTTGCTGATTCGGATGCGGTCAAGGCGCGCTTGCGGGCCGACCTGAGCGAAGCAGTTTGGCGCGACCCCGCCTGGCCAGACGCCGCCCCGGCCTCGATTGGCGTGCGCTTGCTGATGTCCGAGCAGTTTGACCGGGAGCCCATCTATGAGCTTGAAGGCCTGAGCCTGGACCGGCTGGACGTGGAATGCACCCACTACACCCCGGCGCCCGAACTGCTCAAAGTGCGGCTTGATGAAGCCCCGGTGAGTGAAGTGCTGGTGAGTAATTTGCTCAAGAGCAATTGCCTGGTGACGGGCCAGCCTGATTGGGGCAGCGTGCAGATAAGATACACCGGCGCCCCCATCGATCAGGAAGGCCTGCTGCAGTACTTGGTGAGTTTTCGCAACCACAACGAGTTTCATGAGCAATGCGTGGAACGCATCTTCATGGACATCTGGCGGCGCACCCAGCCGCTCAAGCTGGCGGTGTACGCGCGCTACACCCGACGGGGCGGGCTGGACATCAACCCGTTTCGCACCAGTTATCCGCAGGCGCTGCCGGCCAACACGCGCACGGCCCGCCAATAAACCACCGCCGTGGGCTGGGCGATCAGCCCGGCAGGGCGCGCTGCGACGCGTGGCCTGGTGTGGGGAGTGCCGCCTGTCGCATTCCACCGACCTGCAGCTTGAAGGTGCCCACCACCTCGGCGAGCCGTTGGGCCTGCTCGCTCAGGCTCTCGGCTGCGGCGGCGGACTCTTCGACCAAGGCGGCGTTTTGCTGCGTCATCTGGTCGAGTTGCACCACCGAGCCGTTGACGGCATCAATGCCCTGGCTCTGGCTGGCTGTGGACGCCGTGATCTCGCCAATGATGTCGGTCACGCGCTGCACCGACATCACGATGTCCGTCATGGTGCGCCCCGCATCGCTCACCAGGCGCGAGCCGGTCTCGATGCGCTCCACACTGGCGCCAATGAGGTTCTTGATCTCCTTGGCCGCCTCGGCAGAGCGCCCGGCCAAAGACCGCACCTCGCTGGCCACCACGGCAAAACCCCGCCCCTGCTCGCCCGCACGGGCCGCCTCGACTGCCGCATTGAGTGCCAGGATGTTGGTCTGAAAGGCAATGCCGTCAATCACCCCAATGATGTCGCTGATTTTTTTGGAGCTGACGTTGATGTCGCTCATAGTGCTCACCACCTGCGCCACCACCGCGCCCCCACGGTGGGCCACCTCGCCGGCCGAGGTGGCCAGCTGGTTGGCCTGGCGCGAGGCATCGGCCGTTTGGCGCACGGTATGGGTCAGTTGATCCATGCTGCCCGCGGCCTGTTGCAGGTTGCTGGCAGTTTGCTCGGTGCGCACGCTCAGGTCCTGGTTGCCCGAGGCGATCTCGGCGCTGGCCGTGGAGATGCTGTCGGTGGACTGTCGCACCTGGCCCACCAGGCGGGACAGAGACTGCTGCATTTCCGAGAGTGAGCGCAGCAGCCGGGCGGTTTCGTCGTGCCCGGCGGTGTTGATGTTCTGGTCGGTCAGGTCCCCTCCGGCGATGGCGTGGGCCATTCTTTCGGCCTGATCGATGGGGCGGCAAATCGAGTTCATGTTCATGATGGTGCTGGGTACGATCAGGGCCAGCAGCAGTGCAGTGACCCCTGCGGTGAGCCAAACCACCTGGGTCGTGGTGGCTTGCAGCTCAGCTCGGTGGGCCAGGGTGGTGGCTTGCAGCGCCTGAGCCAGATTTTTGACTCCGTCGTTGGCGCCTTGAAAAAAGGGCTCGATTTTCTTGATGTTGGCCGCCGCGATCTGGGCCGAGTCAAATCCCAGGGATTCCAGCTTGTTCGCCAGGGGCCCGAACGCCCGCCTGAACTCGTGCATGTCCGCCATGATTTTGTCCAACTGGGTGCGTTCTGCATCCGTGGGTAACAGTGGACCAAGTGCCTTGGCTGCCACATCCAGCTCCAGGTACGATTTGGTCCACGCTTCTTTGTGGTTGGCAGCTTCCACACTGTTCTCGTACTGAATTACCATGTCTTTCTCGTTTAGGCGCAGGCTCGCCATGGCTTGCTGCAAACGACCCAGCTCGGCCAGCGAGGCCGTGTCCTCGTTGATCAGTTTCATGGTGATGTTGTTCGCATAAAGCTGCGCAGCCACCCCAATGGCTCCCACCAGACCCAACGAGATCACGACGACGACAATGGCGCTCAGCATGCGAAACCGGATCGTGAAGCGGCGCATCAAATTATCAAATTGCATGGGGGGTTCCTGGCTAAAAACGAGCTGGTGAGAGTCACGCCCGATGCCGCACTGTAGCCTAGATTGGGCGTTCTGTTCAGTCCAAAATGCGCTTCAAGGGTTCTGTTTTTGCGAGTTATTTGCTATCAAAAATATAATATAAAGCCAATGGATTCAATGGCTGGAAGACTTTTTTATTTAAAAATGGACCTGGGGTGGCTGTTGATCAGAACAGCTGCCCGCTTTTTGCTTCTGAACCGGTGGCCTGGTTGTCAATGGATTCGCTGGCTGGAGGATCACTTGCCTTGTGATCCAAGCCTGTACCGGGGCGGCTCAGCGAGGCGACTCGCACACCCAGCAGGCGAAGGCGTTGCGTTAACGGGGCGCGTTTGAGGCACAGGCCCGCAGCCTGGCGGATGGCGCGCGCATCGGCCGTGGGCTGCTGCAGGGTCTGGTCCCGGGTGACGCTCTTGAAGTCATCAAAGCGCAGTTTGATGCCAATGGTCTTGCCCACATAGCCTTTGCGCGCCAGGTCCTGGGCCACTTGCTCACACAGCCGGGTGAAGATGGCACCCAGCTCGGCCTTGTCGTGCACCGCATGCAGGTCGCGCTCAAACGAGGTCTCCCTGCTGATCGACACCGGCTCGCTCTCCAGCACGATCGGTCGCGCGTCCCGGCCGTGGGCGGCGTCATGCATCCAGGCGCCGGTTTTCTGACCAAAGTGGTCAATCAGCCATTGGAGTTCTTGCTCGGCCAGCTGCCCAATGGTCTCTATGCCCAAGCGCTTGAGCTTTTCGTCGGCCTTGGGGCCAATGCCGTTGATCTTGCGGCAGGCCAGGGGCCAGATTTTGCCGGGCAGGTCGTTCTCAAACACCAGAGAGATGCCGTTGGGCTTGTTGAACTCACTGGCCATTTTGGCCAGCAGCTTGTTGGGCGCCACGCCCACGGAGCAGGTCAGGCCGGTCTGGTCAAAAATGGCTTTTTGAATCAACCGGGCCAGCACGCGCCCGCCTTCGCGCTGGCCGCCGGGGACTTCAGTGAAGTCAATGTAAACCTCGTCGATTCCCCGGTCTTCCATGAGCGGTGCAATGTCCAGAATGATGTCTTTGAAGGCGCGTGAGTATTGGCGGATTTCAGGGAAATCGACCGGCAGCAAAATAGCCTGGGGGCACAGCCGGGCGGCCTTCATCAGTCCCATGGCCGAGCCCACCCCAAACTGGCGCGCGGCGTAGGTGGCGGTGGTGATGACGCCGCGTCCGGCGTAGTCCCTGAGAACGGGAAAATCTTGCACCGGGATGTCAGCCAGCGTGTGGCCGGCATAGGTCTGGCGCAGTGTTTCGTCCTGCGGGCGGCGTCCGCCCCCAATCACTACCGGCAGCCCCTTGAGTTGTGGGTAGCGCAGCAGCTCGACCGAGGCATAAAAGGCGTCCATGTCGAGGTGGGCAATGCGGCGAATTTTGCCGCCAGTTGGGGTGTTCACGCGGCTGTCAGTGGCGCGGGGCCGAGCCAGTTGAGAGTTGATTGCATAGGCATGAGGATAGCGCGAAGAGGTCTTGCCGCAGGTCAAGGCAAGTGTCATCGTGACGGGTTAAGCTGGTCGCTTGTGATCCCCTGCCAATTGAGAGTCGTATGGACAAGCATTTTTTGACCCCCCTTTTTTCACCCCGCTCCATAGCCGTTCTGGCAGGCAAACCGGATGAACCGACCTCCCAGACGGGCCAGGCCCAAGCCCTGCATCGCGCCTTGGTGGCGCAGCGGTTTGCGGGCACGCTGACCTTTTTGGACATGCACTACAGCGGCACCCTGGCCGATCTGGCCCACACGCAGGCTGACCTGGCCATCATTGCCGTGCCGCCCGCCGAGGTGGTGGCGGCCCTGGAGATCGTGGGGCGCATCAATTGCCGGGCTGCATTGGTGATTTCCAGCGGTATTGACGCTACCTTGGCGGCCGAACTGCACCGCATTGCCCGGCGCGATGACATTCACCTGCTGGGCCCCAATTGCCTGGGTTTCCAGCGCCCGCACCTCCACCTCAACGCCAGTGTGGCCGGGGCCTTGTGCGCGCCGGGTCCTTTGGCGCTGGTGTCGCAGTCGGGCGCCCTGACGTCGTCGATCCTGGATTGGGCGCAGAAGAACGGTGTGGGTTTTTCCACCGTGGTGTCGCTGGGCCCCAATACGGCGGTGGATCTGGCCCAGGTGCTGGACTTTTTGGCCACCGATGCGCATACCCACAGCATCGTGGTCTACATGGAGGGCATCACCAACTCCCGCCGCTTCATGAGTGCGCTGCGGGCTGCGGCCAACGCCAAGCCGGTGGTGGTGCTCAAGGCGGGGCGCAAAGCAGCGGGCAACCGGGCTGCGCTGACGCATTCGGGCACCATTGTGGGGAGTGACGATGTGTTTGATGCGGCCCTGCGCCGGGCTGGTGCGGTGCGGGTACGTTCCTTTGTGGCGCTGTTCTCGGCGGCCAAGTGTCTGGCCTCGCGCTATCGCCCGGTCGGGCGCCGCCTTGCCGTGGTGACCAATGGTGGCGGCCCCGGCGTGCTGGCGGCCGACTGGATCAGCGAGATCAAGCTCCAGCTGGCCTGCCTCACGCCTGAGCAGGCGTTGGCCCTGAAGCCTGAGTTGCCGCCGCTGGCGTCTTTGTGCGATCTCATTGATGTGTCGGAGGAGGCCGGGCCCGAGCACTTCAAGGCGGCCGTGGAGGCCGCGGGCAAGGCGCGTCAGGTGGATGGTGTGCTGGTGATTTACTCACCCAAGATCGGGCTTGAGAGCGCTACCATCGCCACCGCCCTGGCCCAAGTCAACAAGCAGTTGGGCAAGCCGCTGCTGACTTGTCTGATGGGCGATGCCAGCGTGGGCGAGGCGCGTGCCATCCTGAACGAGGCGGCGATTCCCACCTTTCGCACACCCGAGGCGGCCGTGGGCGCCTTTGGAAACATCGCCACCTTTTATCAAAACCAACAGCTGTTGCAGCAAACCCCGCCGCCCCTGTCGGACCTGGCCAAGCCCGATGTGGAGGGCGCCCGCATGCTCATCGAGAGTGTGCTGGCCGAGCGCCGCAAGGTGCTCACCGAGATGGAGTCCAAGGCGCTGCTGGCTGCGTTTCACATTCCCGTGACCAAGACGATTCTGGCGCGCAGCGTCAATGAGGCCATCATGATCGCGACCCAGCTGGGTTTCCCGGTGGCGCTCAAGATTGACTCCCCCGATATCAGCCACAAGTCCGATGTGCAGGGCGTGGCGCTCAATATTCAGGGGGCCGTGGGCGTGCGCGATGCCTACCTGGAGATGATGCAGACCGTGAGCCGGCTGCAGCCGAAGGCCCGCATCAATGGTGTGACCATCCAGAACATGGCCCTCAAGAAGCGCGGCCGGGAAATATACATTGGGCTGGTCACCGATGACCCGTTTGGCCCGGTGATTGCGTTTGGGGCCGGTGGCACCATGATCGAGCTGATGAACGACCGTGCCATGGAGCTGCCGCCTTTGAACCAGTTTTTGGCCCGTTCCCTGATCGAGCGCGCCCGGGTGGCCGAGACCCTGGGCGACTGGCGCGGCGCTGCGGCGGTGAAGATGGACGCGGTGGAGCAGGTGCTGCTGCGCGTCTCCGAGATGGTGTGCGAACTGCCGCAGTTGCGGGAGATGGACATCAACCCGATCATCGTGGACGAGTTTGGCGCCGTGGCGGTGGATGCCCGCATCGTGATCGACAACGCGCCCCCTTCTGCGCGCCACTACAACCATCTGGCGATATTGCCCTATCCCTCGCAGCACGAGCAGGTGTGGCCGCTGCAGGGTGGGGGCGAGTACACCGTGCGCCCGATTCACCCTGACGATGCCAACATGCTGCAGGCCTTTGTGCGCCAGCTCTCGCCCGAGAGTCGTTACTTTCGCTTTGTGTCAAGCATGCAGGAGCTGCCCGCCAATATGCTTTCGCGCTTTACCTTGATTGACTATGACCGGGAGATGGCGCTGGTGGCTGTGTTTCGGGAACGTGGGGTGGGCGCAGACGGGCAAACGACGGAGACCGCCCGGGTGGTGGGCGTGTCGCGCTACATCACCAACCCGGACCGAGCCAGCTGCGAGTTTTCACTGGTGGTAGCGGATGACTTCAAGGGCCGGGGTCTGGGCTCGCGCTTGATGTTGTCCATCATGGAATTCGCGCGGGAAAAAGGCCTGACCGAGATCGAAGGCCTGGTGCTAGCCAACAACCCCACCATGCTCAAGCTCATGAAAGGATTGGGTTTCAAAGTCAAGCCGTTCCCTGAGGATGCCGATTTCAAGCTGGTGTCGCAGCTGCTGTGACCCCCGCGAGCCAGCCAGGGCTCAGGTGGGGTAAGTGCCGGGCAGCAAGATCCCTTTGTCTACCGTCTTGATGTTGGTGTGGCCACAAAAGGCCATGGTCAGGTCCAGTTCCTTGTGGATGATTTCCAGCACCTTGTCCACACCGGCCTCGCCCATGGCGCCCAGGCCATACAGAAAGGCCCGCCCAATAAAGGTGCCTTGCGCCCCAAGCGCCCGGGCCTTGAGCACGTCTTGCCCAGAGCGGATGCCGCCGTCCATGTGCACTTCAATCTGCTTGCCCACAGCGTCCACGATAGCGGGTAGGGCGCGAATGGAGGACTCGGCCCCATCCAACTGGCGCCCGCCGTGGTTGGACACAATCAGCGCGTCGGCGCCGGAGTTCACGCCCAGGCGGGCGTCTTCCACGTCCTGAATGCCCTTGAGGATGATTTTTCCGCCCCAGCGTTTTTTGATCCACTCCACGTCGTTCCAGTTCAGGGCGGGGTCAAACTGCTTGGCGGTCCACTCCGACAATGAACCCATGTTTTCAACGCCCTTGACATGCCCAATGATGTTGCCAAAGCCGTGGCGTTTGGTGCCCAGCATGCCCAGACCCCAGCGCGGCTTGGTCATCATGTTGAGGATGTTGGCCACCGTGAGTTTGGGTGGCGCGGACAAGCCGTTTTTCAGGTCCTTGTGGCGCTGTCCGATGATTTGCAGGTCCAGTGTGATCACCAGTGCCGAACATTTGGCCGCCTTGGCGCGCTCAATCAGGCGCTCGATGTAATCGCGGTCCTTCATCATGTAGAGCTGAAACCAGAACGGGTGGCCGCCCGTTTCCTGGGCCACGTCTTCAATCGAGCAAATGCTCATGGTGGATAGGGTGAACGGGATGCCAAAGCGCTTGGCGGCCCGTGCGGCCTTGATTTCACCGTCGGCATGCTGCATGCCGGTGAGGCCTGTGGGGGCAATCGCCACCGGCATGGCCACGTCTTGCCCGATCATGGTGGTGCGGGTGCTGCGGTTTTCCATGTTCACGGCCACGCGCTGGCGCAGCTTGATTTTCTGGAAGTCGCTCTCGTTGGCGCGGTAGGTGCTCTCGGTCCATGAGCCGGAGTCGGCATAGTCATAGAACATGCGGGGAACGCGTTTTTGCGCCAGAACGCGCAGGTCTTCGATGTTGGTGATCACGGCCATGGTTGTCTCCTGTTGTATGCAATGATGTTATCGGTTGAGCGCAGGGCACTGTGTGAAATCTGATGGGCCGCAGATGAAATAATTTGAAAGTGGGTCCAGTGGGCTGGCCGGTGGAGGTTTGGTTGTATGCGGATTTTGCATGGACTACTTGGGTAAACCCTAGGGGGTCTGCGCTGCAAGCCGAATACAGTCTGCGTGTTGATACTATCGGATGCAGCTAACAGTCTGAGCATGCTTCTTGCATGAGGTCGATGACGAGCGCCCCGATCTGTTTTCAAATTGAAAACCCCCTCTTGTTTCTCTCTTTTTTTATTAAGGTAATCCATGAAAAAGCAGTTTATTGCACTGGCCGTCACCCTGACGATCGCCTCGCTCGCCCAGGCGGACACCATTGCCAAGGTCAAGGCGTCAGGTTCCGTGACCATGGGTGTGCGTGACTCCTCCGGCGCTCTGTCTTACACGTTGGGCGACGGAAAGTACACCGGATACCATGTCGAAATTTGCCAGGCGATCCTGGCCGATCTTGAAAAAGAAGTCGGCAAAAAAGTGGAAATCAAATACCAGTCCGTAACTTCACAAAACCGCATTCCTTTGGTGCAAAACGGCACGGTCGATATTGAGTGCGGCTCCACCACCAACAACGCAACCCGTCAAAAGGACGTTTCGTTTGCCAACACCACGTTCGTGGAAGAAGTGCGTATCGCCGTCAAGGCCAGTTCTGGCATCACTTCCATCGCTCAACTGAATGGAAAGAACGTGGCCACCACCACGGGAACGACTTCGGTTCAGACCCTGCGCAAGAACGAGCGCGCGACGGGTGTTGACTTCAAGGAGGTGTTTGGCAAGGACCACTCCGAGAGCTTCTTGTTACTCGAATCCGGTCGTGCGGACGCCTTTGTTATGGATGGTTCCATTTTGGCAGGCAACATCGCCACGTCCAAGAATCCAGCTGATTTCAAGATTGTGGGTGAAGTGCTGTCGGTGGAACCTATCGCCATCATGATGCGCAAGGATGACCCCGCCTTCAAGAAGCTGGCTGACGCCACCATAGCAGGCCTGGCGAAGTCCGGCGCCCTGGCCAAGTTGTACGACAAGTGGTTCCTGCAGCCCATTCCCCCAAAGAACACCCGTGTGGGTCTGGCTGCCAGCGATGGCATCAAGGCCGCCTGGGCAACACCGAACGATAAGCCGATGGAAGAATACGCCAAGAAGTAAGCATGTGGCGTTGATTTGAACTACCCCGCCAGGGTGATGCTTTGGCGGGGTTTTTATTTTCGGGCCATCGTGATGATGAAGCCTGGACAGGGTTGCAATGGGCAATCGGTTTTTTTGTGGAGAACGCGATGACTTGGGATTGGCAGGTGTTTTTGAATGACGACGGCAGCGGTGGGCGCACCTACCTGGCCTGGATGATGGACGCCTGGGGTTGGACCCTGGCGGTGGCTGGCACGTCCTGGGTTGTCGCCGTCACCATTGGCGCCCTCATGGGCACGCTGCGCACACTGCCCAACAGCCCCTGGCTGGTGCGACTGGCCACTGTCTGGGTTGAGCTGTTTCGGAACATCCCCTTGTTGGTGCAGGTGTTCCTCTGGTATTTTGTGGTTCCAAAGATATTTCCTGCGTTTCAGCAGGTGTCCGGCTTTGTGTTGGTGGTGTTTGCGCTCGGGTTTTTTACGTCCGCGCGGATTGCCGAGCAGGTGCGTGCTGGCGTGCAAGCCTTGCCCAAGGGCCAACGCATGGCTGGCATGGCCATGGGATTCACCACCGCCCAGACGTACCGCTATGTCATTTTGCCGATGGCTTTTCGGATCATCCTGCCGCCCTTGACCAGTGAGTCGATGAACCTCCTGAAGAATTCATCGATCGCGTTTGCAGTGTCCATTGCCGAGCTGACCATGTTCGCCATGCAGGCGCAGGAAGAAACATCACGGGGTATTGAAATTTATCTGGCGGTGACGGCGTTGTATGCGTTCTCCGCGTTTGCGGTCAACCGGATCTTCAGTTTCATCGAGAAGAAGGTTCAGATCCCCGGCTTTATTGTTGCTGGTGGCACCGGTGGAGGGCATTGACATGATGGGCCTCGAATTTTCTTTTTTCAATCTCGAAGTCATTGGCAAGTTCATTTGGGATGGCCTTTGGTTCAGTGTCTACCTCACGATCATTGCCACGCTCGGCGGTATCTTTTTTGGTACGGTGCTGGCGCTGATGCGCTTGTCCGGCAACAAGTGGTTGATGGCGCCAGCGACCTTCTATGTGAACGGCATGCGCTCCATCCCGCTGGTGATGGTCATCCTGTGGTTTTATTTGCTGGTGCCCCTTTTGACCGGCAAGCCGATTGGTGCGGAGCTGTCAGCCATCATCACCTTTGTGGCCTTTGAGGCGGCTTATTTCAGCGAGATCATGCGGGCGGGTGTTCAGTCCATTCCGCGGGGGCAGGTGTTTGCTGGCCAGGCCCTGGGCATGACCTACAACCAGAACATGCGTCTGGTGGTGCTGCCGCAGGCCTTTCGCAACATGCTGCCGGTGCTGCTGACGCAGACCATTGTGTTGTTTCAGGACACCTCGCTGGTGTATGCCATTGGCGCCTACGACCTGCTCAAGGGGTTTTCCTTGGCCGGCAAGATTTACGGTCGCCCTGAGGAGGCCTACATCCTGGCGGCTGTCACCTATTTCGTGATCTGCTTCACCTTGTCCTGGGCGGTCAAGCGTTTGCAAGCCCGGATTGCCATCGTTCGTTAAGCATCGGAGAAAAAATAATGATTGAAATGAAAAATGTTTCCAAATGGTACGGGCCGGTGCAGGTGCTGAGTGACTGTTCGGTGAGCATCAACAAAGGTGATGTGGTGGTGGTGTGTGGCCCCTCGGGTTCGGGTAAGTCGACCTTGATCAAAACGGTCAATGGCCTGGAGCCAATTCAGAAAGGCTCCATCACGGTCGATGGCATCTCGCTGTATGGCGCAGGCACCGACCTGCCCAAGCTGCGTTCCCGCGTGGGCATGGTGTTTCAGAGTTTTGAGCTGTTTCCCCATTTGTCGGTGACCGAGAACCTGACCATCGCCCAAATCAAGGTGCTGGGCCGCACCCCGGACGAAGCCAAAGTGCGGGGCCTGAAAATGCTCGATCGCGTGGGCCTCACAGCCCACAAGGACAAGTTTCCGGGGCAGCTGTCCGGCGGTCAGCAGCAACGCGTGGCCATCGCCCGCGCGCTGTCCATGGATCCCGTGGCCATGCTGTTTGACGAACCCACCTCGGCCCTGGACCCCGAAATGGTGGGTGAGGTGCTGGACGTGATGGTGACGCTGGCCAAAGAAGGCATGACCATGATGGTGGTGACCCACGAAATGGGCTTTGCCCGCAAGGTGGCGAGCCGGGTTATCTTCATTGATGTGGGTGGCCACATTCTGGAGGATTGCTCGAAGGACGAATTTTTTGGCCA
The DNA here is from genome assembly GCA_943371745.1 of Rhodoferax sp. OV413. Classification (GTDB taxonomy): domain Bacteria; phylum Pseudomonadota; class Gammaproteobacteria; order Burkholderiales; family Burkholderiaceae_C; genus Rhodoferax. The sequence continues at coordinate 14,397 of CALRWE010000028.1, forward strand.
CCCGGAGAACCGCCAGCCCCGCACCAAGGATTTTCTGGACAAGATCCTGCAGCATTGATCTGGCCTGAGTCCTTGGCAAGTGGCCAAAACCGAGCCCGAAACGCCCGGTTGAACGACCGCTTGCCCGCACAGACGTGGCGGCTGGTCAGAAGCGGGTCACGTCGATTTGGAGCGCCAGGCATTTGGCGTGGTGAGTCTGCTCCAGAACAGCGTGAAAGCCTGTGAAGAACCGACAAAGCGAAACGGCCTTGGTGTGACTGTAGACGCCGCGGGCCTGCGCTGCAACGGACATGGATGACTTTTTCTCCACCCGCATGCATCTGGCCAGCATTTCAAGATCACTCAGGCACTGGCTCAGCCCAGCTCGCCATGTCCTGTTTTTGCAGCCTTGATCACACACGCTGCGCATTTACTGCGCGGCCTTGGGCTTGACACCCGCGCCGCGCACCTCCAACCGGATTTCGTCCAGCACCTCACCCTGCTCATTGGTGAGTTGCACCACATGGCGCCCCGGCCACGGGAGCCACTGGGCCGTGGAACCTTGTGCAAGCGGCTTACCATTCATTAACCAGCGCAGTTTGGTTCCTTCGGCCGTGAAGCGCACTCGCTGACGGTTCGGGGGAATGTCGGGGTCCACGGCAATAAGGGTGCCGTTGGTGGGGGCGGTGATGCGTCCTTGGGACTGCTGAGGGCTTTGGAAGGAATTTTTTAAGTATTTTTGGGCTCTAGCCACTGTATCTATTGACCTGGTATCTTCAGTTTTAATAGCAAAATTGGGCTGCTGCGTACCACTCAAAAACCATTCCTGGCGCTCTGCCTCCTGCTTTCCCACCGGGTACTTGGCCGGGGCGGTGGCGCTGAACCACACGGCGGCTTGTACCAATCCACCGGGGGCCGTTGGTGCGCGGCTGGCCTGGGTCCGGTGCAGGTGGTTCATCACGGTAGCCCAAATGGGTGCGGCGCCGGTGGTGCCGCTCACATCGCGCATGGGCGCGCCGCTGGCGTTGCCCACCCAGACGCCCACGGTGTAATGCTGGGACCAGCCCACCGCCCAGTTGTCGCGCATATCTTTGCTGGTGCCGGTTTTCACGGCTGTCCAGTAGCGGGTGGCCAGCACGCTGTCCAAGCCAAAGGTGGGCGCGCGGGCGTTGGTGTCGCCCAGGATGTCGCCCACGATGAAGGCAGCGCGCGGGTCCAGCACCTGCACCGGCTTGCTGCGGGAGATCGGCGGGGAGGCGGTCAGCCGGGTGGGGCTGGTGCGCCCGCCATTGGCCAAGGCGCGGTAGGCATTGGTCAGGTGGAGCAGCGAGACCTCGGCGCTGCCCAGCGCCAGGCTGTAGCCGTAGAAGCCGCCGCTTTCCTTGAGGGGCAGGCCCAAGTCGGTCAGCTGCCGGTGAAAGGCGTCGGGCGACACCATGGCGAGCAGGCGAACGGCGGGGACGTTGAACGAGGAGGCCAACGCCGTGCGCGCGGACACCCAGCCCCTGAACTGGTGGTCGTAGTTTTGCGGGATGTACAGGCCGCTGGCGGTTTGCAGTTGCGCCCCTGAATCGTCAAGCAGTGAGGCAGCCGTGATGCGTTTTTCAGCCAACGCCTGGCCGTATAAAAAGGGTTTGAGAGTGGAGCCAGGCTGGCGCAGCGCGGTCACCCCGTCCACCTCGGCCGCCGCGCTCAAACTGCCTGATGACCCCACCCAGGCCAGTACCTCGCCAGTGGCGTTGTCCAGGACCAGCAGCGCGCCGTCTTCAACGTGGCGGCCCGCCAATTCCCGCAAGTGTTGCTGCAGCGTCTGCACAGCAAAGCGCTGCACGGGCGCCCGCAAAGTGGTGCGGATCACCGTGGAGCGAGCGGGCTGGGTGGGTACGCTGGCACTATGTGCAGGTGCGGCCCGGGCAGCCGAGCGGGCGCTGACCAGTTGCTGCGCCACATGCGGCGCGAAGCCGGCGCTGGCGGCGTAGTCCCGGCGCTGCAGGGCCGCAGTGGTGAACAGGTCCAGCGCCTCGCAATCGGGGGCGGCGCCTGTGGTCTGGCTCTTGAGAATCCCGCAGGCCCGCTGCACCACCTGCGCCACGGTGGCATTGGGGGCACGCACCAGGGCGGCAGTGACTGCGGCTTCTCGGTGGTCCAGCCCGTGGGGCGCCTTGCCAAAGAGCGTCTGGCTCAGGGCATCAATGCCCACCAACTCGCCGCGCAGGGGCACCAGGTTCAGGTAGGCCTCCAGAATCTGGTCTTTGCGCCAGTGGCGCTCCAGAGATTGAGCCGACCAGGTTTGCCCCAGCTTTTGCACCACGCTGCGCCCGCCCGGGCCGCGCCGCAAGTCAGAGTCGAGCAGGCCGGCGAGCTGCATGGTGAGGGTGGAGGCGCCGCGCGTTCTGTTGTTCCACAGGTTGGCCCAGGCGGCGCTGCTGGCGGCCTGCCAGTCTACTCCGCTGTGCTCATAAAAACGCTTGTCTTCACTGAAAATGAGTGCTGTGCGCAGGGCCGGTGACACGTCCGCCAAGCCCACCCACTGTCCCCGGCGCACGGTGAAATCCGTGCGCAGGCGGTGCAGCACTTCGCCGTGGCGGTCGAGAATCAGGGTGTCCGAGGGCATGAAGCGGTGCCGTACAGCATCAAACGTACCGCTAGCCTGCATAGAGTAGGCATGGGTAGCTATTGAAAAGAGAGTCGATGCCATGCCCGCCGCCAGTAACTGTCGGGTTATCTTCAACGGCAGAAGCCAAAAATCTGTGGACATGGAAATGGGTGCAGGGGCTCAACGGTGCGCCGAAAAAATGGGGCCTGGCAGGGGCATCGTACCCGGACGCGGGCAAAAATCACCTCCGCGACAGCGGTGTGCCAGCCCGGTGAGCGCGTCGCCGTAGACTGGTGGTTTTTTTGCCTTCCACCAAAGGATCAGCCCATGTCCAGCGCGCAGCCCTTGTTTCAACCGTTTAGCTTCAAGGGCCTTCACCTGCCCAATCGCATCGTCATGGCGCCCATGACCCGCTCGTTTTCACCGGGCGGTGTACCCACCGAGGCGGTGGCCGAGTATTACCGGGCCCGGGCCAGTGCTGCCGTGGGTTTGATCGTGTCCGAGGGCACCGTGGTGCAGCGGCCCGCGTCGTCCAACGACCCCGATGTGCCCCGATTTTGGGGTGACGACGCGCTGGCCGGCTGGCAAAACGTCATCAACACGGTGCACAGCGTGGGCGGCCTGATGGCGCCCCAGCTCTGGCACGTAGGGGCCATACCGAATCGGCGCACCGAATGGAAGCCGCCCCTGCCTTGGGATTCGCCCTCGGGTTTCTCGTCGCCGAACAAGAAGTTTTGCGAGCCCATGACCGATGAAGCCATTGCCGACACCATCGCGGCGTTTGCCCGTGCCGCAGGCGCTGCCAAGCGCCTGGGGTTTGATGCCATTGAGTTGCACGGCGCTCATGGTTATTTGATTGACCAGTTTTTCTGGTCTGCGACCAACCTGCGGGATGACCGTTATGGCGGCAGCGACCTGGTGCAACGCGGGCGTTTTGCGGCAGACATCCTGAAGGCCGTGCGAGCCGAGGTGGGGCCGGACTACCCGGTGATCATTCGCCTGTCGCAGTGGAAGCAGCAGGATTACACCGTGCAGATGGCCAAAACGCCCGACGAGATGGCCGCCTGGCTGCAGCCGCTGGCCGACGCGGGTGCCGACATCTTCCATTGCTCGCAGCGCCGCTTTTGGGAGCCGGAGTTTGAAGGCTCTGACCTCAACTTTGCGGGTTGGGCCAAAAAGCTCACCGGTTGCCCGACCATCACCGTGGGCTCGGTGGGACTCAGTGGCGAGTTCATCGCCTCGTTTGGCGGCGAGTCGTCCAAACCCGCCTCGCTGGACGAGTTATTGCGCCGGTTCGAGCGGGGTGACTTTGACCTGGTGGCCGTGGGCCGCGCGCTGATCAGCGACCCGGATTGGGCCCTGAAAGTGCGCGATGGCCGCACAGCGGAGTTGTCGGACTTTTCGCCTGCGGCGCTTGCAAAGCTCATTTAACTGCCAGCACCTTGATCCGCCCGTTCGGCGACTCACCAAACATCTCCGGCGCATACATGGCTTCTGCCCTCGAAGGCGGTAGCGAGAACTCACCTACGGTGTTGAGCCGCAGGGTGTATTGCACCCGGGTGATGCCTTTGGGCAGGTAAGCGTAGTAGCCGCGCCAGGCCTCAAAGCTGCGCTCTTCAAACGCGGGCCAGCTCTCACCGCTGGTCTTCTCGCCCTGCGTGGCTATTTCTGAATCGCGCCCCAGACCGCTACCCAAAATGCTGGCGCCGCTAGGCACTGGGTCGGTGATCACGGCCCAGCTCATGTCGGCGCTGGCGTTGATTTTCAGGGTGATGCGCAGCACGTCGCCCCGGGTGTAGCTGCCGGCGGGCAGGTTTTTGTTGGCTTGCTCCATCGGGGTGATGGTTTTCTTGATCTGGTAGCCCGCGCTGAACGGGGCCTTGAGGTCGATGGCTGCTAATGACTGCACCGTGAGCCAGGGCTTGCCGGTGCCCATGTGGGTGATGCTCAAGCTGTCTGGTTGTGCAGGTGCTGCCCAGGGCAAAAACAGGTCGGGTGCAGCGCCGGTTTTTTGCCAGCCTGCGCGGGCTGAGCCGCCGCGGCTGGTAGCTTGGGTGCTTCCGGTCACGGTCGTGGCGTCAAACTTGGTGGCAAACTTCTCCACCGCCAAGCTTCCCCACAGATTGGCGGTGGTGGTGCGCCAGGCACCCTTGCTTTGGCGGCCCAGCAAGCCTGTGGCCAGGCGGCCCATATCGTCTTTCCAGGCCGGGTTGTTCATGACCGCCAGCATCAGGCGGGCAGCATTCACGTCGCCGTTTTGCATCAGCCACCACCAGTAGTCGTCTTTTTCGGTGGAGAAGACCAGTTGCGTGCCCTGGGTGCTGATGCGGCTCTTCAGAATTTGATTCGCCTCGATCATGCGTTTGTCGCGCTCGGGCGCATCGGGCACACGCTGGAGAATGTTGAGCCAGTCAATCACCGCATGGGTGGGCCACTGGTGGGGGCTCAGGGTGATGCTGGCCAGCATACGGCCCTGGGCCTTGCCGTAGCGAGACAGCGCCTCCAGTGCCGCGAGTTTGCGCACATCAAGGTCTTTGCGCGGGCTCCAGAACTCGCGTTGAATGCGCCCCTCCACAAACGCAATGAGGCCGCGCGCCATGGGCTCGCGCACCGCCTCACTCAGGGCAAACGCGTTATTCAGCTGGCTGGCCTCATGGCTGCTGGCCAGCAGGTAGGCGGTGAGGGTGTCGCTGCCTCTGTTGGCCTCGCCGCTTAAGGGAGGAAAGTAGTTTGCCAGGCCATCGCTGTCCAGGTAGCCGGGCAGTTGCCGGGTCACGCTTTGCCAGCGCGCCAAGTCGCGCAGGCCAATGGCCTGGCTGGCTTTTTGCTCCAGGCAGGCAAACGGGTAGTTGGTAAACCAGTCGCGCACGCCGGGCAGGCCGTCTGACAACGTGGGTTTCAGGGACAGCTTCAGACCCCCTCGGCCGGGCAGGGCATCCGCCGGCGCCGCCACGGGCAGCGAGAAAGGTCCGTCAAGCTGGACCAGCGTGGCTTGTTGCACGGTCAAGGGCACCCGGGGGACGATGCGTTGGCGCACTTTAAGTGCGTCGCGCGCACCGCTGACCGTGTCCTTGGCTTCAATTTCCCACAGAATTGCCTCCGCCCGGGTCTGGGTCAATTGCGCTGGGGTGGTGACCTCCCACGCTACCTCGCGCGCTTCGCCAGCGGGAATGTCCACGGTTTGCGCCTTGAGTTCCAGCAGCGTAGTGCGGGGCGTCACAGCCACTTTCATCGCTTTGGGTGTGGTGTTGCGCAGGGTGAACTGGGCGCGGTACTGATCATCTTCCCGCACCAGCGGGGCCAGGCCGGCAATGATCTGCAGGTCTTGTGTGGCCCGGATGGTGGTGGAGCCGGTGCCAAAGAGGCTGGTGCCAGCATCGGCCACCGCCACGATCTTGAAGGTGGTGAGCGCGTCATTCAGTGGCACGGTCACGGTCGCCTGGCCCTGTGCATCCAGTTGCACCCGGGGGTTCCACAGCAGCAGGGTATCCAGCAGTTCACGCGTACCGCTGCGCCCCCCGCCGCCGCCAGCGGGAACGGCCTTGCGCCCGTAATGGCGCCGGCCAATGATTTCCATTTGCGCGGTGGCGGTTTCCACGCCCCAGGCGCGGCGCTGCAACATGGCCTCCAGCAGGTTCCAGCTGGTGTTGGGCATGAGTTCCAGCAAAGCTTGGTCCACGGCGGCCAGCGCCACTTCGGCTCCGGCTGCCGGTTGGCCATTGGGCAGTTTCACGGTCAGGGTGACTTTGGCCTGGCTGCGCACGGGGTAGTTTTCCTTGTCGGCTTTGACGCTCACATCCAGCTGATGGGCAGCTGTGCCCACGCGGATTTCAGCCACACCCAGCCGAAACGCGGGCTTGCTCAAATCCACCAGGGCCGTGGGCGCCACATACTCGCGGCCCTCCACCCAAAACGAGGTCCACCACTCCCGCGGTGCCTGGTAGCCCCAGGTGAAAAAGCTGTACCACGGCACGTCTCGCAAGCGCCCGCGCAGGGCCAGCACGCTCACAAACACGTTGGGGCCCCAGCCGTCCTTGATTTTGACCTCCACCGTGGGCTCCTGGCCGTTGAGCTGCACCACCTGCGACTGGATGACACCCTCGCGTTCCACGGTCAGCAGGGCGGTGGCAAACCGGAACGGCATGCGCACCTGAAACCGGGCGGTTTCTCCCGGCTGGTAGCTCTTTTTCTCGGGCAGCAAGTCCATGCGGTCGTGGTTCTCGCCGCCAAACCACAGCTCGCCCTGGCGGGTGATGTAGACCGAACTGGCAGCCTGGCTGCGGTTGCCTGCGGCGTCCCTGGCGGTGACGACCAGCTCCACTTCGCCTGTCTCGCGCAGGGTGGTGTCACACAGGAGCAAGCCGCGTGCATCGCTCTTGCCGCTGCACACCGAGCCCAGGTCTTTGACCGTGGTGCTGTTGTCATAGGTGTAAAAGCCACCCACCATGCGCTTGCGGCTGCTGGTGACGATGCGCGAGATGGCCCGCACGTCCAGTGTCACGCCGGCTTGGGGCTTGCCTGCCAAGCCGAGTGCCAGGGCCTGAAAGCTGACATTTTGGCCGCTACTCACCCAGCCTTCGGTCTTGATGCCCGCCACCACGGCGGCAGGCCACAGGGTGTGGCTGCTGCGCAGGGTTTGCAGCTCGCCGTTGGGGTCGGCATAGGTGGCTTCAATCAGCAGTTCGCGCGCCCGGGGCGCTGGCGGGATGTTGCTGAGAGTGAGCTTGCCGGCGCCCAGCTTGTCCAGAGTGAGGGGCAGCTTGTCGGCAATGATGCGGACATCCTGGGGGATATGGGCGGGCTCGTCGTCTTCTGTGGGGGTGTTCTGCCTGGTGTCCTCCCTGGCTGCTCGGGGTGGTGAAAAACTGAAACCCTCAAAATCACTGAAGTTCAGGTCTTTGCCCTGCACCAGGGCCGATACCCGCACCGGCAAGCGGGCTGCCCCGCCGCCGGCCACGTAGTTCACCTGCACATCCAGAGGCAACGCCGTCACATTGACCAGGGACTTTTTGTCGGTGGGACTGATCCTGCCTTCCAGCACCGGCAGCCTGAATTCCTCGACCCTGAACTGCCCGCTGGTGAAGCTGCGTTCCCGCTCCAGCCCGCGCAATTCCACCTCGTACACGCCCAGCTTGGCAGCCTGTGGCACGGCAAAACTGCTCTCGGCGCTTTGCCCCCCGGTGGCCGTCTTGCGCCAGACCAGTGGCTGGGTGCTTTGCTGGCCGCTGCCCAGGTGGGTGATCACCAGCGTGGTGGGCAACACCGGGGCCAGAGCGAAGCCTGCGGCGGTCTCGGTCCGCAGAAGGTGTTTCATCGACACGGTCTCGCCCGCGCGCACCAGCGTGCGGTCAAAAATGGTGTGGGCACGCTCATCGGGCCGGGCGGCCTGGCTGGTGGGCAGGTTGAAGCGCCAGGGCTCAATGCCCCGGTGCCAGTTGCTCCAGGTGAAGGCCAGGTCTTCCACACCATGGGCACTGTCGCTGGCGTGCTGCATGGCGCGGGCGCTTACAAAATAGGACTGACTGGCGTGGCTGTCACCCGCGCAGCTGGGCGCTTCAGGCGAGATGCCCTTGAAGGTGGCGATGCCCTGGGCGTTGGTGCTGGCGCTGGCGACCTCGCGGCCCTGGCAGTCCGAAACACGGACGCGCGCGTTGGTCACGGGCTGGCCCTTGTCCAGCGTGGTCACCCAGGCCAGCGCGTTGTCACGCCCGAGCTTGAAATGCACGCCCAGGTTGGTGACCAGTGCCGAGGTGCGCACGAACATCGTGCGCGGGTCGCCATGGCGTGGGTCCAGCAAGGCGCTGCCCAGCCGGGATGAGGCGATCTCCACCACATGAAAACCGGCGGACAGGGGAATGCCCACCACCTCAAACGGTCGCTCGCCTTTGGCCCCCCGGATATCGCCTGCACTCTGGGGCAAGTCCAGCGTTTTGACGCCGGGCTGGCCGCGCAGCAATGACACCATGCGGGTCTGCACCTCGTCCCGGTCGCCCGCCTCCAGCGCGCGGGGCAGGAGACCCTTGAGTTCCCTGGTTGCAGTTTTGCGGGGCACAGTGGCGTTGTCATAGCGCTGCACTTTGGCGAACCAGGCCATGATGTCGGCATCCGTGGTGGGCTGCCAGGTGCTTACCTGGCCACCCGTCTTGCCAGGCTGGGCGCCCTCAATGGCGCGCAGCGTAACCGGCAGCAAGGCCACACCCGTGGGTTCGGCCAGTCGCTCCACCACACCAAAGGGTGCTGCGCCAAATTTGGCGAGGGGCGGCATCGTGTCGGTCGCCACAGCCATCGGAAAGCTGCTTGCATTGCGCAGCTCCCGGCCTTCGCTGTCCTTGAAGTCTTTGGGCAAAGTCAAGGTGAATTGGGTCTGCTCCGGCAAGACGGACGGGAAGGCCACGCCTTGGACATCGCCCGGGCCTTGGTCGGCATCAAAGCGCGGCGCCAACGTGGTGTCTGGGCCCGTGAGCCGAATCCCCTCGGCCAGTTTTCGGGAGATGGGGGCGTTGAAGCTGATGCGCAGCGGGCGAACCGGCAGGCAGGCCGATTGCGCGTTCTGCCGTTCGCAACTGAAGCTGGCCTCAAACGGCTCGCGCACCTTGTAGCTGAAGCGCTGCACGGAGGTGCTGGTCACCGGGCTCTGGCCGGGTATGACCAACCCCGGGCCCACCACCAGGTGTACCTGGCCGGCCGAGGGCAGGCGGCGGTTGCAGGCCAGGGTGGCCCAATTCAGCGGGGCCTGGGTGGCCGCCTGGGCCAGCCGGGTTCCCCGGGATTTCAGGAACGCGGCGCGCTCCGGACCGTCAATGAGGCGCACCGCCACGCGCTCGCCCAAGCCCTCGACCTGGCAGCCCACGCTGGCCTGCACGCTGGCCAATGTGGCCGGGCCGTTGAGTTGCAGGATGAAGAACTGCTCCTCATCGATGGCGGTATTTTCATCGGGTTGCACGCTCAACACCCGCAGGCCCCCGGTTTGGAAGGTATAGCGGCTGCGGCCCTTGAGCGCCGTGCCCTTGAGGGACTGCAGCCCGGGGCGCACTTGGATGGTGCAGGCGGTGGCAGCGGGCAGCTCGTTGGCGAAGTCAAACACCCATTCACGCTGACTGGTCCAACGGCCCGTACCTTCCGCTGCCGGGGTGTCCCCGCAGCTCAGGCTCATCGGGGCGGGTGCCTTGGGGTCGCCAAAATTCACGACATCCTCGTCAAACTTCACCACCACTTGCTGCACTTGAGCGACCTTGCCCTGGGGCGAAAAACGGACAATCTCCAAGGCCTGGCTGCCCACCGATGCCAATGTCAAAAATATTGTGAACAGTCGTTTCATCCTATGCACCCCGCCCGCTGTGAAAGGCTGAGCGTAGCCGACTTCGAGCAGCCGGGTCATGCCAAAATCAGGCATGGCCAACCTTGATTTGTCACCTGCTCCTGAAGTCACCGCGCTCGACCGTGCTGATGAAAGCCCCACCGACCTGTTGTACCGGGCCGCCGTGGGGCCGATCAGCGCCGACTATTACCTGCCAATGCTTGCCAGGTTTGAGAGCACGGGGCGTACCGGTCTGAGCTGGAATTGGGCGGCCTGCCTCTACACCCTGAACTGGATGGCTTTCAGAAGCCTGTGGGTGGCAGCGTTGGCTTATGTGGGGGCGATGATTTTTTTCCCCTTGGTGGTGTTTGGTCTCGGGCGGCTGGTGCTTCAACTTTCTGAAACAACCGAGATGGCCTTGCTGGTGGCCTGGGGCATCCTGAGTTTTGTGGTGCCCGGGATTGCAGGCAATGCCATGCTGCGCTCTGACTTGCGCAAGCGGATGACGCGTGCCATCACCGACAGCAAAACCTTGGTGGAAGCCTGCGCCATCTTGTCGACTCAGGCCAGCTCCCGCCAACGACTGATCGGGTTGGGTGTGGTCAATCTGGCACTGCTGGGCATTGCGCTGGGTTTTTATCTCGCTGTGCCCGAGGATGGTTTGCTGGCGCGCGTTCGCTCTGACTCAGCGCCGTTGCGCGCTGCGGAGTCTGGCCCGGTCATCGATCTCACTGTCCCGCCGGCGCTGGCCGTCGCCTCTGCTGCGGCCCCCACGGCCTTGTCCGCCTCGGAGCCCGTGCGCGTTGTTCCGTTCGCACCGGCCTCAATCCCCCTGCCGGTTGCACCCGCGTCCGAGCCACCAGCCGCTTTGCCGGTGTTGCCAGCGTCTGCGCCACCTGTGGCAGTCATGCCGCAGCCTTCGCAACGCCCCGTCGCCGCGCCAACCAAGCCTGCCGGTCCGGCTGGGGAAGCACCCGAGGCACTCAAGCCGTATTTCATCAATGTGGGTTTGTTCGCGAAAGAGGCCAATGCGCGCAAGGCAAAGGCCATGCTGCAAGAGGCAGGTTTGCGTCCGGTAATAAAAGAGATCGGCGAGGGCCAGCGCAAACGCAGCCGCTTGCGGGCGGGGCCGTTTGATACCCGGGCCGAAGCCGAGGCGGCCGCTGAAAAAATACGTGCACTCAAGCTTGAGGCGCAGGTCTTTCAACCCTGAGTGGCGTCTGGTCTGGTTGCACCTGCCGGGTCCATCCTCTCGGATGCAGCCTTCGCAGAAGGTCGTTGAATCCGCTCAACGCCGCTTCAAACTCAAGTTCATGCATGTCTTCGCTGTCCAGAATGCGTTGGAGGGCGTGGGGCGACGAGCGGCTGCTGTTCAGTCCCGGGTCGCAGGTGGTGGCGCTTTTCACGCCCATTTCCTCCAGCCAGGGCACTTGGCGGTGCCCCCAGTCGCCGCTGGGGTAACAAAAATGATCTGGCCGGCGGCCAATCCATTCGTACAGCGCCTGGCGGTTGTCCTCGATCTCCTGCCTGCAGGCGGCCTCATTGTCCCGGGGGAAACGGTGGCGATGGGTGTGCAGTTCAATTGCAACGTTGGTGGTTTGGGCCTGGCGCAATTCCTGTGGCGTCATCAGATGAAAGCGCCGGCTGGTGACGATGTCCTGGTAGGGCACACCCAGCCTGCGCCCGAGATCGGCGCACAGCGCGTCACGCTGCGGCTGATCGCAATCCCGCTCGCCATACAGGATGGCACCCCACATCGCCTGCTCCAACGCTGCCGCGTCCCCCCGCAGGATGGTGCCGTCCGGTGCCCACGGCACCCCCTGAAAATCGATCTCCTCGCTTGACGCCTTCCAGAACAGGTACTGCACCACCATGGTGAATACGGGGGATGGATGCTGCACGTAGTAGCTGGTAACGTACAGGGTCGAGGGAAACCCATGGCGCTGGAGTTCCGGCTGCGCCAGCAGCGCAAAACTCGCCCAGCCATCGTCGGAGGTGATCACGAGTTGATCGGGCTCCAACTCGCCGCGTTGCATTTGCCCGACGGCGGCATCCAGCGTCACGACGTGAAAGCCCATGCGTTCAATCAGCTGCAGGCGGCGCTTGAAGGTCTCGCGCTTCATGTACATGGCGGGGCGAAAGGCGGCCTCATCAGCTAGCTCGAACCCGTGATAGGTCAGCACCCGGAGGCGGTGGCGCGTCAGCCGACGGCACAAGGCCAGCACGCCCAAGGCCCGCAAGGTGCGCAGTGCTGCCAGCTTAAGGGTGCCGGTCATTCAGGCGCCCCACTTCAGGCCGCGGTAACCCCTGCTGATTTCCCGGTCGCTCACCGGCACCTCGGCGCGGCGGCCAAAGAAATACAAGGCCGAGGCGCAGTCGTAGGCGCCGGGCTTGCGCGACAGATGGCGGTCAAGGTATTTAAGGGGCCAGATCACCAGCCGGGTCAGGTTGCTCAACAGGCTCCGTACCCAGCGCGTCTCTGACAAACTGGTCATGAAGGCCTCAATCGTCCAGCCCAGGGCCATCGCCGGCCCGTTGGCCACGCCACTGCGCACTTCCGTGAAGCAGCGCATGACCCGGCGCAGGCCGGCGTGGGTGTACAGAAAGTAGTCGTAAGGCCCCAGGGTGTTTTGCTGGATCATGGGCGCTACCACGTAGGCCAGGCCACCGGGTTTGAGGATGCGATGGGCCTGCATCATGGCGCGTGCCGGATCCGGCAGGTACTGCAGCACGGCAATGGCCAGCACGGCATCAAAGCTGGCGTCGGCAAAAGGGAGGTCGTGGGCGTCGGCAATGACATGGATCAGGGGGCCCCTGGCCACGTCGGAGTAGATGAGGGTCGTGCCCGGGCGGGCGTCAAAGTGAGCGTCTCCCGCGCCGATCACCAGCACCCGGGGGTTCGGGCGGCTGCGCTCCACCTCCATCAGGGCCGCTGCAGCCGTGAAATCCGAGGTGCCCAGCGACAGGCTGGGAATGATGGATACCACGCGCGCCTTCATGCGGGCCTTGAGGGTGGGAAGGCGCTGCGCTTCCTCGCGCAAGTCCAGCGTCGTGGGCTTGTCGGTCACAAAGTCCTTCAGCTCGAAGATGCTGCGGCTCTCGTCGATCAGCACAGGGATGCCATCCACAATCGGAAAGCGCAGCCCGCATGCCGGATGGGTGCAGATGAGTTGCCCCTTGCTGCGCGCCAGCGGCGCATGGGCGTCGCGCGGGCACACGAGGTCTTGCACCACCTGTGGCCCAGGACGCAACGGGTCAACGTCAGCCCTGGCCGGTGTACTTGCACTATCCAATGTGGTTCTCCCAGATCATGTTTGACATGGCGCCAAGCCCGCCCCCTCCCGCCTGCAACGGGCTTGTTTATATCTTGTGCGATCAGGTTGGATATCGCGAAAAATCAAGCTTTGTGCTCAAATTGCTGATCTGACATCTATCGAAGGACTTTGACATGAGCGCCATTTCATCCATCGCCAGCTCCGGCATGCAGGCCGCCCAGACCGTCATGCGGACCTCAGCCAACAACGTAGCCAACGCCAATACAGTGGGTTTCCAGCGCCAGGAAGTCCGGCAAACTGCCCAGGCTCAAGGCGGTGTGGAGGCCGCGGTCAAGGCGGCAGACGAAAAAAAGGCCTCGATGGAGGCCGATGTGGTGGCGCAACTGCAGGCCAAAAATGCCTTTCTGGCGAACCTCAAAGTGTTCAAGACCAATGACGCCTTGGCCGGCTCCTTGTTATCTAGCAAGGCCTGAGATCGCCCGGCGATGACGCCGCCTGGTTGAGGAGCGTCAGCACTTGGGCAGCAAGTGATCGCAATTGCCGGGTTGACCCGGCATGGTTTTGACCCGTTCGCAGCGGTTCCACTCTTTCTCGGTTGGCCAGCCGCATTTTTTTTTGGTCTGTTCTGCCTTCTTGACCTTGGCGTTGCGTCTTTGCTCGGACACGCTGGCGCTGGACGTCAATCCGACTTGGGGCGTGAGCCACGCCGGGACGAAGCCGGGCAGGGTGGCGCGGTTCCATTGCGCCTGCGCCGGACCCGCCATCAGCAGCGCACACAGCAGGGCTGCCTGGCTCTTCCCAATCCGCGTTATCGCCTTCATGCCAGCCGCGCCCGGTGCCGTGCGATCTGCAGCCGCACCTGTTGGGGGGCCGTGCCGCCCAGAATGTTGCGCGCGTTGAGCGAGCCGCGCAGACTCAACACCTCGTAAACATCTTTCTCAATCGAAGGATTGAACTCCTGCAGTACCGCCAGGGGCAGTTCGGATAAATCAACCTGGTGGGCAATGGCAGCCTT
>CALRWE010000029.1:0-28342 GCA_943371745.1 Rhodoferax sp. OV413
AGCGACCCAGTTCAATGACAAGTGAGGCCGATGGCAGCTCGCTGGCGGCGCGCTCACCTAATTGGGCCAGGTTGTCAGCCACGGGCGCGAGGTCAAGCCTCTGTTCTCCCGGGAAATACGGAATGCCAAAGCCACCACCCAAATTCAAAAAATTCACCGGCCCGGGCGCAAGCTGAGCCAAACGCAGCGCCAACTCGAACGACTTTTTCTGTGCCTCACAAATCGCCTCTGCACGCAGATTCTGGGAGCCCGCAAACAGGTGAAATCCTTCAAACGCAAGACCTGCCCGGCCAATCTCTTGCAGGAACCGGGGCATCTGCTCCGCATCCACACCAAACTGCTTGGGACCACCGCCCATCTTCATACCTGAGCCCTTCAGTTCGAAGTCCGGGTTGACCCGCACGGCTACCCGGGCAGCTAGGCCGAGCTCAGTGGAGAGGGCCTGCAAGACGCCCAGCTCGCGAAACGACTCGACGTTGACCAACACCCGCGATGCCACAGCCTGGCGCAACTCAGCATCGCGCTTGCCAGGCCCTGCAAAACTGATCTCCGCCGGGTTGGCGCCCGCATCCAGTGCCACCTTCAATTCACCCGCCGAGGCCACATCGATGCCGTCCACCAGTGCAGCCATGACCGCCACCACAGCAGGCATGGGATTGGCTTTCATGGCGTAGTGCAGTTTGATGTTCAGAGGAAACAGGCTGCGCAACTCGCCCACCCGGCGGCGCAGCAGGGCCCGGTCATAGGCGTAAAAAGGCGTTTGCCCGACCCGGGCCGCCAGCCTTGACAGCACTTCGCCCCCCACATTCAATTCACCGGCGATCACGGGGAACTGATCCATGGCGGCATGAACCGGCGTGTTGCGCTCAGTGCCCTGCATGACAGGGCTCCAACGCGGTAACAGGTGCTGACTCTGCATTGGCAGCGAGGTCATTGCGCCATCTGCCCGACAACAGCTTGCGGTCAATCTTGCCGTTGGGGTTGCGCGGCAAGGGGCCGAGCACCATCTCAATGGTGGCAGGCACCATGTAAGCAGGCATTCGGGTTTTACATTCATTTATCAAGTCATTTAGCTCTCTAGCCAGCGTATCTATTGCCCAGGTAGCTACTACATATATAGCTTGACCCAGGGTGGGGTGATCCACACCAAAAGCCACGCACTCTCCCACCAGGCCGGTGGCGTAAATAATTTCTTCGACCTCCGTCGGGCTGACCCGGTAGCCCGAGGTCTTCATCATCTCGTCGCGCCGCCCAATAAAATACAAAAAGCCTTCGCCATCCTGGCGCACCGTGTCACCTGAAAACACGGCGTACTCGGGCAGTTGCAGCCCGCTGTGGCGCCCCGGCGCGTCTGGCGCCAGCAGTTTGTAACGCTCGGCCGTTTTCTGGGCATCGTTCCAGTAGCCCATACCGACCAAGGCGCCCCGGTGCACCAACTCGCCGGGCTCATCTGTCGCACAGGGCGATCCGTCATCGCGCAGCACGAGTATTTCGGCATTGGGGATTGCCTTGCCAATGGAGTCTGGGCGTCGGTCTACTTCATCCGGTGGCAGGTAGGTGGAGCGAAAGGCCTCGGTCAGCCCGTACATCAAAAAAGGCCGGGCTTGGGGCACACGCTGACGCAATACCATCAAGGTCTCGCGTGGCATGCGCCCTCCCGTGTTAGCAAAGTACCGCAAGCGCTCACCGATGGCCGTGGGCCAAGTCAACTGAGACAGTTGAATATAAAGCGGTGGCACGGCAGTGATGCCGGTCACACCCTCTTGGACCATCGCTTTGAGCACATCACGCGGCATCAGGTGGTTCAACAAAACCACCCGGGCGCCTGCATGAAAAGCGGTGGTGAGCTGGCTAAAACCAGCGTCAAAAGACAGGGGCAGCGCCGCCAGTATCACATCGCGCTCGTCATTGTCCAGATACGAGGCCACACTCTTGGCCCCCGCCACCATATTGCGATGCGACAGCACCACGCCCTTGGGTTTGCCAGTGCTGCCCGAGGTGTACAAAATAGCGGCCATGTCCACGTCAATCACCCGATGACCAAGGCGCAGTTCAAACTGGGGAAGATCGTCCCACGCTGTGAGGTGCAAAGAGTCAGCCACCTTGACAAGTGGCCGATAGCCCAACTCAGAAGATCCGGTCACCACCACGTGACGCAGATCGTGGCAAGCTGGCAAAGCCGCCTGCAGCAGCATGAGCCGTTCTGGCGAAGTGACCAACACGCGCACATTACAGTCCTGCAAAATGAAGGCGACCTGGTCTGGCTTGAGCAGCGGGTTCACTGGAACAAACACAACACCCGCAGCGGCAGCACCGAAACTGGCGATCACTGCTTCGAAGCGTTTTTCAAGGTAAATAGCCACCCGGTCCCCGCGCGCAAGCCCCAAGCCCATCAGGCCCGAGGCCCATCGATTCACAGCCGCCTGTAGCTCACCATAGTTCAAGTGCTTGTCACCGCAGGTGAGCGCTACCGCGCGCGGCGTGCGTGCGGCGGAAAGTGAAATCAATTCGTGCAAAAGAGTGGACTCAGTCATAAAAATTCCAGCACAGGCTGTCGTGATTGAGAAAAAGCAAGTGAAAAAATGATGTCTGCGCTAACCATGACACTCCAGTCCCCCGAGCCGTTGGGGTTAGCAAATTTCCTCTTGGGAAACTCAAATTGAACATAGCACAAGAAGTTCTGCGCGTTGTTGACGAAGTCTTGAGTCTGAATGGACGCAGCGCCGCTTTCAACCGAAACACCCCGCTTCTCGGCGCGGTGCCCGAACTGGACTCGATGGCCGTCATCACACTCATCACCACACTTGAAGACCAGTTCGGCCTGGTGGTGGATGACGATGATATTGATGGTGCAACCTTCGCCACTGTCGGTTCCCTAACCGACTTTGTCAGTGGCAAGCTGGCTGCCTGACGGGCCATGTCGATCCAAGCGGAGGCATTTTTTATAGCATCTGGCGAAGGGCCAAGATTCTGTCTCTTTCACCCGGCTGAGGGCGGAATGCTTCATGGGCAAGTGCTCTACATTCATCCGTTCGCCGAAGAGATGAACAAGGCTCGCCGTATGGCAGCACTACAGGCACGGTCTCTCGCCCAAGCCGGATTCAACGTCTTGCAAATGGACTTGCTGGGCTGCGGCGACAGCACTGGCGATTTCGGCGATGCCAGTTGGCAAAGCTGGGTGGACGATGTGCTGTTGGCCTGTCGCTACCTGGAAGACAGGGCCCACACACAAAGCATGCAGACGCCACCGGTTCCGCTGTGGCTGTGGGGCCTGCGTGCCGGATGCCTTTTGGCGACAGAAGCGGCGGCCCAATCGGGTATCGGCTGCAACTTTTTGTTCTGGCAGGCGCCGTCTTCGGGTCAGCCGGTGCTGAATCAGTTCATGCGCCTCAAGCTGGCAGCGGGCCTGCAAGGCGCGCAGACCAAAGGCCTCATGGAAGGCATGCGCCAGCAACTGAGCCAGGAGGAGTCCGTTGAGATTGCCGGTTATCGACTGTCACCGGGCCTTGCAAGGGGTTTGATGCAAGCCAGGCTGGATCCGCCGGTGGTGCGGGCGGCTGGGCAACGGCTGGAATGGTTCGAGTTGTCTACGCTGGAGAACGCCCTACCGAGCGTTGCCGCCAGTAAGCACTTCACTGAATGGCAGCAAGCGGGGTTTGATGCCCGCCAGCACACAGCACACGGGCCGGCCTTTTGGCAAAGCGCCGAAGTCGAAGAGGCTCCCGCACTGATTTCAGCCACGACTGCCGCCCTGCGAGCCTGTGCACCACCCACCGCTTTCACGTCTACCTGACCATGAACTACACGGAAGAAGCCATCCGCTTCAACTGCTCGGGGGACGCCTTGCTGGGCATCTCAGCCCGCCCTGACGTACCGGCGACCAGCGGGTTCATCGTGGTGGTGGGCGGACCGCAGTACCGTGTGGGTAGCCACCGGCAATTTGTGCTGTTGTCGCGCCGGCTGGCTGCCGCCGGTCATGCAGTGCTGCGCTTTGACTACCGTGGGATGGGCGACAGCCCGGGCCAGCGGCAAACGTTTGACAGCGTCAGCGGTGATATTGCCGCTGCCATCAACGCCCTGCAAACACAGCAACCGTCAGTTCAACACATCATTCTGTGGGGGCTGTGCGACGGCGCATCTGCCGCCCTGCTCTATTGCCAACAAACGGCCGATCCACGGGTGCGTATCTTGTGCCTGCTGAACCCCTGGGTGCGCTCCGAGCTGAGCCTCGCACGCACCCAGGTCAAGCACTACTACCTGCAGCGACTGGGGCAAAAGGACTTCTGGCGCAAGCTGCTGCGCGGCGGTGTGGCCTGGCAGGCTCTGAAAGGACTCACCCGAAATGTCGGACTCGCTCTTGAAGGTGTGTGGCCGCGAGGCACAGAAATAGCGTCAAGTCAGCCAGTGCAAGCCTTCCAGCACCGCATGGCCGCCGGCTGGAACTCCTATTCGGGCAATATCGTTCTGATCCTGAGTGGCGATGACTACACGGCCAAAGAATTTTCAGGGTGCTTGAACCATGATCCGGCCTGGAAAAATGCGCTATCTCATCCGGGGCTCGTGCGTCATGATTTGCCCGGTGTCGACCACACCTTCTCCACCGCAACTGCTCGCGCCCAAGTGGAGGAGTTGACACTCAACCTGGGACAGAAGCGACGCCAGCCATCGGCTGCCTCAGGGCTTGGCGACCTCGTTCGGACCGATGTGCAACTTGGGGCGCCCACCCAAAGCCACATACGGGCGCCGGTCTGAGACCATGACTTGCAGTGTCCCCAGACAGAGGAACAGCGCACGCCCACAACCCTGGGCACCCATACTCTCATGTGACGCCATTGAACGCTGATTGAACGCATTGATTCGACTCACGGTGTAGCGCACGCCCTGAGGCTGGAGCAGCGCGTTGAAGGCGTCCCATTGCCTGGCAAACAAGTAGCCCAGCCTGTGTGTCTCCGCCACGTAGACATCAAAGTCCCAGACACAGTCGCCCGACAGGGGCAGCAGGTAGTCCACTCGAACTTCGTCTTCTGCATAAGCGGTCCGCACAAACCAGATACACCCCGCCACAGAACCCTCCTTGGTCGCCAACAGGCACTGTGCGCCTTGGGCAAAGCGATCGCGAAGGACCGATTCTGGGCGACCCAGGCCCTCCAGCGCGGACTCCATGCCCGTCAAAAGGCGAAAAGAGAACGATGTCCCCCGCTTGGACGGGAGACGAGGGGTAGATGCAAGCGGTTGAGCCAAAAACCGATAGCAGTGAAGTCCGCACCGCGAGCTGATACGCCTGAGGAGTCGATCACACCCATACAAAAGTGCCGTACCGACCCCCAACTCATGAATGAGAGGGCTCAAGCGTTGAAACAGATCAGTCTTTCGGGCGATAAGCATCTTTTTTTTGGTCGCGTTGAGACTCTGTCAAACGCAGCACACAGTCTATTGAACTTCACTGAAAGTCCGTTGATTTTTCTCATCCCATACTGACGCTGGGGTCCCTCTAATCACCTTCAATCCGACTTATTTCAGGCCTTTGCAATTCTATGAAAAAACCCTACGAGGCTTCCCGGTCCAGCCTGCCCCTGCAATACCTGCTGGTCTTGGGTGTACTGCTGGCCAGTGCAAGTGCAATCGCACAAAATCGTTCATCTACATGCGGTGACCTGCGGGTTGGAAGTGACTACCGCACCAGTACGCGACAAGCGCTGGAGCTTGTTGAGCGCTATCACTTCACACCCGAGGTAGAGGCCCTGATTAGGGGTAAGCAGAGCACCTTCGTTGGCGTTGACTTGTCCTACACCCTCGGTGCCTTTCCCAACCATCACCGAGCTTTGATGAGCATGATGTTGCTCGGACAAAAGCTCAAAACTCCCCAGCCACCCAGGGCTGAGTACAGCGTGGAATGCTATTTCCAGCGGGCGCTGCGCTTTCGGCCCGATGACACAACTGTTCGCATGATGTATGCGAGCTTCCTGACAAACCAGGCGCGGGTCGCCGAGGCCATGCACGAGCTGGCCCAAGTGGGCGAAGTCGCCGGTAACAATGCCTTTATTTACTACAACCTGGGCCAGATCTACTTTGACTTGAAAGACTACGACAAGGCGCTGAAAAACGCACACAAAGCTTATGGATTCGGGCTCACTCTGACCGGACTGCGAGACCGCCTGACTCGAGCGGGTCACTGGCGTGCTGCTGACCCGGCAGCTTCTTCGCCCGCAGTCGGATCAACCTCAGAAACTCGTTCGCAATGACTCTATTTGCAGGTGCATTTCATCTTCACTCTGCGCATCTTGCACCAGGTCTCAAAACATCGTTACGGCGCTACCTGAGAAGCCAGGACGACAGCCTGGGGCAGACCAAAGTCCACGACTTCGAAAGCTTCTACTTGGCCAAATGGGACTCTGGCGCCTTCCAGGAACCCGCCTGGCGACATGCACAGGATGGTTCAGTCACGGCCTTGGCAGGCGACCCGCTGTTGTTTTCTGAAGGCACCCGACCTAGCCGCGCGCAACAGTTGGATCGCCTGGTGCCAATCGGCTCAGCACCCAACGATGCCGAGCTGGCCAAATGCCGTGGCTCATTTGCATTGGTTCACCATGACGCCCAAAAACAGCAGCTCCATCTCGCTACAGATGCCCTTGGACTGAGGTCGATCTACTGTGTGATCCAGGACGGATGCCTGATTTTTGCCACCGCGCTGCGTATTCTCGAAGCCATACCGGAAGTAAGAAAAAAGCTGTCTGTATTGGGCATGGCGGAATTGAGCGTGTTCACCTTCCCGCTTGCGGAGAGGACGCCATTTGACGGAATCACCGTGTTGCGGGAATGCCAGGCCCTCACTGCGAACACGTCGGGTGTCACTCTGCACAACTATGACGACTGGTCAAGACTGCAAACCTCACCAAACTCATTGGTGGAGGCCTCAAGTCAACTTCACACGACTTTTCGTGAAGCGGTCAGCATCCGGCTCGGGCACGACCAGAGAACCTACAGTTTTCTGAGTGGCGGCATGGACTCCCGGGCCATCGTGGCTACCTTGGTCGACATGGGGCGCGAGGTGGAGGCGCTGAATTTTTCACCTCAGAACTCACAGGATCAGCGTTACGCCCAGTTGTTTGCGTCCGAAGCCGGCCGACAGTGCCACCTGCACTGCCTCGCAGGCGGCGTCTTCCCAAACTTTTCTTTGCTGGCCCATGCGGCAAAGACCGAGTTAGAGCAACGTCAGCACCCCGGCGTGGACCGCCCCGCTTTCATTTGGTCTGGTGATGGCGGGAGCGTCGGCCTCGGTCACGTTTACATGGACACACAGATGCTCATCCATGCACAGGGAGGTGACTTGGAGGCTGCAGTCACTCATTTTCTTGACTTCAACCAGATGGCATTGTCGAGCCAGGTCTTCACCCGGACAGCACGGCAACAGCTTCCGCAATTGCTTTGGGACAGTGTGATGCGCGAGGTTGGCCGCTACCACCGCGATGACTTGGGTCGCCAGCTCTACCTCTTCCTGTTGTTCAACGACCAGCGGCGTCACTTGTTCAAACACTTCGAGAGCATCGACCAGCATGGACTGGAATTGCTGACACCGTTCTTTGACACCGCATTTCTGAAATCCGTCGCATCAACACCAATACAGTGGGGCATACTGCATGGGCTGTACGCCGAGTTCTTCACGCATCTGCCTGCATTTGCGCGCAAGACGCCGTGGCAGACCTACCCGGGACATGTACCGTGCCCTGTGGCCGGGGATCCAAGCGCGAGCTATCAATGGACAGCCACCCCAACTAAGATTGAGGGCTTTACGGCACGTCGCAAGGTTTCAATGGCCCTGCTGCGCTCCATGGGCCGTGACCTGCAGCCTCCTGTTTTCTCGCAGGCTCGGGTAGGCGTCGCCGCTTTGCTGCATGCCCTGGGCCTGCGAGATTGCCGTCATATCCTGTGGCGGCTCCAGCTCTACCAGCAATTCGCCATGCAAACAAACAAGGGTGAACTTTAGAGGGCTACGGGCTACCACAAGTCCCATCTTTTGGCTGGGATGCCAGCGCTTGGTGGTAGTCGCCCAAACGCTTGTTCACACAAAAGCAAAAGATGGAGCCATTCAATCGGGTCAGCACGGGTGGAAAAGAAAATGGACGCCCGAGCAACTTGGAAACCAGTCGCTGAAAGTAGTAACTCCAGGCGTGACGCTGCGGTGAGGTCATCCAGAGCATGGCATTCCAGCGGCGCACCCATTTCAGCAACTTGGCTTGAAGGTGCGATACAACACCGTGATTCACCAGAAATTCCAAGTACGCCTGACGCAGATCTGGGTCAACGGGTGATATCGGCGCCGGATACTCCAGCAAGCTGGCCATCTTGACGTGACCAAAGAGGGCCCGAGGCACGCCAGCCTGCTCTGCCAGACGGCGGGGAATCGGCCGATCATAGTCCGTGTGGAGCCGCCAGGGTGCCATCTCCGCGGACCGGGTGATTCTGAAAATATCGGCCCGACGTCGGGCACCGATGTAGGGAAAGGCCAGTTGGACATACCCCGCCTGCAGGCGGACCTCAGTCAAGCCATGGTTGCCAAGATCTCCCCGCATCAATTCAGGATTGATCAGGCCGGGGTGCTCTTTGTAGTAGTTTTCTCCGTACCACAACTCGCCCAGACAGCCCGTCATCAGCACAGTGGGCCGGGTGACATACTCACCAATCTCCAGCAAGTTGAAATCCCCTGTTTCCTGCATGCACGCATAAAACAAATATTCCTGTGCTGAGCTTTTCTCGAGCGCCCGGCGCTCAATGGGGACGCATGGCAAACCCAACACATGACAGATCTCGCTGCCATCGTCGTTCAATTCGTGGTGCTGATCCTCATCTGCAAAATAGCCCTTTCCCTTGCTCTTGGTCACCGTGAAAACGAGATCAATACCGATGTCTTTTGCCACAGCATTCGCAGCAGTGGAGTCATACCCTCTGGACTGGGTGGAAAAAATCGCCATCGCCCGGGCTCGAAAGGGGTCTCGTGCATTCTCTGCAAGTTGAACGCAGGCCTGAGCAAGGTAGGAGGCGTAGTCATTGAACTCGGCGAAGGGAGGTGGCAGCGGCTTGTCCTGAAGCTTTACTTGCCCAGACTCCACCGACAGATTCCAGTGCATGAGCCGGTTCACGCTGCCCCGGCGTGTAGGTATCTGTGAGGTGTAGTTGTTGAACCCTGACATAATCGAATTATTGATCTGGTCATAGTGTTGAACCTGAGGATCAAGTTCATCGTCACGACTCGCAAGCAGCAAGGGAAGCGAGTTCGCTACTGCCACGCAAGCCCCATCGGCGCAGGCCCACCAATAAAGATAGTCTGTGGTACTGGCACTGGAAACAAAGACGATGGAGTCGCCCCTGAGCACCGCACCAGACCCAAATATGCAGGCAGTGCGATCGAAATCAATGTCAGAAAACGGGCCATCCCAGACCCCTTCAACGAATCCCCTTGCACCAACCTCGACCCATGGACCGTGTTGCACCAAGGTCTGGCGATCCTGCCAATTCATGCGCGCGATCCATGCCATTTTGGGCAACGCCGGAATAACCTGGTAGTTGAGCTTCACGCAATGGGCCTGATGAAGTTAACGTGCGGGTTGCCGCATGAGTTCCAGCACACGGTCAGCGGCTACCTCGCTTGCGGAACTGATGGCAGCCCATTGCTCTGACGGGAGAGGCGTCACGACATAGTCAGCCATCAGCTCCTTGGGATGGGCCGGCGCAACTCCCATCTTGACCCTGCGAAACTTGTCATCCTGAAATGACTGGAGAATGGATCTAACTCCAAGGTGCCCGCCGTCTCCGCCACGCAGGCGTCCACGCACCACGCCCAAGGGGAGATCGAGGTCGTCATGAACCAGAACGCACTGATGGGTCCGGAAAGAAAATTCTTTGAACAAACGAAGCAACGCTGGCCCGGTCTCATTCATCGGCACCAACGGCTTGATCAGACACATCACCAGGCCCTGGCATTCACCGCGTGCCACAAGGGCGAGCGGGCTGTCCGCAACCCAATGCGCCGCCATGCGCTGCGCAAGCACCTCGACGGCCCGATGGCCCACGTTGTGCGGTGTGCAGGCGAGATTTTTTTCAGGGTTACCAAGACCAATGACTACCTGGATGACAGACGGCGTAACGCTCGACTCCGAGGCTGCGGGATCCCCCACAAGAGGCCCTGCAAGGGGACCTGCCATCTCTTTGGCCAGCGCCGGCCCTGATGCGATGTGAAGCAACTCACAAGTCTCACAGGACTGCATTCGCCCACAGTCCGCTCGCCAGCATTGAACCGTACCCTTCAAGGCAATCAGAAGGCGCTGCATGTGATCCGCCTTGTGAGACCCCTTCAGCAAGACAAGATCACCCGGTTTCAAGTACGAAGTGAGGTGAGCAGAAGCGTCACGCAGCGACGCAAATGCAAACAGCTCCCGGTCTGATTCCTGCCTGGCACGCAAACCGGCTGAAGCTCTCGGACCCACAAAAACGACACAGTCGGCCACCTCCAGGGCCATCCTTCCCACCTCAACATAGCGTCGGGTCGAGTTACCCTGGTAGTCTGAAATGGTGCCGATCACGATGATTTTTCTGACAGCACGGGCATCCCGCATGAACTCGAACGCGGGCCCAATAGAAGACAGCGGCGCCTTCCAGTCATCCCGAATGAAGGCAACGCCACCGTGCCACACTGGGGCCATCCTTCCCTCAAAGGGTGCGACATCAGCCAACGCCTGCGCAACGACCGGAAGAGGCACCCCAAGTGAAACTCCGGTCGCGACTGCAGCAAGGACCACGGGAGCCCAGTGAGCACCGTACAGCTGCGTCTGGACATGCACCGACTCGCCCTGCCAATGCACGTCCAACCCCAATCTATGTGGCCAGATGGACTGAATGGCATCACCGCGCAGCATCGCCTCAGGCGCCAGCCCAAAGGTAACCTTGCGGCCAGAAAAATCCGCCTGCATGGCAAGCACGAGGGGATCATCTGCATTCAGGATGGCAATGCCATTGACGGGTAAGGACCTTATGAGCTTGCCTTTCTCCTGGGCAATCGCGGCTTGGCTCTTGAATGCGGTGATGTGATCTGCCCCAATGCCCGTCACTACGCCGACTGTAGGCTGCACCAGCTTGAGCGGCAAATCCAAGGCACCAGGTGCATGTCCGGATATCTCGACAACACAAAAGGGCGCCGACCTTCGTGTCCCCAGTACGACACGGATCATGTCGATCGGCCAGTTCAAGGAACCAGGACTCTTGCTGCCACCCGCCATGTGGCGGCCCAGGATGCCGGCGATCAAATCTTTGGTGGTAGTCTTGCCCGCACTCCCCGTGACCCCGACAAACACCGTGTGTCGCAAACGTCCCCGATGCCATAGTGTGATTCGGCACAACACACGATCAAAGAGGTGCCACCACCGCCACGCCAGACCCTTCCTTGCCTTTTCAAGCAGGCCCCGCAATAGACCTTTGGCGTAGCGCCCCTTGTCAATTGCGAGTCGTATCATGATCTATATCCATCACGACGGCCGCTTGACCATGGCAATACTGCGCACGGTCTCAAAGACTTCCTGCACGCCTTTGCGATTGACGACCAGCGCCACCAGGCCATAGGCCAAGGCGCCCACTGCCACGAGCACCCCAAGACGCACGACACCACCTTGCCCGCTCAAAAAAAGATGACGTGCGAACACCACCGCGCCATACATGACCAGGCCCGTAGCAGCGGCGGGCCCCATGGCCCGGGCGAGCTGAGTCAAACTCAAACCCAGCACTGGCAAACAACGCACCATGCTTTGCAAGAACGAAAGAGGGGATGCAACAAGCCACGCGAGGCTCAGGCCCAGGAGTCCGGATGCGTAAACACCGACCACAAACACAGGTGGCATTACAAATGAGGCCCACACGACACTGCGCAACACAATGTCGGAACGCCCAATTCCCTGGACAGCCGTTGCAACAAAATTGCCCACGATCCGTAAAGGCATGATCAAGGTGAGTGCCTGAAGCGGCACTGTGGCCAGCGCCCACTTTTCGCCCAGTATGACCTCGACAATTTCCGGGGCTACACTGGACATGCCCCAAAGCACGGGGAAAGAAAAGAAACTCAACAGCCGGGCACCCGACAGCACGCTGTCCCCAACCTTGTACAACTCCACCTGCATTCTTGCAAAGGTCGGAAAGGCCACCTGATTCACCAAGCCGGAAATACGCTGACTCGGCAGCGATGCAAGCTGCATGGCTACCGAATAAAAACCCAGTACTTCGTTGCCCAGCCACTTGGCGCAAATCAGCACATCCACCTGGGACAAAAACATCCACATAACCTGAACGGCTGTAAAGTTCCCGCCAAATTGCAGCAAGGTGCGCATCCCCTTGAATGAAAAATCCGGCCAGCGCAGAAACGGTGACAAACAGTTGATTGCAATGGTCTTGAAAGCCTGAGCAATCAGGGAGCCAGCCACCAAGGCCCAAACCCCCGAACCATTCATCGCCATGAGCAGGGTGATGCCACTGGCAAGTACTGCACCAGAGAAATCCACAAGAGAGCGGTTGCGAAACTCCATTTGCCGCTGCAACTGTGCATCGGGAATCACAGCAAATGCAGCCAATACAAATTGCAGGGATAGCGCCCGGATGACGGAAGTAACACGCGACTCAGCATAGAAATCCGCAACCAGGGGTGCAGCGATCGCCAGCAAGGCGGCCACCGAAAAATGAACAACCAAAATCAAACCGAAGGCCCGTTTCAGGAGACTTTCATCGACGCCCTCTTTTTGTACAATCGCCGCCCCGAGACCCAACTCAGAGAACATGGCCAAAAATGCGACGAAAACGGTGGCCATCGCCAACAAGCCGTAATCAGCCGGAGTCAGCAAGCGAATCACCGCCAGGGTGATCACCCAAGTCACCAACTGACTCAGAAGCCGGACGCTGACCGTCCAACGAAAACCTGACAACGCTTGAGATCTCAGGCTCATGTCCATCAGTGAGAAACGGTCAGATACACCTGCGACAACCACATGCCGCCCACCGCCCATCCGACCCAGCTGGCAACCCGAAGAGCACGAACAACACGACCAAGCTGGTGCCGCAAGAAAAAGAATACGAGTTCCTGCCCTATCAACATGGCCAGCAACCAATGAGTGATCTCCATGCGATAGAAGATCAATTCCCTAAATTTTCGGTAGTTTTCCGAGGCCCACCGCACACCCTCCTGCACGGCCTGCAACTCTTGCACGGGCGATGCCTGAGGCTCAAGACCTACGATCGTGGTGACGTCGCCACCCATTGACGCCGGCTGACGCAAAAGCACCCGGTTTCCCTCACGTGTGAGCGTCACTTCGCCAGACGGAGTTGGCACCTTGGCAACCCAATGCTCGACATCCGTCCAGTGCGCCATGCGCGACGCGGACAGCGGGTCACCCTCTTCCACCTGCTTGCCTAGCGTGAAGGTAGCCAGGCTCCAACTGTTCTGTGAGAGCTGCGTCACCACAATAGCTGGTGCAGGTGTTGGCGTCCGGTCCATCACAACCCACCCTGCAAATGGCGACTTCCGTCCCAGCGTCAAGGTCACCTTGTGGCCCGGCGATCCGGCGAAGGACAACTGCATGCCCCAATGTGAATCCGGGGCGACGGCCTTGTATTGCCCCCCACCAGCAACATGGGTAGCAGACAGGTCCGGATAGAGCGTCCAGTGGGTTGTTGTTGTTTGCACAGCGGAATCCCGCGAGTGATCAAGCACCACCCAACTGTGGTGGTCTGGCAGGCGAATGACTTGGCGCCGGACGGTGTAGCCGGACGGCCCTGCGCGCTCCAGATCAATAAATGACATGCCATCGCCACGCCCCAGGGAAAGCAAGCGGGACTGACGCGATGAGTGTTTACTCTCGCCAAAAAGGTGCGGTGCATTCGACGCACCCCAGGATTCCGCCTGATCACGCCCTGCAATGCCGTAAGGCCAATACCCCGTGTTGGTCAACCAAGTGCGCCCACCTGCCCAAAGCACCATGCTCAACTCGTCCGCCATCTTGTGCCCCAGCCCGGGGTGATACGACCATGTCATAACCGTCTGAGCCGCTGTAGTTTGAGCCAGATCTGAGGGACTCAAGCCATCCCACCAGATAGCATGGCCGGCTACAGGGTAGCTGGCGAACTTGTGGGGGGGTAATTCTGGCGTTCTGGCACCCAGTGGGCCGGCGGTGTCGTCACTTTTGTTCCTTTCAGTGACCAAGCCAAGAGCACGGGGGGTACTCATGGTGTCACCAAACATCGGCAAGGTGTCATCAGGTCGACGTAACTGAAAATCAAATTCGAGCGCTTTGGCATAACGGGCCCACCAGCCTGGCGGAATGCTGATGCCGTTCAAGGTGCAGAGACGCAACACCATGCCAAACATCCCCTGGGAGTGGTAGCCTGCGGAGTGCAGGAGCGTTACTCCCTCATGATTGATCCAGTATTTCAAATGCCTGCTGAATCGATCGATCGCAATCTGTCGGATTGCGGTAGCTTCAGGCAACGCTGGAAAAGCAACGGCTGCCTGCAACAACGCAACATTGCTGACGATGCCGTGGCCTGTGCGCCAGGCGTAGAACGAAGGCTTGACCAGCAGTCTGGCGCTGCGCGACACCAGGTTGAGAACCGTCTGACCCACCGCGGAATCAAATGAAGGATGGACCCGGTATCGCACCCAGAACTTGACCAACACGGGTATGCGTGCAGCAATCGCATGGTCATTCCACATCAAGCCCTGGTCCAGCCACTGAGATGCCTCATGGCGCGCAAAGCTCACGATGGTCTCACGGGCTTGCAGAAAAAATTCTTCACGTCCCGTCAGACGGTAAGCGTCAAGCAGAACATCTGCAGTCACCAGCGAAGCCACTGCCAGTTGAAACGTAGGGACACCCCGCACCAAGTCTTCCTGTGAGAAGGGCAATGCCAATGGCATGGGGACGAATCCCGGCAGGCTCAAGGTGCCTTGCATAATTTTTTCGGCCGCAGACACCACGTGGGTTGGCGCAATCGACACGGCGCCCAATGGCATCGCTGCAACTTCATCCAACACATCCTGTTGAGGTAACTTGCGTGAACTGTCCACCTCCGCCAAAGCGGGGAGTTCAGGCTTCACATACCAATGAGCG
This sequence comes from Rhodoferax sp. OV413, assembly GCA_943371745.1. Classification (GTDB taxonomy): domain Bacteria; phylum Pseudomonadota; class Gammaproteobacteria; order Burkholderiales; family Burkholderiaceae_C; genus Rhodoferax. Next base: position 15,138 of record CALRWE010000029.1, read on the forward strand.
AACTCGGGGATCCAGATCAAGGCTAGCACCAGGCAAGCCAACATCACGCTGACCGCAATCCCTTTGGGGAAGACGGTCCAAGGAAGGGTGCGCATGGCTCAGCGCAACGGGCAGGAAGCGGCTCTCTGCCAACGAAAAAGGGCCTCCAGCAAACAGCCGGAGGCGACATCCTTCAGCGACTCAGCACATACTATTTTCATCCTGCAATCCCTGTTCAAAGCGGCTAGAGGGCCCACCAATCCACAAGGGCCTTGTCTGCACGTCTGTTTGTTACAAACAAGAATTGAGTCTAAAAAAAATCAAACTTTGGACCTTGATGTTTCTCAAGTGCTTGTATCAACCCAAATGGGAGGGCGCACTGATCACTCTGGTTTGCTCCAGCAAGGCCGCCAGACCTTGTGCACGACCACGGCGGGAGGCTTGCTGTACTGCCAGAGCCTGCGGCAAGACGCCACGCCCCAGGCGCCAGTCTCGAACCAGCGCCGGTAGCAATCGGGCAATGTCGTCTGCAGAATTTAACGCTGCAATGGTATCGAGGCCTGCAGCGCGCATGACACTGGCTGTATCGCCAGCCGGATCGGTCAGTCCCAATATAGGCTTGGCAGCGCGCAGATATTCGTAAATCTTGGCCGGGATCTGGGCATTGCAATTACTGGCCTGCATGACCAATAGCGCATCAACATTCATCATTTCTGCCAAGGCCTCGCGGTAGGGAATCGCCGGGCACACCTCAACGAAATCCTGAACGCCATGATCCATTGCCAGCTGACGCAACAAGGTTTCATGCACAGCAGCCCGAAACCGAATGCGCAGGTCGACCGGGCTCAGCAAGCGGTTTTGCCTGAGTCGGGCCAGTGCCACGAAAAAATGACTTGGATCGCGCTCTGTCGGGTACACAACGCCGCTGTGCAACAGCAACACAGGACCCGTTACGGGTGAACCACACTGAGTATCCGGTGTCATCTGAGCCGCAGACAAGAAACTCTCTTCGTCATAGCCGTTCTCGAGCACCCGGATCCGGCTGGCACTCTCAGGGTAGCGCGCCTGGTAAACGTGGGCGGCGCCAGGGGTAGTGAAAACACCATAGTGAGCCCGTTCCATCGCATCTGCCTCGATGTCAAGGTAGCACTGCCGAGTGCGTGGGTCCGACGGGTAACCCGGCTGCGCCATGGGATCCCGAAAATCCGCAATCCAGGGAATCCCGGTTTTGCGCTGCAGAGCAGATGCAATCACATGCGCAGTTGCTATTGGATAGGTGGACCAAATCACATCGGGCTTGAATATCTCAATCAGCTTGAGTCCCTCTCTGATGGCGAAATACCTCCAACTCGCCCACCGGTCGGGGCGCGCCATCCAGCCCAGGTAGTGCCCCCTTATCTGAAAGTGGCGCGCCGCATCAAATGCCAGGGCGCGGTGCACCACGGTTCCCGCTGGCACATCGGCCAGCAGGTGATCACTGGACTCTTCGTAGGCCTGGGGGTGAGCTGTGAGCACCAATGGCTGCCAACCCAGCGAAGGCAAATGCTGAACAAACCGCAGCGTTCGCTGAATTCCGCTGCTGCCCACCAACGGCGGAAAGTGAAATGCGACCATCAAGATTCTCTTCACACATGCTCCCTGGGAAATAGTGCCTAACTTGCGAAGCGTCAGTATCTACCGGAATCAGCGCACCTAAACTGCGTTTTGATCATGAACAACTCACGACTCCTTGTGCTCATCACAATTTTGATAGTTTACGGATCGTTGTACCCCTTCAATTTCTCGATGGCCAAGCCCGGAGCACTGGCGCATCTTTTCTCTGACAGAAACCTATTCACATCGATGGGCGATATGCTGGGCAACGTATTCCTGTTTGCCCCGCTGGGTCTGATCGCCATGCTGCACCGGGTGCCTGCATGGGGAGTTTTTCGAGCATCCACGAGCATTGCGGTAGTTGGGTTGGCAATAGCCTTGGGATTGCAGGTTCTGCAGATTTTTCTGCCTACGCGCGATGCTGCCTTGGCCGATGTCGCGTGGAACATGCTGGGCGTGCTCATCGGCGCACTGGCCGGTGGCCACATCGCCACTCACAGCTTTGGACTGGCGGCACTGCCCCGCACCAGGGCAATGCCCGCATACCTTCTTGTTGGACTGATCGCCGTCGAGTGGCTCCCCCTGGTTCCCAGCCTTGAACTGCAGCTGATGAGGGCGCAACTCAAGTTACTCTGGTCAACGCCCATCACGCTGGGAGTACCCTTTTGGCAAGGAGTGGCCGTCGCAATGTTTGCAGGACATCTGACGGCGTGTGTGTTCAACCGACGTCAGTCAGTAGTCTGGCTTGTGCTGATTCTGGCGGCGATCGTCGCCGGAAAGTTGTTCATTGAGGACATGCCCATACAACCGTCTGGACCGGTTGGACTTGCGTTGGGTGGGTTAGTTTGGGTGATCACCCAACAATGCGCCGAGGTCAGACGTCGCACTCTGGTGTGGCTCACTCTGATCCTGTGCTACACCGCCAGCGCGTTGGCACCCTATCAGTTGCGAGACGCGGCTGCGACCATCTCCTGGCTGCCATTTGCGGCGATGCTGGAAGGGTCAATGCTCTCCAACGTCCGTTCTTTAACAAGCAACCTGGTCTTCTATGTGGGCATCCTGTACGTGGGGGCAAAGGCCGCAGGTCAACTTACCTCAGCCACACTGGGACTGGCTTTGTGGGCTTTGGTGATGGAATTGATGCAGACAATCATCAAGGGCAGAAGCGCCGACATCACCGAACCCATCCTGGTGCTGCTGACCGGACTGGCACTGGCCAGATTTAATCAGCCTGGACCAGGTTTTATCAAGGCATCTGATTCCGCCGTCTCCATTGCTCAAACGAAGCGGCCTACCGGTTTCAACGTGTGGCCACTGCAGGCAGGTGGAGCAGTCATCTTTCTCTTATTGGCCTTGACTGTGCTGCTGTCTCTCCCCGCAATTCCTTACAACGTACGTGAACTGTTCCGCGCGGATGCGAATCCGCTGGCGCTCCTTGCCTTTTCCATGGCACTGCTTTGGACCGGTGGAGGAGCGGTCTGGCTGGGCACACGTGTGGCCCGGGCCCGATGGCCCGGACTCCAGTTGGTTCCACTCACGCTGCTGGTCTGCGGAGTCAGCCTCGCCTTGCTTTGGGCAGGTGTCAACACTGAAAGCATTGAAGATATTTCCGGCTCGTCGAATCGATTCTGGTTTGTAACTCAGCGAGAAGTCTGGGGGTCAATCTGGAAGGCGGCTTTTCTGTGGATGGACTCACCTCGCTGGATAGGCACTTTGGAGCACTTTGTTCGCTATAGCGCGCTTTATGCGCCCTTGCCGATTGTGCTGGGACTGCTCATTGCATTGCGTCAGGCAGATTGGCGAGGCGAAAAGCGTCTCCTGCATCTGACTGGTCTGCTGCTCAGTGCAGGCGCGCTGCTTTGGCTGTGCAAGGCCATTGCATTTGACTGGACAAGTACCGACAACCTGAATGAATTGATCGCCCGCGACGGGGCATGGGGATGGGGCGGCGGTGGATTCATTTACGCGCTGCTTCTGGTCGTTTGCATCAACGGTCTGCTTCTGGCAGAGGCTGCCAGCGCAGGGCCAGCCCAGATAAGTCTTGCGATGCTGTTCAGCGTGGCTGCCCTGCCAGTGGGGTGGTGGCTGCTGAACGAGGGACTGGAGCAGAACGTCCAGAAGTATGGTTTGGTCTACTCAGGCACCCAATTCCTGCTTGGTCAAGACCGGTCAAACCTCCTTGACCCGACCGAGCTGTTTCTACGCTGGTGCGCGACACAGGTGAGCGCCGCTCTGGTTCTCTCCACCGGGGTCTGGCTGGGTCAAAGCGCCTGCCAAAAGAATTTGACGCAGAGACTGCCCTGGCAGCACGCCTCTTCAACTCACAAGAAAGCCACCGAATGCACACCAGCAATCTGAACCTGTGCTGTGGATCACCCAGGTTTTCGGACAAAAGGCTCGCAGCCCTGGCGGAAACTCAGGGCTCACTTGCGGCGTGGCACGACTTGATGGCCCACAACGCACCAGGCGTGACCATCAACGTTCAGGGGGATTTTGCCGTGGGCCTGCGGGATTCCACTGGGCGGACTTTTTTGGCCGTTGACCGATTTGCCATACAAACTCTTTGCTACCGTGTAGACAATGGCCAATTACGGTTTGCCTCTCGAGCAGACGAACTGAGAGATACCGTAACCGATATTGATCCGCAGGCCTTGTTTGATTACCTCTACTTTCACACAATCCCTTCGCCACGCACCATCTTCAAGAACGTTCACCGGCTACCACCTGGGCACTATGCCGTTTTTGACAAGGGACAGCTCACTGTCGCAGCCTATTGGAGACCCTGCTTTACCGAGCAGCATGAGGTTTCATTCGAGACTAAAAAAAATGAATTCCGACAACTGCTGCGGGACTGCGTCGCCTCGCAGCTCGATGGAACACAGCCCGCCTGCTTTCTTAGCGGCGGTACCGACAGCTCAACCGTTGCGGGCATGGCAACCCTGGCGAGTGACGTACCCGTATCAACCTATTCAATTGGCTTCGACGCCGAAGGCTATGACGAGATGGCGTATGCACGTCTCGCCGCCAGACACTTCAAGACAAAGCACCACGAGTACTACGTCAAGCCCGCTGATCTGATTCGCAGCATTCCCATGGTGGCCAGTCACTTCGATCAGCCTTTTGGCAACTCATCCGCGTTGCCAGCCTACTATTGCGCAAAAATGGCTTGCGAAGATGGCGTCAGCAAATTACTGGCTGGCGACGGGGGCGATGAGCTGTTCGGTGGCAACTCACGGTACGCCAAGCAACGAATTTTTGGCTGGTACGACCATGTGCCTGAAGTGCTCAAAGCCAAACTGATGAATCCACTGTTGGTAGCCCCGATGGCAGCCCGTTTTGCACTCACGCGCAAAGCAGCAAGTTATGTGGAACAAGCCCGCGCGCCCATGCCTGATCGGTTACAAATGTACAACCTGATCACCAGGCTTGGGGTACATCAGGTGATGACACCGCAACTTCTCGCCCAGGTTGACCTGACCGCTCCACTGCAGTTACAACAGCAGGTCTGGCGAAATGCTGCGGACTGCACCCCCCTGAATCGGGAACTGGCCTACGACTGGCGCTTCACGCTGGCAGAGAGTGACCTGCCCAAGGTGCGTGGAGCTACCCGCGTGGCGGGCGTTGAAGTGGGGTTTCCCATGCTTGACGACCGACTTCTGGCGTTTTCTCAAAGTCTGCCGAGCTCCGACAAGCTGAAGGGATTGCAACTGCGGTGGTTCTTCAAGTCCGCTTTGCAGGGCTTCCTGCCGGAAGAAATCATTCGAAAGAAGAAGCAGGGCTTTGGTCTGCCATTTGGCGTGTGGGCCAATGCCAACGCCGAACTCAAAGTGCTCGCGACGGATTCTCTCAACAACCTGGCCGAACGCGGCGTGGTTCGTGGAGACTTCATCAAGACTTTGCTCGGTCAGAAGTTGCCAGAGCACCCGGGCTACTTTGGCGAAATGGTGTGGATTCTGATGATGCTGGAGCAATGGCTCAGGGCCAAGGCACCCCACTATCGTTTGCCTTGATTATCTGACCTTGATATTGATCTACAGAACCGTGCTGAACGTCTTTTTTACCGTGGATGTCGAGATCTGGTGCGACGGATGGAACGATCTTGACAAAAAGTTTCCAGACGCATTTCAACGTTATGTCTATGGCCCAACACCTTGGGGGAACTATGGCTTGCCTGCGACCCTGGATCTTCTGCAAGCACATGGACTCAAGGGCGTCTTCTTCGTAGAGCCACTTTTCTCGACCCGCTTCGGGCGACAGCCTTTGGCTGACATCATCGGACTTCTTCACGAGGCCTCCCAGGACATTGAGCTGCACCTGCACACAGAATGGGTCGATGAGTCGATCTCGCCGCTGCTGGCAGCTATTGAAGGCAAACGCCAGCATCTGCGCTACTTCTCATTAGCAGATCAGCGCACTCTGATCGAAGCAGGTGCGCGACTGCTTCAACAATCCGGAGGTGGCGCTGTCCATGCCTTTCGCGCAGGGAGCTTCGGGTTCAACAAGGACACACTTGTGGCGCTCAGGGAAAACAATATTTTTATTGACAGCAGTTACAACGCGACTGCCTTTGGGATCGACAGTGGTGTCTGCCCAGGTGTCTGCGTGGTTGATACCGTTCACTGTGAGGGAGTCACCGAATACCCCATGACCGTGTTCAGTGACGGTACGGGTACCTTGCGCCATGCTCAACTGACTGCCTGCTCTTTCCAGGAAATTGAGAGTCTGCTGTGGCAAGCCCTGGAGTCACGTCGCCGGTCGTTTGTCATTCTTTCCCATAACTTTGAGCTTTTGAATCAGGCCAAAACACGACCGGATTTTGTGGCGGTTGATCGCCTTCGCAAGTTGTGCTCTTTTTTGGATCGAAATCGGGATTCATTTCGTACTTGCGGCTTCAAAGACCAGCCACTCGAGCCTGAGCAAGCACAACCTTTCCCACTGATCTCGACTCTTTGGAGAACTGGCCAAAGAATAGTGGAACAGGTCTACCGCAGGAGATACCAGTGACAGATTGGACATACCAGGATGTGCCTTTCAAGTTCCAGCTCAGTGACTGGACCCTGTTCAGTATCAGATGCCAGATGCAGGTTCGCGCGACCAAGCTAAGTGACAAAACGCCGCCCGCTACACACCTGGTTGCACCATCCGACGCGCTGATCGAAAAGAGTCAGGGCTTCGCCATTCGAGCGCTGCCCGTGGCAGAAGAACAACCCACGCTGGGCACTAGCGGCAATTATATTTTTTACACCCAACTTCAATATCGCCACTCCTTCATAGACCTTGGCCTGTCCTTCAAGGAATACCAGGATAAGTTCTCATCCAAGACCCGGGCAACGATCAACCGAAAGCTTCGAAAGTATGCTGAGTACTGCCAAGGCCCAATCCCCTTGGCTGTTTACAAAAAGCCCGATGAGATGAAGGTGTTCTTCGATTTGGCTCGGGCGGTTTCAAAAAAGACCTATCAGGAGAAGTTGCTGGACGCAGGCGTCCCGGATTCTGAAGAGTTCCTGCGTGAAATGGAAATGCTCGCGACTCTGAACCGGGTCCGGGGCTATGTACTTTTTGATGGCGACCGACCCATCTCCTACCTCTATTGCCCCGTCGAAAATGGTGTGCTGATCTATACCTATCTTGGCTATGACCCGGATTACTTCAAGCTGTCGGTTGGCACCGTACTCCAGTGGCTTGCCCTCAAACAGCTTTTTGAGGAGTCGTGCTTCGAGGTCTTTGATTTCACTGAAGGGCAGTCTGAGCACAAACGACTTTTTGCCACGCATGAGATTCGATGTGCCAACGTTATTTTCCTAAAAAAATCAGTGCGTAACTTGAGTCTGATTTGTAGCCACCTGGTCATGGGAAAGCTCTCCCGGTGGATAGGAAGCACTTTGGATGAGCTGGGTTTCAAGGCAAGAATAAAGCACTTCATTCGTTCTGTGCAGTAGACATGGCACACCAGCCAACCGAGGCAAGCACCATGACACCCTGGCATTTGGTCGATGTGGATAAGGTTCCTGGCGACCTCTCCCAGCTTGGCCCCATCCCGCTCGACCTCGATCCTCGCTGGCTTCAGAGTCGTCTGGGCGAGAAGGATCAAACGCTGCGCTATTTCACGCTGGCCCATGAACAACAGCTGCTCGGCTATGCGCCGTTTTTGAATCACCGGGGTGTTCTTGGCTTTTGCTTTGGGGAGACCGCCTTGTTCAGTATTTCAGTCAACAGGTATGCCATGCAGGGCGTACCCCTGTGTAACTCGGTCTCCCAGCTTCAGGGCTTGTTTGGCCCTCTCAGAAAGGCAATAGGCGACAAGGGTGTGGTCTTCCTGGAAGGCATTCCCATGGACTCGCCCATGGGGGAATTGCTGAGCTCACCCATCAGCGTGGTACGCCGTTTTTTTCATGTGGTCCCTTACGGTCCCGTCTACGCGCGACGCCTGATCAAACTCCCGCGCCACGCCAGGTTTGATGACTACATGGCCAGCCTTGGAAGTGGTACCCGTAGAGACATTCGGCGCACACGTCGGGACTTTCAATCCAACGCAGGTGGCGCAGTCAGAATGACCTGCTATACCGAGCCGGCTCAATCGGACGAACTGGCGTCGGCCCTCGCGCATGTCTCGCGCAAGACCTACCAATACCATTTGCTTGGGCTTGGACTTGAAAATACAGCAGCTCACACACGGCAATTGCGCTTGGCGGCAGACGGCGGCTGGCTGCGCGCTTACGTGCTGTGGATTGACGAGCTGCCTGTTGCGTTTCAGCTGGGTTACCACGACACACAAACCTACTATGGACACCACGTGGGCTATGACCCTGGCATCTCCAAGCTGCAACCAGGCATCTACCTGCACACCGAGCTCATGGCAGATTTACTGAAAAGCGGCATTTCCAATTTTGATTTTCTATCCGGGGACAGCCTTTACAAGCAAAGGTTGTCCAACACCCTGCACGAGGAACGCCATTACTACCTCATTCCTCGTGGCTGGCCAGGAACGCTCTACGCCAATATGCTGCTCACGGTGAATTCCTTGTCAGCGGCGGTTGGTCGCCAACTCGAAAAGTCAGGCTTGAAAGAGCGCATCAAAAGGTGGGTTCGGAACACTTCCATCAAGCGACCAAGCCACAGGAGTTAAGCGGATGTTGAGAGATCGACTTGAATTTTTAAGAGGTCCCGGGGGAGTGCAAGCTGCGGCCTACTTTGGGCTGAAGTTGGCTACGCGGGTCGAAGCCTTTCGTGTCGTCTGGACTGCAACCGCCCCGAAAAAAAGATCTGCCTGCCCGCCAGACTTGGCTTACATCAACCTGAGAGAACCACAGGGACTGGCAGACCTGCCAAATGACTGTTTGTCACAACTAGCCTCCCAATGTGGTTCCGACCCGGAGCAGCTGCTGGCACGGGGTGGGAGCCTGCACTTGCTGCTGAAAGGGAACTCTTTGATGGCGCAACTCAGCGTCGACCAAGGGCCCACTTGCCATATGGACTCACCACCGCTGCTGCTTGGCTTGTTGCCCTCTGATGCATTTTTGGGCTATCTGTACACATGGCCTCACGCCCGCAGGCAAGGTGCAGCGGTGCATTTGATTACTGCAACTGTCTGTGACCTGGGCAACCTGGGTATCAATCGGGTGTTTGCCCATGTTCGGGCAACCAACGTACCTTCTTTGGCTGCCTTCGAGCAAGCGGGCTGGAAACCCTGTGCCACTCTGCTTTGCACTCCGGGCGGCCGACTCATCATGGCACCCGGCGCCGGCGATTCGGGCCTCAGGCTGCGACCACCGGGGACTTCAGCAAATTCGAAAGCATCCTGAGACCGTAACGGACTGCACTGCCATCCCAAGGGGAAAAGCGGGGCAATTGATATACATCGCTCTGCATTGCTGCGGCACCCGGAGCCGTAGAAACCGCCCCGATAAAGCCAGCCTGCTGCACCATTCGCACATGCTCGGCGTGGTAGTCTTTGCCGGGCTGGCCGTTAGGGTAGGCAAACAGGTTCACTGGTGCATCCAGCAAAGACTCCAGCGCAAGTTTGCTTCCCCGAATTTCATGGAGAGCCTGCGCCTCGCACAGGCAGGCCAAAATCGGATGTGTGCACGTGTGGGCGCCGATCTGCATGCCAGCCTGATGCAGCTGAACGACTTGTTTCGACGACATCATCAGGTTCTCAGGCAAGGCCACACCGACAGTTTCCTTGACAAAAGCCACGGCTTCCCGCCGACGGACGGGTTCAAGGTACTTGATCTGCCCAAGCAGAGACGCAATTGCCATGCGCCGCTGATCATTTGACTCAAGAGGATGGTTTCCGAGGCCGATATCTCGCAAATCCAGCACCTTGCTTCGATGAGCCCGCACCGCCTCGATGATCGAATCATTCCACATCCGCCCGCCATCCAGAAACCCGGTTGTCACGAAGAAGGTGGCTACCATGCCGTGATGCAGCAAGATTGGTAACGCGTGCGTGGCGTTATCTGCGTAGCCATCATCAAACGTGATGGCGGCGGCGCGCGCAGGCAGGCTGCCGTCACCAAGGCGGAGAACCGCCTCATCCAGAGGCATGACCTGAAACCACCGGCCCACCCACGACAAGACTTCATCGAAGCGACGAGCATCTTGCTCTTTTGGAAAAAAGGCATCAACCTGTGGCAGCACCCTGTGAAAGATCAACACTGAAAGCAGGCCTCGCCGCCCTTCAGGCGCCAGGACCCTGGCCACATTTTTCATTATCATGAGAGGGATCTTTGCGTCACGGGTTGAGACACCCGGGCTGTTGGCTTGGCCACCTCAAAGGCACGGTCTGCCTGCGGCTTCCATCGCTTTTCCTGCAGCCAGTTCAGTGACACCACCAGCACCACAAGGATGTTATAGGGCAGGTCGAAGTACGCCAGGCTCAAAAACGCTCCGCCAACCAGGTAGCCGACAAGAGATACCTGGCACATGCTGGCCAGGCTGTGCAACCACAGGGTTTCCTGGCGCTGCATCGCCTCTCGGCGAATCTGGTTGGCCAGCCTGAACGCCAAGGCCCAGATGCCAAGAAACAGAAGCAAGCCCAGGTACCCGTGCTCTCCAAGCACTGAAAAATAGATGCTGTGCGCTCCTTGCTGCTGAAGTGAGTCGGGTGCGAAAAGAGCATAAATGTCCGGTCGATAGATTTCAAAGCCACCACCAAAAAACTGGCGATTGGCCAGGTTGATGGTCATCCTCCAAGCCTCAATTCGCCCCATCGCAGAATTGTCATTTTGAAAATTTTCGATCGTGCTCATGCGACTTTCCCAAGAACTGGGCATGAAGGCGATCAAGGCGAACGCTGTGGCACCCATAAAGATGCCTGTAACGGTCTTTTTGGCTGATCGAAGCCAGATCATCAATGCCATGGCGGACACCGCCAGAAGCGCCCCACGCGACTGAGTACCCAGTGCAGCAATAGCAGACAGCAGCATCACAGCGAAAAGACCGTGACGGACCCAGAAGCGCGAAGAGTGAATCCGCAGGAAGTTCATGAGCGGAATCACCATCACCAACGCAACGGCCAATTCGTTGTTACCTTCTATGAAGCCACCTGCGGGCCCTGAAACTCTCCCGCCTCCCCCAGTGGTGATGGTAAACAGGCCGCCTTTAAAACCGTAGAAACCGATTGAAAGCACATTCACCCAAATAAACAGCTCAATATGTTTGCGCTCCTTGAGTGCGAGCAAAGCCACCATGGTCATCAGCTGAATTTTCAACACCTTGGTAAGTTGCTCCCAGGACAGTGCTGGAAAAAGGAAAATGCCGTCGTCACGCACATCCAGATGACAAATGCAAGCAAGGTCTTCACTCCAGGGCTGGAAGGCATGCTCAGCTTGTCGCGAGAAACAAGCATCGACATGAGAGTGACTCCAGCCGCGACGGCTGCAAACGGAGCGTCGTAAGCGAATCCAAAGGCCAACTTATGAGGATTCATGATACTCACCCATGTCCACAAGAGCACCCCGATCCAGGTGTGTCGCAATGCGAACGGCAGCGCGCCCATGAACACGCCCAACACGAAAAGGTCACGCATGATGGCACTCCCCATGGCCTTCAAAGGCTTTCACATGGCTCACCACATATCTGAACTTGCCCGAGGACTCATTGCCAATTTGATGTACCCGTTCCACCTCAACGTTGACGGCCTCACCCAATCGGGTTTTGAAATCACGAACAATGCGTGCCTCCTGTGTCACTCCAAATTCCTCCCCCGCAACCACTCTGACCACCGTGTGGCGTTGGGTCATTTGTTCGATTTTGAAACTCTCGACACCGGGCAAGTCCCTCACGGTGTAAATCAAAGCCAAACCATGCATCACCGTGCCGTCCTGAGCCACCACGAAGTCGGTGGATCGCCCCTGAACCTCTTTCAGAACCGGCAATCCACGACCGCACGCACACGGTAGATCACTCAACACCCCGACATCACCGGTGCGATAGCGGACAAAGGGAAAGTCTGAAGTTGCCAGATGTGTCACAACGATTTCCCCTGCTTCGCCTGCGGCACAGGGTGAACCATCTGGACGGACGGTTTCCACCATGATGTCCTCCGCGCTGATGTGCAGACTGCCCGAAGGACACTCGTGTGCAATAAATCCGGCATCGCGCGCTCCATAGCCGTTGGCCACAGGGCAACCAAAGACCTCGCTGATCAGGGCTCGTTGCGTGTCATAAAGCTTTTCGGAAGTGACAAAGGTGACTTTGATCCCCAAATGGGTCATTTTCTGCCCCTGACGTTTGGCGTATTGGGCAATGAGTGCCAGGCTGGATGGGTAGCCAAACAACATGCTCGGGCGAGCCAGACAAATTGCCTTCACAAACTGCGCAAGTTTGTCATTTGACATCTCGAAAGCCGGCAACAAGTGGCTTCGCATCAGTCCGTCACGTAAGCGCCGGATACGGTCTTGTGCACCCAATTCCACCGGGCTCCCCCACACCACCAGTTCGGGGTCGCCAATGTCCACACCCCACCACCGGGTGGCCCGCCATTTGGCAGCCACATCGTGGCTTTTCCGGCTTCTCCCCATGTAAAAAATCAGGGGCTCACCTGACGAGCCCCCTGTGGTGTAACGCGTCAGGGGACAGGTACCCTCCGCTTTCAGGCCATCCAGGTTGGCCCTGATGTCTGACTTGCTCAGTAGCGGCAAAGAGTGGAGAGCATCCAGAGAGTTCACCGCCTTCGGATCGAATTGGCATTGCCGGAACATCTCCCTGTAGTAAGGGACTCTCTGACCAATCACCGTTAAAAACTGGCGCAACCTGTCGACGCGATACGCTGCCAATTTTGAGGCTGTCCACCACTGACTGATCTCCAGTCGCTCACGCAGGTGGACAGAATCGTGCCTCTTGAGACGCTCATGCAGTGGAAACAATACGTTCGAACACACGGAGGTGTAGAGACTCACAAAAAACTCCTTTTTACGGCCAGTTGCTTGTATGAATTCAGCCACTTCGCTCGAATTTGCAGCCAGGTGTATTTCTGGGCCTCCTGCAAGCCAGCCTGACGCAGGTCACAGGCCAGCTTCGGCTGCTGCAGCACACGCAGCACCTCTCTAGCCAACGCCCCGTCATCGCCTACAGGAACCAGCAGTCCGCTTACCCCATGCACCACCATGTCAGGAATGCCGCCTGCACTC
>CALRWE010000030.1:0-27885 GCA_943371745.1 Rhodoferax sp. OV413
CAATGCCCCGCGCTGGTTGCAGATGTTGATCAAGCACGGGTTCGTTCCGGCACCAGCCTGATCTGATTTGCGATTAGCTTGATTTGGCAATCGGCCGTCGCTGGGCCAGGCTTTCGCTCGTCCGCAGGTACGTTTCTTTCACGTTAACAGCAGGGCTTGCGCGTGTGTGAAGCCTTGGTAGTCCGTCAGGTGAGCAGCTCCGGCGTGACTTCATCGGCAAAAGCAGCCAGTCGAAGCAAGTCCGGAATTTCAAACTGGGCATAGCCGGAAATAATCAGCTTATTTTGCTCCAGTACGCTCAGCAATTTGTTCGCAGTTTGCCTTGAACACCGGGCCAAGCGGGCAAGCCGGGCCTGCGTGATGGACAAAGTGGTGCTGTTGCCGGCTCCCTGTTGATCACGGGCCAAAAGGTGAAGCAGCTTGGCCATCCGCTGCACCGGGCCAACCAGAACCGACTGACCCGTCCACTCCATGAGCAAGCGCATCCGGCGCCCTATCTCTTGAATCAGAAGTGGATAAATCTTGGGGTTGCGCTCACACAGACTTTGGACTGTGCCGATGGGAATCGCAATGAAGCAAGCCGAATTGCTGCTGTAAAAGTCATGATCTGGCGCTTGCTCCATGAAACAAGACAGCCAGGTTGCCCACCCTCCCGGTGTGATGTAGCTGAACACGAACTCTTCACCGTTCGCATTTCGGGCAACGGTTTCGATATGGCCCTCGACCACCAAACGCAGGTACTGGGGGTGTTGCCCGGCGGCACTGAGCAGGGTAGGCATTTGGAAATACTCAATCCGGGCCACCTGGTCAATGCGGCCCAAGGCTTCGTCGTCCAGGACGCCAAGGGCTGTTGCTCTTAATAGCTGTTGAACGTCGGGCGGGGATGTAGGGTTTGTCATAACTTGGCCACAGGTGGATTGTCGGCCTCACGACATTATTGCAAACCGCAATCTTTGACACTTGGTAGCAGCCAGGTCATACGCATTTTTGCAATTCAGTGCGTGCATTTGTATTCAAAGGAAGCAAACATGAGTCCCATTCTCTACGCCATTCCATTCTTTTTGGCTTGTATCGCCATAGAACTCGCCATCTCCCACCGGATGGGGAAAAAAGTCTATCGGTTTCACGATGCCATGACGAGCCTGAACATCGGCTTCATCAGCGAAACCATTCGCTCCATCCTCAAGCTGATGACGGTCGTTGTTTATGCCCTGGTGGTCGATCAGGTTGCCGTGACGACGTGGGACATCAAGCATCCTGCCGTCTGGATTCTGGCCTTCTTCATGTACGACTTTTTCTACTATTGGGCTCACCGCAGTGGGCATGAGGTCAACCTGCTTTGGGCATCGCACGTCGTGCACCACTCCAGCGAAGACTTCAACCTGTCTACGGCATTGCGCCAGTCTTGGAGCAATCAGGCTTTTTACTGGATCTTTTATTTGCCGATGGCCATCGCTGGGATTCCGGTCACGGTGTTTGTCATCACCGCGTTGATCAGCGCGCTCTACCAGTTTTGGAGTCATACCCAACTGGTGGGCAAGCTGGGCTGGCTGGACCGCACCTTGGTCACGCCCTCCAATCACCGATGTCATCACGGACGTAACCCCTACTGCATAGACAAAAATTATGGCGGCACCCTGATCATCTGGGATCGCATGTTCGGCACCTACACCGAAGAACGTGACGACGAACCTGTCGTCTATGGGACCTTGACACCCCTCAATAGCTGGAACCCGCTGTGGGGCAATGTCAAGAACTATGCGGGTATCTGGCACGACGTCCGCAGGACATCCGGTTGGTCAAACAAGTTGATGGTTGTTTTCGGTCAACCCGGATGGAGCCTTGCCGGTCATGCGAATGATCCTTCGCCTGAGGCTCCCCGCGACCGGTTTGACACACCCAATAACAAGTTCCTGATGCTTTACGGCTTGGTGGCAACCACCGCTATTCTCAGTCTGGTCATCGACTTGTTGATGACGTCAGCCAGCATGACTTGGCCTGCACGCCTTGCCTATACCGCCTTCATCATTGTCAACACGGTGTGTCTGAGTCGTTTGTTGGAAAGTCGCCGCGGGGCTTGGGTCATCGAAAGCGCTCGTGTCAGCATGATGGGTGGAGCCTTCATTTTGGAGCAATGGTTTCATCCGTTGACTGATACCACCCGTGCTTTGGGACTGGTGGGTTTGGCGACCTCACTGGTCCTTTTGATTTTGCTTCGTCGGCATCAACAACGGGTTCAGGGTTTCAACCCCATGGTGTCTGCATGAATTGGGCTGCCTTTTTGGATGGGCTTTTGGGTGTGGTGGCTTTCGGCATCGCCTGGCGCGCGCCACGCTCCCTGCCCGCATTGCGCTTGGGCTGTTTCATTCTCGGCACTGCGGCTGTTTTAGGTGCCTTGAAATTTTCTGCGTTGCTGCCACTCCCCAGCTGGCATCAATTCGTGTCCATGTTGGGTGCGGGGGTGGGGTTGCCACTCTTGGCTGTCAGTGTCGTCCTGCCTGAAAGCGCCGTCGCCCGTCAACGCCGTTTCGCCTGGATACTGGCCGTCGTGATGGCCGTAGCATGCGTTTTGATCAGTTTGGTGGCGCAAATCAAGCTGTGGCCGTCCGTTTGCGCCCTTTTGGCTGCCACAGCGATCTTGATCGCCTCCACCACTCGAAAAGACTGGCTAGCCGCCACCGCAGGTCTGTGCTTGCTGCTCGCGCTACTTGCATTTGCAGTGAAGGTTGAAACGGCCAGTCTGCGCCCGGGTGAGTTTCTTCACATGGGGATGGCTTTGGGCTTGTTATTGCTATGGCGATGGAGCGGACGCTACCCTGGTGAAACCCAAAGTCGCCCATCAGGAAGTTAGCGCCAGCCGGTCGGCACACGCCAGAAATGCGGATGAATGTGTCCGCCATCAAGATATCCCGAGGCGAAAAGGCTTACCCTCAGCCAGCGTGAAAGTTCACGCCAACAAGGGGGCACATGTCAGAACTCTACGGATCAGACGCCTACGCACCCGTCGAGGTCGCGCAGCGCATTGAGACGGTGGGCGTCGCCAAAGCCCGCCTGGCCACGCTGCCGCTCTTGATGCTGGGCATGCTGGCGGGGGCCTTCATTGGCCTGGGCGCGATGTTTTTCACCCTCGTCAAATCCGACCCCACCCTGAGTTTTGCGATCAGCGCTGTGCTGGGCGGACTGGTGTTCTCGATGGGCTTGCTGCTGGTAGTAGTCGCCGGGGCCGAGCTGTTCACGGGCAACAACCTGCTGGCCATGGCTTGGGCCGACGGCAAGATCAGCACGGCCGATGTGCTGCGCAACTGGGTGCTGGTGTGCGGGGCCAACTTTGTCGGCGCAGCAGGCCTGGCACTGCTGGTCTTTGCCAGTGGGCACACCGACCTCAATGGGGGCGCAGTGGGGCAGCAGGTGGTGAAGATCGCCTTGACCAAGCAAAGCCTGCCTCTGGAGCAGGCGTTCTTTCGGGGGGTGCTGTGCAATGTGCTGGTGTGCATGGCGGTCTGGATGGCGATGGCCGGGCGCAGCGTCACCGACAAAATGGTGGCCATCGTGCTGCCGATCACCGCCTTTGTGGCGGCCGGGTTTGAGCACAGCATCGCCAATATGTACCTGATGCCCCTGGCCATGCTGATTCAAACGGCGGACCCGGCCAACACGGCCGCAGGCGTCGTCACCTGGCGCGGTATGGTGGCCAATCTGGTGCCGGTGATTGCCGGTAACCTGGTGGGCGGCAGTGTGCTGGTGGGGCTGGCCTACCATGTGATTTACCGGCGGGGCCAACCCGCAGCGACCCCAGCAGGTGCAGCAGAACCGTCAAAGCCGCCTCGCCAGACGTGACAGCAAGCGCCTCGTACCCCTGCGGTCAGGCTGCGGATGCCCGCGACGACGCGCTTCGACCCTTTTCGCCCGCTTTTGGACAGCTTGACTTCATTTTGCTATGCGCTGGTCAGTTTCTTCTTTTTGCTCACCTTTGCAGCCGCCATTCCGGCCATCACCTCTGACGGCATTGCCGAGCGCACCAACGCCGGACAAGAAACGTTCAGCATTGATGTGAACACGACCAGAACGCTCTGCCTCTTCACTGATACCGCCTGGCCAAGGCAGCCGCCATCGAAACGGCGTCGGTGCGCAAGGTGTCCAGGTGCTGGCGCATGCGCAACGAAGCAAGGTGCTCGTCCATGGCGCGAATCGCGTCCAGCACAGCTTCATGCTCGCGGATCGAAAGACTCATTAGCCCCGGGTGAAAGGTCACTTCGCGCCTGTAGGCTTCCACCCGATTTCTCAGTTCAAGTGTCAGGTTCTCCATGTGCGGGTTGTGGCTCGCCTTGTAGATGCACTCATGAAACCTTGCATTGGCTGCATAAAAAGATTCCGCATCCTGCGCCGCTGCGGCCTGCGAGCAGGCCTCGTGCGCCTTCGATAGATCTTGCAGATCTTCCGCAGTGTGGCGGTGTGCTGCCAACGCGGCACAGGCGGCCTCCAGATAGCCCATGGTTTCGAACATGGCCGCTAGCCGGTCTATCGTCAGTTGTACAACGAAGGCGCCTTGGCGCGGCCGAAGTTCAACCAGCCCCTGCGCGGCCAATTGCTTGAGAGCGTCTCGCACAGGTGTGCGTGAAGCATCAAAGCGCTCACACAGAGCTTCTTCTTTCAGCTGGGTACCTGGAACCAGTTTGCCAGACGCCATTTCCTGGGACAGGGTTCGCAAAATTTCAGCCGACCGCGGTTGCGACGCCTGGCTGGGGAGATGTTTAGTCATACGAGACATTATGTTGGGTGTGTGCAAGTGAACACGGGCATATTCGACGTTTGCGCTTTCAGTTTTGAATGAAGATCAACGGCTGGGAACTGACCGCAAACCGGACCGCACCAAAGTTGTTCATCAGAACCGGCTTGATTATTGCTTAGCCCATATTGTTTTGTATACTTTAATTAAATTATCGTATACATTGACACCGCGGTTAGCTCTTAAACATCAAATGGAGTAAGAAATGGATCAACTTTCCCGTCGTCATCTGTTAAAAGTCGCTGCCGCTTGCGGCTCGCTCGGTTCCCTTGGTATGTCTGCACCAGCCATTGGGCAGGGCCTGACCAAAGTGTCGTTCACCACCTCGTGGATTCCTGAGGGCCCCAACCTTTTTGCCTATGTGGCCCGCGACAAAGGCTTCTGGAAAAAGAACGGTCTGGATGTGAGCGTGGCCCGTGGATCCGGATCCGGCGCGGCGGCCCAAGCCGTTGGGGCTGGCACTTTCATGTTTGGCATGGGTGCGACGCCAACGGTCATTATTCAGGCAGCCAAGGGCTTGCCAATCACTTGCATTGGTCAACTCAATTACGACGCACTGATGGGCATAGGCGTTCCCGCCAATTCCCCGATTACCAAACCCAAAGACCTTGAAGGCAAAAAGCTGGGCGCAAGCGTCAGCTCGGGCGAGTACCCATTCTTGCCCTTGTATGCGCAGAAGGCCGGCTTTGACATGAGCAAGGTCCAGCTCGTGCAGCTCGACTCCAAGGTTCGTGACCGGTCGTTGACCGAAAAATTGGTAGACGCCGTCTCTGCCTTTGGCTCAAGTACCATTCCGTCGCTGGCGTCCACCGGAAGCGATGTGCGCTTTCTGCTCTTCAAGGCTGCAGGGGTTGAGTTTTATGGGCAGTCCCTGACAACCCAGCCTTCCCGCGTCAAAAACGACCCGGAGGTTTGCGCTGCATTTGTTAACGGCGCCATGGAGGCGATCCGCTTCATCATGACCGACCCCGACGAGGCTTTGGATATTTTCCTGAAGGCCAACGACGAAGTATCCATGACGTCTTCCGGCAAGGAATATGCGCGCATCGGTTTGGGCCTGACCAACCTCACCAATCTGGTGCCTGAAGTGTTGCAAAACGGGCTGGGCTGGGCCGACCCTGCCAAGATCAAAGCCCAATCTGAACTGATCCTGCAATACGCAGCGGGTCAGGGCGCAAAAATGCCCGACTTGGCCCAACTGTTTACCAACCAGTTTGTTGGAAAAATAAAATTGACCGAGGCCGAACTCGCCAAGGCCCGCAAGAGCGTGGAACCTTTCCGGAAGTACGTCGCATGACGCAAGGCGGCGACTTTATTTCGGCGGTTCAGGCCAGCAAGACCTACACCACGCGCAGTGGTCTGGTGCACGCCGTCCAGGGCGCAAGTTTTTCTGCGAAAGAAGGGCAGTTCATTTCGCTTCTTGGACCCAGCGGCTGCGGCAAAAGTACGCTGCTCATGATGCTTGCCGGACTGGAGACCGCCAGTTCAGGCGGCCTTGTCCTGGCCGGTGAACCCGTTCTGGGGCCACGGCGTGACACCGGGGTGATTTTTCAGGATGCCACCCTCTTGCCGTGGAAGTCGGTGCTGGACAACGTGCTGTTTCCGGTTGACATCCTGAAGCTGGCGCGCAGCGAATACATGGACCGCGCCAGGGAACTGCTGGAGCGTGTGGGTCTTGGCGGCTTTGAGGACAAGCGCCCGCACGAACTCTCAGGCGGCATGCGCCAACGAGTGGCTATTTGCAGGGCGCTCGTTCACGACCCCAAAGTCCTGCTCATGGACGAGCCTTTCAGTGCGCTGGACGCCATCACCCGCGACCAGATGAATGTGGTGCTATCCGAATTGCTGGAGCGCTATCGCAAGACCGTGATCTTTGTGACCCACAGCATTCGCGAAGCGGTGTACCTGTCGGATCGCGTGCTCGTCATGGGCGGCAGGCCGTCGTCGATGCTGCTGGATCTCGAAATTCCATTTCCCCGCCCCAGGCCGTTTGAAATTGAAGAAACCCAGGAGTTCGGGGGCTATTGCAGAACATTGCGCCTGACGATTGAGCGTGGACATGCCCATTCCGAATCGTCGCGCGCCAAAACCGCACTGGCAGAGGAGGCAACATGAGCACCACCATTGGGCAATCTGTCCGCACCAAAGCCGGGCCGTCCAGACAAAGTAAATCGGGTGCTCTTCACCGTCTGGCAAGCGGCAGCCGCAGTGTCATCCTGCCGTTGCTCCTCGCTGCGGCCGTTCTTTTGATGTGGGAATTCGGTGTGCGCCTGGCGGGTGTGCCGGAGGTGATTCTTCCGTCGCCGAGCGCCATTTTCAAAGTGCTGATCTCAAAGCACGAAATACTGCTGCGCCACTCACGGCCAACCATCCTGGAGTCGGCTGGGGGTTTCGCTCTCGCCAGTATTCTGGGTATCGGACTGGCCATTTTGCTGAGTTACTCACGCATTGCGCGTGAAGCGCTCTACCCCAATCTCGTTTTCTTCCAGCTCATACCCAAAATTGCACTGGCACCGCTGTTCATCATCTGGTTTGGGATCGGGTCTGAATCTCGTCTGGCATTTGCTGTTTTCATCAGCTTCTTTCCCATCGTGATTGCAACGATTGCAGGCTTTGCGAGCGTTGACGCAAACATGGTCAGGTTGTGCCGTTCATTGACCGCCACCGAATGGCAAATTTTCACCAGTGTCAAATTCCCCGCTGCCCTGCCCTACATTTTCAGTGGAATGAAAGTCGCTATGACGATGGCCATCATTGGCGTCATCATTGGCGAGTTCATCACTGCCCAGCAGGGATTGGGCTATCTCATCGTTTTTGCAACTGCGCGCGCTGACACCGTGGTCGGAATGGCGGCAATTGCCATGCTGTGCGCGGGCGGGCTTTTGCTTTATGGCCTTGTAGCCGCCGCTGAAGCGGTTGCAAACCGTTATTACGGGGTTCCCCGCGGTTAGCCCACTCACCAATTTACTCTCGCCATCAAGGACACACTCAATGGACCTTCAACTCACAGGAAAGACAGCGCTCATCACGGGTGCTTCCAAAGGAATAGGGCTTGCCGCCGCGCATGCGTTCGCAGGGGAGGGCTGCCACCTCCACCTGGCTGCACGCTCAGGCGACGCACTGGAAGCCATCAAGGCTGAAATCACCGCTGAACACAACGTCAATGTCCAGATCCATGTCATGGACCTTTGCGTTTCAGACAACCTGGTCAGCTTGGCGCAAATGGCGGCTGGCTGCGACATCCTGATCAATAACGCAGGCGACGTTCCCTCAGGCCCTATCGAATCACTGACCGAGGCCGACTGGCGGCGCGGGTATGACCTCAAGCTGTTTGGCTACATCGGCTTGACCCGGGAAATCTATGCCCAGATGAAAGCGCGTGGCGACGGCGTGATCATCAACGACATCGGCAACTCGGGGGAAAACTGGGATGCCAATTACATCGCAGGCAGCACGGGCAATGCGGCCCTGATGGCGTTTACCAAGGCCCTGGGTGGGCAAAGCCTGGACTTTGGTGTGCGCGTTGTCGGGGTCAATCCGGGTCCGGTCGAAACAGAGCGCATGCTGAAAATCAACAAGCGCCGCGCGATCGACGTGTATGGCGATGCATCACGCTTTGAAGAGTTGCGCGCCATGTACCCCGGCGGCCGCCCCGCCACGGCGGATGAAATTGCGGATCTCATGCTCTTCCTGGCGTCGCCGCGCGCCGCTTACATCACGGGCACCGTTGTCACGATAGACGGCGGCATCGCCTCACGGGGATCCATCATCAAGCCAAGGACTTTGAACCATGCGTAAGTTTGAAGCCCGTAACCAGCACTTTGATGCACTCGTCAACGAGCCGGGACTGATGTGGCTGGGGCAAAACACCAATCACTTCAAGCCGCACCCGGCGGTGGTTGAGGCCATGCTGGAATCGATCAAGGCCGAGGAATTTCATGCCTATGCACCGCCCGCAGGGCTCGAAGAACTGCGAAGCCTGATTCTCCAGGACCTGGGGCTCAGTGCGGAAAATGCATCTGTACTTGTCACGGATGGCGCCGTGGAGGCGCTGTACACGACCTGCCGCGACCTGTGTGAACCGGGTGTGAATTTCGTCACCACGGACCCGGGATGGAAATGGCCCATGGCGTTTGCAAAGGCCAGCGGCGCCACCACCGTGGAAATCCCCATCTACAACCCCGAGAATGGCTACAAGCTGACAGTGGCGCAGCTGGAGGCCGCGGTAAACGACAACACCCGTATCATCTACCTGGTAGATCCCAACAACCCCCTAGGCACTTGCCATACCGAGGAAGAAATCAAGGCGTTCACGGATATTGCGCGCCGGCACAAGGCCTACTTTCTCCACGACTGCACCTACCGTCATTTTGCCGACGGTCATTCGCTGGCCGCGCAGTTCTACCCCGAACGCACCATCACCATTTACAGCTTCTCCAAGTGGCTTGGGCTGGCGGGCATGCGTATCGGTGCCCTGGTTGCACACCCGGACGTGGTTGAGCGACTGGCCGGCGCACCGCCCAACAATTTGGGTTCAAACATCGTGTCCCAAAGGGCGGCCATTGCCGGTTTGAAGATACGCGATGCGTGGTTTCCCGACATCAACCGGCGCCAAAGGCGCAACCAGGCAGAGATCGTGCGAGCGACGCAGCAGGTGCCAGGTCTGCACGTGGTGAACTACCCTTCGCAAGCCAATCTTCTGGTCATCGAGTGCATTGAGGCCGGCATCACCCCCGAGGCCTTGTGCCAGGCTTACCGCCAGGAGGGCATCATGATCCGTCAGGGCACCTACCACACCGCCACCTTTGGTCACCGGTTTGTAAAAGTCAGCACCACGGTGCCGGAGGAATGGGCCGACGCTTTCTGTCAACTGCTCCCCGCCATGGTCGAAAAGGCACGCGAATTAAAGCAAGTTGCCAACCTGTTTTAAGGATTGATATGAGTTGGGCCACCACACAAGACGCCGTCCGCCTGTATTACGAAGAAGCAGGCTCAGGCACAGCCATCGTCTTCGTCCACGAATTTGGCGGTGATTACAGAAGCTGGGAGCCGCAGATGCGCCACTTCTCCAGGCGCCATCGCTGCATTACCTTTTCTGCGCGGGGGTTTGCACCCTCTGACGTACCCGCGTCTGCGTCTTCGTACTCGCAACGACTTGCCGTGGATGACATCCTGGCTGTCATGGATGCAGCGCAACTAGAAAAAGCCCATATTGTCGGGCTGTCGATGGGCGGGTTTGCCACCCTTCATTTTGGGCTGGTGGCGCCAAAACGCGCCCTGTCGCTGACCGTGGCCGGGGCTGGCTACGGTGCGGAAAAGCAGCATGAGGCATACTTTCGCTCTGTGTCTCTTGAGGTGGCTCGGCAGTTTGAAAACCAGGGCAGCGAACAATTCGCCAAGACCTATTCTCTGGGTGCGTCCAGGGTTCAATTTCAGAACAAGGATCCGCGCGGCTGGGCTGAGTTTGCCCAATGGCTTGGACAACACGACAACGTGGGCAGCGCCAACACCATGCGAGGAGTTCAGGCGGAGAGACCCTCGATCTATGACCTCGAAGCAGAGCTGCGGACCATGGATGTGCCCACGCTTGTGATCACCGGCGATGAGGATGACCACTGCCTGCAGCCCGCCATCTTCATGAAAAAAGCGATACCTGCCTGTGGGCTTCTGGTGTTGCCAAAAACGGGCCATACCGCCAACCTGGAGGAGCCTGAACGCTTCAACAGTTTTGTCAGTGAATTTATTGCCACCGTAGAGGCTGGTCGATGGGACAAGCGCGACCCGCGGGCACTTCCAGGGCAAATCATGAAGACCTCATGAACTTGCAGGCCGCACACTTCATTGATGCCCAGCGCTTGTGGGCACGCCATATGCAAATGGCGCAATACGGCGCAACAACCGGTGGCGGTGTTGATCGCCAGGCGCTCTCTGCCGAGGACATTCAGGCCCAGGCAGTCCTGATGAAATGGGGCGCTGAGCTGGGCCTCACGCCTGCCCGGGATGCGGCGGGTAATCTGTTCCTGCGCCTGCCCGGAGGCGAACCAGAAGCCGCGCCCGTGATGACCGGCTCTCACCTGGACAGTCAGCCCACCGGCGGCAAGTTTGACGGCATTTATGGTGTTTTAGCTGGTCTGGAGGCCCTGCAAGCCATTCGTGCCGCAGGCATAGTTCCGCGTCGTTCCATTGATCTGGTTGCGTGGATGAACGAGGAGGGCTCGCGTTTCGCGCCAGGCATGATGGGGTCCAGCGTCTTCAGTGGCACATCGACGCTCGAGAGCATCCTGTCGGTCAGGGATGCCCATGGAATCAGTGTTCAGCAGGGGCTTGACGAAGTGGGTGCGGCTTTCCCTGCCCTGCCCTTGTGGCCCTTGCAACGCCCTGTTCACGCCTACGTCGAAGCCCACATTGAGCAGGGTCCGATACTTGAGCGCGAGTCATGCAGCATCGGTGTGGTGAGCGGTATTCAGGGCAAACGCACGTTTTCGGTTGTATTGCAGGGCGAGGAAGCACACGCAGGAACATCTCGCCGGTGTGAGCGCAAGGATGCCCTGATGGCCGCCCTTCAGGTGGTGCAGGCCCTTGCAGCGCTTTGCAATGACGCTGAGGACATCGTCAAGTTCACGGTTGGCCGTTTCCAGGTGAAGCCCAATGCGCCATCCGTTGTTCCGTCACAGGTCGAATTTTCAATCGACCTGCGTCACCCTGACTCATCGGTACTGCAATCCCTCGGCGACCAGATTGCACCACTGTGTGCACGCCACGCCGGCCTGTGCACCGTGACCGTGCGGGAGTTGAGCAACGCCAGGTCCCTTCAGTTCCCACTGGCTATGCGTACCTTGATTGCCGAAATGGCCCAAATCCAATCGATCTCGTGCATGGACATTTTGTCAAGCGCCGGCCACGATGCCCGCTACATGCACACTGTTTGCCCCAGCGGCATGATCTTCATTCCCTGTGCTGGCGGGATCAGCCACAACGAGGCGGAATCGGCGACTCAAGGCGATATGGCCAGTGGTGCCCGGGTGTTGGTCGAGACCTTGTTGAAACTGGCTGCCTGAAATCTGCTGCGTTGCCGAGCGCAACTTCAACGACTTCGCTGGCTCCGGCAGGTCTTGTTGCATTCGATCCAGGCTGAAGCTCCTCCCATTTCTAATCCTCTGAATCGGATTTTTCTACCCCTGTAGTTATGTAAGGCCGCCTCATGTGGTCTTCTTGCTGCTTACTTTTGTAATTACTAAAGTTATCTGAAATCAGAAATTTATTCAGCAGGGTCGTGT
Organism: Rhodoferax sp. OV413; assembly: GCA_943371745.1. Lineage (GTDB taxonomy): Bacteria > Pseudomonadota > Gammaproteobacteria > Burkholderiales > Burkholderiaceae_C > Rhodoferax. Next base: position 12,064 of record CALRWE010000030.1, read on the forward strand.
GCAGACAGGCTTGTTTGATGAGCGCAATTTGCTCGAAATCAGCAGTCCGGATTTCCCGGTGGACCGCCTGGTGGCATGTCGTAATCCAAAATTGACCAAACTGCGGGCACACACCCGAGATAGTTTGCTGGCGGCCACCGTGGAGGAGATCAAGGTGCGCGTGGCGGCAGGCAAGCAGGTGGGGCAGGACAAGATTGGCGTGGCAGTGGGCAAGGTGGCCAAGCATTTTGACTTGCTGATCTCTGATGACAGCGTCACGTTCAGCCGCAAGACGGACAGCTTTGCAGCACAGGCGGCCTTGGACGGGTTGTACATTATTCGCACGCCTTTCAAGGCATAGCGCATGGACGCGCCCACCTGTGTGCGCACTTACAAGGCCCTGGCACAGGTGGAGCGGGCATGTCGCTCCACCAAGACGATGGATCTGAAGGTGCGCCCGATCCACCAGCGTCTTGAGAATCGGGTGCTTGCGCATATGTTTGTGTGCATGCTGGCCCACTGCGTGGAGTGGCAGATGCGACAGACTTGGGCGCCGTTGATGTCCGCCGATGAGGATCAAGCTGCCAAGCTTGTACGCGACCCGATGGCGCCAGCCAAGCGTTCTGATGCGGCGATGACGAAGGTGCTCACATGCACCTTGGAGGATGGCTCCCCCGTGCATAGCTTTCAGACGCTCATGGCGGAACTAAAAAACATTGTGCGCCACACCTGTCGCGCGCCAGGCAGTGCTGCGGATGTCCCCACTTTCGAGATCATCACAACGCCAAACCACACACAAAAACACGCCCCCGGCTTGATCAACCACATCAAACCTTAGACAGAACGCGGAACTCAATCTAATGCGGGGTTCATTGGGGACACTCGGCTTTTTGGGCTAGGAACTTCAGGCTAGCGACCAAATTCTCATAAATTCAGTGACAAAAGACCCAAAACGGGCCTTTACGGCCCGGCGTCAACTCTCAGCAGCCGGCAGTGCGTCAAACCAGGCCTGCAGCGCGGCCCCGTGCAAGGGGCGGCTGCCGAGATAGCCTTGCATCACATCACACCCCAACTCGGTGATGACAGCTTTTTCTGCCTCGGTCTCCACGCCCTCGGCGGTGACGCTCAAGCCCATGCCATGCCCCATTTCAATCATGGTCTTGAGCAGGCGCTGGCTGCCGGGCAGGCCGTCCACGCCATCCACAAAACTGCGGTCGATCTTGAGTTCGTTCACGGGCAGTTGCTGCAAATAGGCCAGCGACGAGTAGCCAGTGCCAAAGTCGTCAATCGACAAGTGCACCCCCAGCGCGCGCAAGGCATGCAGGGCGGCTACGCTGCTTTGCGGGTCCTGCATGAGGCCGCTTTCGACCAGTTCCAGGTTCAGCCGATGCGCAGGCACGCCATGCTGATCGATCAACGCCTTCACGCGGCTGCAAAAGTCGGGGTCCTGCAGGTCATGCGTGCTGACATTCACACTGAGGCTGAGTTCGGGGTGGGTTGGCGCCCAGGCCACCAGCAGGCGCAGCGCCTGGGTGAGCATCCAGTGCGTCACCAGGCCGATGTAGCCGGTTTGCTCGGCAAAGGGCACAAATTCGGCTGGCGAGACAAAGCCGCGCTGCGGGTGCTGCCAGCGCACCAGCGCCTCGGCGCCCACCGCCCGCCCGGTGCGCAGCGAAAACTTGGGCTGCACCCACATCTGCAACTGCGAGCTGGCCACGGCCGCCCGCAAGTCAGACAACAAGCCCAGATGGCTCAGGCGCGCGGCCTCCTGCGCCTCGCTGTACCAGGCAAAACCCAGCGCGGCTTTTTTGGCCGCATGCAATGCGACCTCGGCATTGCGCAGCAAGGTGCTGACGTCCGGTGGTGAGCTGGATGGCGAATCTGCGAGGCCATAGGCCAGACTCAAATCCACGCTGTGCCCACTGCAAATGGCTGACTGCGCCATGGCTTGTTCGACATGCAGGCGCAGGGCTTCGACCGCCGGGCGGTCAGGCGCACTGAACCAGGCCGCAAACCGGCCGCCAGACAGGTGCGCCACCACGGGCGACTTCGCACCATCAAGCAGCCCGCTGGTCACTGCCTGCGTGAGCACTGCCTGGGTGCGCTGGCCCACGGTCTTGATCAGGGTGTCGCCGGTACTGAAGCCCAGGGTTTCGTTGATGGTCTTCAGGCGGGCCAGGTCCAGCAGCATCAGGCAATTGGGCGTGTCTTGCCGATTGGCCACGGCCTGTAGCAAAAAGGTGCGGTTGGGCAGCTGGGTCAAGGGGTCATAAAACGCCAGTGTCTCGATCTCGGCTTCTCGCGCGGCAATGGCTTGCGTCATGGTGGCCAACGCTTCGCCCACTCGGTCAACCTCTTCCACGCCGGTCACTTTCAATGGGCTGGCGTAATCACCGGCAGCAATGCGCCTGGCCACTGCTTCCAGGTGCCCCAGTGGCCTCACCACGCTACGGGTAATGCGCAAAGCCAGCACCGCAGCCAGCATGACCGCGAGGAGTGACGCCAGCGCTACCCACAGCGCGAGTTGCTCCAGGCGGCTGTTGGCCTGCATCGCCTGGCTCTCCACGCGGTCACGCTCGCGATTGATGAGGGCATTGGATTCCAAAAGCATCTGCTTCAAGGCCGGCTGCACCTGGCTGTTGTAGGCCACCACGGCGGCTTGAAGATCGTTGCCCTCGATTTCATCCACAGTCGCCAGAAAGGCCTTGAAATACACTCCCCGCGCCGCCGCCAGCCGCTGCAGGGTTTGCTCCTGCGCCGGGTCGTCGAGTTGGTCCACCAAGGAGCCCACAATGCCGTCCATGCGGCGGTTGCGCTCGTCCACCTCGGTGTACTGGGGCACACGGTCTTCACGCGAGGCGTTCATCAGGCGCAGCAAGGCCGTGCCCGCGCCTTCGATGTACAAAGACAGTGCCTGGACCCGCAACAGGCGTTGCATGTCCTGAGTGGCAAAGCGCTGGGTCAAATCGGTCATGGTCCGAATCTGCCAGCTCGCTAGCGCCAATGACACCAGCATCAGGACCACGAGCGAGCCAAAGCCGAGTGCCAGCCGCCAACCCAGGCGGTGCGGCAAAAGGCGGATCCAGAGGGAATCAAGCGTTTGGTGTTTCATGGTGACTATTTTCATGGCTAATGCAGGACTGCTGTTGGCTGGCGCCCAGCACCAACCCGGTCTGGACCGCCATGGGCAACCAGGCCGCCACATCCAGCGCTGGCGCAGCGTCCAGGGCCTGCCCCAGGCTCTGCCCCGCGAGCAAGGCGCCAACCAGCGCCAACTCGCCATCCAACGCTTCACGCACCTGCATGCGCCAGCCTGCGCGCCACATAAGCACCACCTCACCCGTGCCTGCACGCAGGCGCAGCCCTGCGTCGGCCAACGTGGGTTCGCCCCGCAGATGCGCGTTCACCAGACTGACCACCGGCCACGGGCTTTGCAGCACGGCGCAACCGGGCGCCAGCTGCAGGCACACGTCGCCCGAGTCGGGCTGGGTCAGCAGGGCCAGGCTGGCGTAATCCGCCACATCATCGGCAGCGGTGGCGCCCAAGTGCAGGGCCCACTCCACACGGGCCACATCCGCCAGGTAAGGCTCACCCGCCAGCTGCTCGCTGGCGCGCACAAACCCGGGCAACTGGTCGCCCCATTGTGCAAGGTCCCCGCACACGGGCGGATGGGCATGCCAATAGGCCCGTGCCAGCGCACCCATGCTCTGGGCACCCAGCAATTGGGTCAGCACCGGGTAGGCCGCTTGCAAAGCCCGCTCGGCCACTGCATGCGCGTTGGATTTATAAGCTTTTAGCCCTCTAGCCTGCGTTTTTATTGCATTACTACCATCATTTTCAATAGCATCGTCTGCCGGCAACAGGAACAGCGCCTCCAGCAGAGCCTGCTGCTGCGCAGCCAACCCGCTCATGCGCACCAACGCTGCGCCACAGCGCTCAGGTCGCAGGCACGCGTGGCCTCGTCCAGCAACACATCCAGCGCGGGCACGTCCGTGTCCCATTCAATCAGGGTGGGCACTGGTCCGAAACGGGTCACGGCATGCTGGTAAATCTGCCACACCTCGGGGCACACCCGGCTGCCGTGGTCATCGATCACGATCTCGCCGTCGGCATCCTTCACATGGCAATGGCCGGCGAGGTGTATTTCGCCCACATCATCAGGGTTGACCGCGTCGAGCCATTTCAGGCAGTGCTGCACCGGGTCGCCCGCCAAACCGTTGATCCGGACATTGAGCGCATTTACATAGATGTTATTGACGTCCAACAACAACAGGCAGCCCGTGCGCCGGGCAAGCAAGGTCAAAAAATCAGTCTCTTTCAGCGCACCCTCGCCGGGCGGGGTTTTAAAGGACAGGTAGCTGGAGAGGTTCTCCACCATAAAGCGGCGCTGTAACCGGTCCTGCACCCGCTGCACGTTGGCGCACAGCACATCCAGCGCCTCGGTGCTGAAGGGAATTGGCAGCAGATCGGCACCATGCACGGCCCGCCCGCCCACTTGCCCCCGGGCAAAACTGGCATGGTCACTCACCCTTACCGGCTCCATGCGCTGCACCAGACGAACCAGCTGATCCAGGTGCCACGGATCAATGCCGGCCGCCGAGCCCAGTGACAAACCAACACCGTGCAAGCTCAAAGGATAGATCTCCCGGGCTTGCCCCAAAACGGCTAACGCAGCACCGCCATCGGCAAAAAAATTCTCGGAATGGACTTCAAGAAACGCCAACGGAGGCTGGCGCTCCAGCACCTCGTCGTAATGCGCATGCCGCCAGCCAATACCTACGCCACCAGATTGCGCGTGGTTGACCTTGCTTGACTGACCAGACATGGGACCGAAACAAACCGGTCTGGCCATCAGCTCTTGGAAGCCGCCTTCGCTTCGTCCTGTGACAGTCCTTTGAGGTCTTTGCAGGTGCCTTTGGCCACATATTTCCATTCGCCTTTGTCCATGTCCACCTTGGACTGGCCGGCGCACGAATGGGTGCCGGCGATGTTGGCGCAGTCGTTTTGTCCCGCCTTGGCGATGCCGTAGCATTTTTCCTTGGCTTGGGCGGCGGCAGGAAGCGATACAAATGTCATGGACATCAGGGAAGCGGCGGCGGCCATCAGGGCGCGTTGGTTCATGTTGAACACTCCAGTGGGTTGATGAATTGATACTAAACCAGCCAGACCGAGGCCCTTGAACTGCCCGTGGATCAGCTGGTCGCGGTTTAGTCCGGTGGCCTGTGACTTTCTTACAAGCGCCACCCGGTCTGCTTCCAGAAAATTGCCTGTCAGGCCAAACAAGCGCCTTACACTGCCAGCGCCATCATGACCATTACCAGCCCACCTCCCTTTGAAATACAGCTGATCAGCCACCGCGACTACTTGCTGCGCTTTGCGCGCCTTCAGCTGAGAAACGACGCCTGGGCCGAAGACGCCGTGTCCGAGACCGTGCTGGCAGCCCTGGCCAAACCGCAGGCCTTTGAGAACCGCTCACAACTCAAAACCTGGCTGGTCGGCATCCTGAAACACAAGGTCATTGACGCACTGCGCCACCACAGCCGTGAGATCAGCGGTCTGGGCGGCACCGAAGAGGACGATACCGATCCACTGGACTACATCGTGTTCAAGGCCGACGGGCACTTCTCGCAAGCTCCTGCCGACTGGGGCAACCCCGAGCAGCAGTTCAGCAGCCAGCAGTTTTTTGAGATGCTGGACGCTTGCGTCAACAAGTTGCCCCCCTCCCAGGGCCGGCTATTTCTGATGCGCGAGTGGCTGGAGCTCTCCAGTGAAGAAATATGTAAGGAAATGAGCCTGACGCCGACCAATCTGTATGTTCAATTGCACCGCGCGCGACTCAGGTTGCGCGAATGCCTGGAGCTCAACTGGTTTGCCCAACCCGAGACCTCATGATCCCTTTCAATCGCACCTGCAAGCAAGTCTCTGCACTCGTCATCGCCCGGGAAGACCGACAACTGCCCTGGGCCGACCGACTGGCCTTGCGCCTGCACATGGCCATGTGCGCTACGTGCCCCAGGTTCGAGCGCCAGGTGTTGACCATGGGGAACGCCATGAAGCAGTGGCGCAACTACGGCGGGACTCAACCCAAACCGCAGGGCAAAGATGTGCCCACCGCCGAATAAAACCTGACGCCTTGACCGCTCATTTTTTCAAAATTTCATAAAAAAAGATGCACTCTTAAAATCTTGGCGCATAATGCTGCGGTATTGTCGAAAATCGGCAGTACGAGTTTGCGGTGTTTAGTCAGTTTCGCGTCTGCTTTAAGTCTTCATTCGTTTGTTGATTGCGTGGTAATAGCGGTTTTGGACTCCATCGCGTTTTGAGTTATTTTGAGGAGTCCTTTCATGGGCAACAAACTTTACGTGGGCAACCTGCCCTACACATTCCGTGACGAAGACCTGCAGCAAGCATTTGCCGCACACGGCACCGTTACCAGCGCCAAAGTCATGATGGAACGTGACACCGGCCGCTCCAAAGGCTTCGGCTTTGTGGAAATGGCCAGCGATGCTGAGGCGCAAGCCGCTATCGGTGGAATGAATGGTCAACAGTACGGTGGTCGTGGTCTCGTGGTGAACGAAGCCCGTCCGATGGAGGCACGTCCTCCCCGCACTGGCGGCGGCTTCGGCGGTGGCGGTGGATACGGCGGCGGTGCTGGCGGCGGCGGTGGCCGTAGCGGCGGCGGCGGCGGTGGTGGTTACGGCGGTGGCCGCAGCAGCTACTAAGCACCCGACTGGCTCATAGCCAATCGAACAACAAAAGGGCCCTTGTGGCCCTTTTGTTGTTTGTGGGTCAGATCCACTCTTTGATGAGCACTCAGGCGAAGCTTCACACCTTTATTGATCAGAAGGGCGTCTAGGTTTGCGGGGCCGCCCGGCAAAGGCCTTGTCAAACAGCCAATTGGGCAGCAGCCGCAGCAGCTTGGCCACCACGCCCATTTGCCACGGAATCACGCGGTAGCTAACGCCAGCCTCAATCGCTTGATGGGCCCTGGATGCAAAATCGGCAGGTGACAACAAGAACGGCATCGAATAGGTGTTCTTTTGTGTCAACGGAGTATCAATATAGCCTGGGCACAAGGTCACAACGTTCACACCGCTGGCACGCAACTCGCCACGCAAACACTCGCAGTAGCTGATCAGAGCCGCCTTGCTGGGGCAGTTTGCACCATGACCTGGAAAGCCCCTGATCCCGTTGACGCTGCCAATGCCCACCAACACACCCGAACCGCGCTGGATCATGCCCGCCAGAAAAGGGTGAAAAGTCGCTGCCGTGCCGATGTTGTTGGTGGCAAATGTTTGAGCCATGACATCAAGGTCAGCGCGCTGGGTCGTATCCACGCCGATGCTGATCCCCGCGCAAGCGATGACCACATCTGGAACCCCCTGGCATTGAATGCAGAGCTGACCCGATGCCACCATTTGGTCTGGCAGCGATACATCTGCGCCATAAATTCGGTAACGATCCAGCTGAAGGCCTTGTGCGTCAGCCCACGCCTGTATGAGCGCTGCCCGGCGAGCCACCAGCGCCAGTGAATAACCTGCCTTGTAAAACTGCAAAGCCAAAGCCTGACCGATTCCGCTGGAGGCACCGGTAATCAAAACGAGTTTGGGCATGCTGTTCTCCCACGATTTCATTTCGCAACCTGGGGCACCAGTGTGCCTTTGACACGGCCTTTGAGCAGTAACACGCGATCAACATTGTTGTAATCGAGAGAATCTGCTGTGAATCGATCACTCCCTCGGATCAAATCGACTGGCTTGTCGGATTTGATCGTTTGCGAATCCTTCACGATGTGCAAAAACTCGCCACGAAACTCCATTCTGGGCTGCAGTTGCCCTGCGGGGTTCAGCGTCGGCTCCCGCACCACCCTGGCATCACCAAATAACTGGACGTCCGTTGCGTTGGCGTTGGTCAGCGCCTGCTTGGCCGTAGCAATGGTCAGCTTGCCTTCTTCATTGAAGGAGCGAATCAAGGCCGAATCGATCTCCAGAGTGTCGGTATCCGGGAAATGCCGGGCGTCCAACCCGGTCACTTCATTGGTCAGACGCCCCGCACGATCAAAGGTCTTCACCGAAAACTTGCGCATGAAGTAGTCGGGTTCATGCCGCACGGGCGCCTCCTGAATAGGTGCTGTTTGCAGCGGCGTGCTGCGAACCAGCCAATAAGTGCCCAGCGCCAGCACGCCCATCAGAATGACGGGCACATAGAGCGACAGTCGCTCCCACGCTGTTCGTATCACGCTGTTCGCCCTGCACTTTCCTCCAGCAGGCTCACATACCGCCCACTGGCCACCAACAACAGATCGCATAATTCCCTGGCCGCGCCCTCACCGCCTTTGGCATGGGTCACGTAGTGGGCAATGGCTTTGACTTCCACATGGGCATTTTGCGGCGCGCAAGCCAACGCACACCGTTGCATCACGGCAAGATCAGGCCAATCATCACCCATGCCTGCCGCCTCATGCCACCCCAGGCCCAGGGCTGCCAATATTTCCTGAGCGGCAGGGCCCTTGTCTTCAGTGCCATAACGCACATGCTCAATGCCCAAAGCCGCCAGACGCAAACGCAGCGGTTTGGAGTCTCGGCCGGTAATGACAGCAACCACCAAACCGGCACGCTGCAACAGCTTGAGTCCTTGACCATCGAGCGTGTTGAAGCGCTTGATCGCCTCACCCGTTTCGGTGAAGTAAAGACTTCCGTCAGTCAAGACACCATCGACATCAAAGAAAACCACACGGATGTTTTGGGCTTTCAGCAGCAACTCTGGCGGAAAATAAATGGCGGGATTCATCAGATCACTTTCGCCCGCATCAAATCGTTGCTGTTCAGGGCGCCGCACAACTGGCCAACAGCATCCACCACGAGTACGCTGGTGATACGGTGCAGTTCCATCAAGTCCGCTGCCTCAACGGCCAGTGCATCGCTCAATATCGTGGCCGGATTGGCGTGCATGACCTGCCCGGCGGTGCTGGTGCGAAGGTCAATGCCCTGCTCAACCAAGCGACGCAAGTCACCGTCGGTGAAGATGCCGATCACCCTGGCGCTTTCATCAACAATGGCCGTGGCACCCAGACCCTTGGCACTCATCTCCCGCATCAACTCACTGAAGCCTGCATGCGCACCGACTTTGGGCACGTCGTCTCCAGAGCGCATGACGTCGCTGACATGCGTGAGCAGTTTGCGCCCCAACGCGCCGCCCGGGTGTGATCGGGCAAAGTCTTCAGCCTTGAAGCCGCGCGCATCAAGAAGCGCGACGGCCAAGGCATCGCCCAAGGCCAATTGAGCCGTCGTGCTGGCGGTTGGCGCCAAGTTGAGAGGGCAGGCTTCCTTCTCCACTCCGCAATTGAGAAAAATATCAGCGTGCTTGGCAAGTGTGGATTCGGCATGGGCGGTCATCGCAATCAGCGGTGCGCCCATGCGCTTGAGCACCGGCAGAATCGCAGTCAGTTCTGCTGATTCCCCGCTGTTGGAAATCGCCAACACAAGGTCCGAGCTTTTGATCATGCCAAGGTCACCGTGGCTGGCCTCTGCAGGATGAACAAACATGGCAGGGGTGCCAGTTGAAGCGAGGGTGGCGGCAATCTTGCGCCCGATATGCCCGCTTTTCCCCATGCCCATGACAACAACCCGGCCCGTGACAGCCAACATCATCTCCACAGCACCGATGAACGCTGCCCCCAAATGCCGCTTCAAACCCAAAACAGCGGCGGCCTCAATGTCCAAGGTTTCCTGTGCCAAACGAATGACTTGAGCCGGTTCAAAGGCCGGGGCGGGCTTGCGTTGTAGTGTCATAAAAGAATTCTATCGGTGAGCAGAGCGCTTGGTACCATCCAAGGGTGAGCCCTCTTGAACTGACCCTACTCTATTTGTTGGCCGCCGTTCTGGGCGTGGTGGCTTTTCGCTCATTGAAGCTGCCGCCCATGCTGGGTTATCTTGCTGTTGGGGTGATTATCGGACCCAATGCACTTGCATTGGCAAAGAACGCGGAGGGCGTGCGCCATCTGGGCGAGTTCGGCGTGGTATTTCTGATGTTCGTCATCGGACTTGAATTCAATCTGCCTAAACTCCGTGCTATGCGCAACCATGTGTTTGGGCTGGGATTTTCACAAGTTCTTCTTACGATCCTCGGCGCAACAGGGGCCAGTCTAGGGCTCGCCTTGCTGGCCCCGACAGTGTGGGGAATGAGTTGGCAAACAGCGCTGTCATTGTCAGCCGCACTTTCAATGAGCAGCACAGCCATCGTGGTCAAGCTCATGACGGAGCGCCTTGAGGTGGAGTCCGAACACGGCAAACGCGTGATGGGCGTACTTTTGTTTCAGGATCTGGCTGTCGTTCCCCTCTTGGTGCTTATTCCTGCGCTGGGGGCATCGGGAGAGCAATTGATCGGAACGCTGGCAATTGCCACTGCCAAGGCAACGCTGCTGATTACCTTGCTATTGGTGGGCGGCCCCAAGGTAATGCGCTTCTGGCTAACGCTGGTCGCCCGGCGAAAAAGCGAAGAGCTCTTTGTCCTGAATCTCCTGCTGATCACCCTTGGCCTGGCCTGGCTGACCGAATTGGCCGGCTTGAGTCTGGCACTCGGCGCCTTTATCGCAGGCATGCTGATTTCCGAAACCCAATACAAGCACCAGGTGGAAACCGATATACGACCATTTCATGACGTTCTGCTGGGGCTGTTTTTTATCAGCATCGGGATGATGCTGGATTGGCGGATGGTCTTCGAGCGATGGCCTTTGGTCCTTCTATTGGTCACGCTACCAGTCCTTTTCAAGGCAGTGGTTGTGACCTTGCTGGCTCGTGGACTGGGTGCGACGGCAGGCGTGTCACTGCGGACCGGACTCTACCTGGCCCAAGCAGGCGAATTCGGTTTTGTGTTGCTGACGCTCGCCCAAGCCAATGCACTGGTTCCACCTGCCCTGTTGAACCCCATATTGGCCAGCATGGTTCTCTCCATGATGGCCACGCCGTTCATTATTTTGTACAGCAACCGAATCGTGATGAAACTGGTGAGCAGTGAGTGGCTTCAGCAGTCACTGCAGATGACGACGATCGCCCGCAAGTCGATCAACGCAAACAAGCACGTCATCATCTGTGGCTACGGTCGCTGCGGGCAAAATCTTGCGCGCATGCTGGAGCGCGAAAATATTCCCTATATTGCACTGGATCTGGACCCAGACCGGGTGCGCCAAGCAGCAGCAGCAGGAGACTCTGTTGTCTTTGGAGACGCGGCTCGATTGCAGGCCTTGATGGCGGCGGGGCTGGCGCGCGCCAGTGCAGTGGTCATCACCTATCTTGAAGTCCAGGGTGTCTTGAAGGTGCTGGCCCACACCCGATCACATGCATCCCAAGTTCCTGTGATCGTTCGCACCCAGGATGACCATGACCTGGACCTGCTGCGTCAAGCCGGCGCCACCGAGGTGGTTCCCGAAGCGATTGAGGGATCCTTGATGCTGGCCAGTCACGCATTGGCCCTGGTGGGAGTGCCCATGCGGCGCGTGATTCGAATTGCTCAGGATCAGCGCGATGCGCGGTACAACCTGCTGCGCGGTTATTTCCACGGCGCGGATGATGACTCGGTAGACGAACTTCACCAGGAACGCCTGTCATCCATCACACTGCCTTCCGGCGCCAGTTCCATTGGTCACGCAATCAGTCATTTTTCTTTGCATTCAGTGAACGTTCGCATTGTCAACCTCCGGCGCAGTGACGGAAAAGTCGTGTCGCTTGCAAAAGACCCCCTAATCGAGGCCGGTGATACCCTGGTTCTGTCAGGACGCGCTGAAGCACTGACGATTGCGACCCACATATTGCTTAAAGGCTAACGGGCATACGCTTCCAAATGATGCGCCAGATGCACAATACAACTTTACGTTCCCATCTGCTGAGCCATGCAAAATAGAAGTGTCAATCAATACCTCAGAGATCACATCCGTACCGTCCCGGACTGGCCAACACCTGGCGTCCAGTTCCGCGATATCACGCCGCTTCTGCAAGATGCAAAAGTCTTCCGCATTCTTATCGATGCTTTTGTCCACCGCTACATGGATCCGACCATGCGGCCCGACGTAGTTGCGGGGCTGGACGCCAGAGGTTTTATCCTGGGTGCTGTGATTGCCTATGAGTTGAATGTCGGTTTTGTGCCGGTCCGCAAAAAGGGAAAGCTGCCGTTCACGACGGTGGAAGAAACTTACGAACTCGAATACGGTAGCGCCACTGTGGAGCTACATACCGATGCAGTGAAGCCGGGCGACCGCGTTTTGCTCATTGACGACCTGATTGCTACAGGCGGCACCATGATGGCGGGAAAAAAACTACTGGAAAAACTCGGGGCACACGTCATGGAAGGGGCAGCGATTGTGGACCTACCCGAGCTAGGTGGCTCTGACAAACTGCGAGCAGCTGGTCTGCCTCTTTTCACACTGCTTCACTTTGAGGGCGCCTGAAGAAAGGCGCTACGTCAGCTCAATTGGCCAGATGAGACGACATCAAAAGGTGAACGATTTAACCTCGGGTATCCGTATTCAGGGATCTGACTGCGTGGGGCCAGTGGTGCCTTCGGCACTGCGGTCAGGCTGTTCGTTGACCCGTCGATAGCCAAGACCTGAACTGTCGGGTGTCGCTGTTTGGAGTTCAATTCCCCAGTTGCCAAACCAGCAGAGATCCGCTATTTTCCGATGCAAAACTCGGAAAATATCACCCCCAAAAGATCATCTGACGTAAATTCACCGGTTATTTCATTTAGTGAATTCTGTGCGAGCCTGAGCTCTTCTGCCATGAGATCCAGCGCTTGCGCACTGGAGTCCAAGTGAGCCGTGGCACATGTCAAGTGATCACCAAAATCTCGCAAGGCTTGCACGTGCCGTGCCCTTGCGATGTAAGCGCCTTCTGGCATCGCCTGCCAACCTGCAACCTCCAACAACCTTTGGCGCAAAGATTCAAGCCCTGTGCCCGTTTTGGCAGATAACGCCAACCCGCCACCATCCGTTTGGCAATCTACCGCATCGGCTTTGTTCCAGACGTCAATCACAGGAACGCGCGGGGGCACTTTCTGAGCGATCACTCGCGCAATTTCTTGATCATTTTCCCTGTAATCAGTAGCATCTAAGCGGGTCAGATCATGTAAAAACAGAACGACATCCGCGGTTTCTATCGCATCCCAGGCTCGTGAAATCCCAATTTTCTCGACCTCATCCTGACTGTCACGCAGGCCCGCTGTATCCACTACATGCACCGGAACACCTTCGATCTGAATCGTTTGCTGCACTTTGTCACGGGTCGTTCCCGCAACGGGGGTCACGATAGCGAGCTCGGCCCCCGCTAACGCATTGAGCAAGGACGATTTTCCCGCGTTGGGCTGGCCAGCAATCACAACCCGGATTCCCTCACGAAGCAAAGCCCCCTGACGGGTTCGTTGAAGCACGGTTTGCAACGTTTTCGCAAGCCATCGCAACTGCCCGTGCGCATCGGCCTTGCGCAGAAAATCAATCTCTTCCTCGGGGAAGTCCAGAGTCGCTTCCACCAGCATGCGCAAGTGAACCAATGCGTCCCTGAGCTGGTGTATCTCGTTTGAGAATTCGCCTACCAAGGCTCGGCTGGCACTGCGAGCAGCCGCCTCTGTGCTGGCATCAATGAGGTCTGCGATGGCTTCAGCCTGCGCCAGATCCATTTTTTCGTTGAGGAACGCACGCTCTGAAAACTCACCAGGCAATGCCACCCTGAGCCCAGTCAGACGGGGAAGTTGGCAGACTGGATCGATTTCTGCCCCTGCCTCCAGACATCGGGCCAATAGAAGCTGCAAGACCACCGATCCCCCGTGTGCCTGCAATTCCAAAATATCTTCGCCAGTGAAGGAATGGGGGGCTGCGAAGTAAATCGCCAAACCCATATCTATGGCAACGCCAGCCTGATCTAGAAATGGCGTGTAGGTGGCTTCTCGCGGCTTGAGTTTGCGTCCGCAAAGTGCCAGGATCAAGGCCTCAAGACTCCTTCCGCTGACCCTGACAATGCCGACGGCACCTCGACCTGGCGCCGTAGCAACCGCAACAATAGGATCCTGGTGGCGTGGCAACATCACAAAGAATGTCAGCAATCTCGCTCACAAGGTGAGCTGGATCGCAACATCTTCTCTATTTGAACTTGGGCAGATTGAACTGCGGTGGCACACCCATCCGAGTGTTGATCATCCACTGCTGCGCGATTGAAAGGATGTTGTTGGTGATCCAGTACAACACCAGACCTGCCGGGAAGAAGAAAAACATCACACTGAAGGCCAGCGGCATAAACCACATCAACTTGGCTTGCATAGGATCTGGCGGAACCGGGTTAAGGGCGGTCTGCAGCACCGTGGTCAACGTCATGATGAGCGGCAGAATATAGAACGGATCGGGCGAAGACAGATCGTGAATCCACAGCACCCAGGGTGCATTTCGCATTTCAACGCTGGAAAGCAACACCCAATAGAGGGCAATGAACACAGGTATCTGAATCATGATGGGGAAACAGCCACCCATGGGGTTGACTTTTTCCTCACGATAAATGCGCATCATCTCCTGCTGCATTTGCTGCGGGTTGTCTTTCAAACGCTCGCGCATTTCAGTGATCTTTGGATTAACTGCCTTCATCTTCGCCATGCTGGCGTAAGCCTTGGCATTGAGCCAATAAAAGGCCGCCTTCAACAGCACCACCAAAGCCACAATTGACCAGCCCCAGTTATTGATGAAGCTGTGCAGCTTGTCGAGAAGCCAATACAGCGGCTTGGCCAAAATGGTCAACCATCCATAGTCCTTGACCAATTCCAGGCCCGGTGCCAAAGCCTCAAGAACCTTCTCTTCTTGCGGGCCTGTAAAGAACTTCGCATCAACCGTTTTGGAGCTTCCAGGTGCGATTGACCCCAAAGGAGTGATCATGCCTGTGGCGTAAAGGTTGGTATCAACCTTGCGCATGAAGAGATCACGGTTGATGCCATCCCCCAAAATCCAGGCACTCGCAAAATAGTGCTGCACCATGGCAACATAACCGTTGGTCGCCGTCTTTTCAATATCCACTTTGCCTTTTTCAATATCGCTGAATTCCACCTTCTGATATTTCTTGGCCTCGGTATAAATGGCAGGGCCCGTAAAGGTAAAGTAGAACGAAGACTCTCCTGGCGGCTTGTTACCGTCACGCACCAACTGCAGATACAGTTGGGCAGAGGTAGCCGACGCGCCCACGTTCACCACCTCGTGCTTGACAGCGATGGCGTAGGAACCGCGCTTCAAAGTAAACGTTTTCAGCAACTTCAAGCCGCCAACCTCGGGTGACTCGAAGCGAATAACAAGTTCGTTTTCTCCATCTTTGAGCGAGCGCTCGCCTGGCATGATCGTCATCACCGTCTTGTGTGTCGGAAAGCTACCGCCGGCTTCTCCCGCGATCAAACCAGTTTGCGCCAGATAAACGCGATCCTTGTTGTCGTCCAAAAGCACAAAGTTCTTGGCCTTGTCAAACATGTCCAGGTGCTTGATGAACTCGGCTTTCACCACAGACCCGCCCTCGGAGTCGAGTGTGAGCTTGAGTACATCGGTCTGAATAGTGACTTTTTCGCGCTGCGCCGCAGGCGCACTCGAAGCAGGGGGCAGAGGGGAACCTGGGACCTGTGCGACGCCTGCAGACGAGTTACCGGACGCGGGCACACCCGTTGGCACGCTTGATGAGGACGCCGCAGGCGGAGCAGCAACAGGCGTTGTCTGAACCGGGCCAGGAAAAAAGGTGGCTTTTCGGCCGTTGTAGACCTGCCATTGATCCCACAACAGAACAATCGAAAAACCAAAAATCACCCACAAAATGGTGCGACGAATATCGTTCATGA
>CALRWE010000031.1:0-27863 GCA_943371745.1 Rhodoferax sp. OV413
AACCGGCCTTTGAGCAAATGGGCGGCATGGGGTTCGATCAGGTGGCACTCACCCGCTACCCGCAGGTGGAGCGCATTCACCATGTGCACCACGCGGGCAACTCATCCGGCATTGTGGACGGTGCCGCCGCAGTGCTGATTGGCTCGGAAGCGGCGGGCAAATTGCACGGCTTCACGCCACGTGCGCGCATTGTGGCAGCGGCCCTGAGCGGTGCCGACCCCACCATCATGCTGACCGGCCCCATGCCGGCGGCGCGCAAGGCACTGGCCAAGGCGGGGCTGACCATTGACCAGATTGACCTGTTTGAGGTGAACGAGGCCTTTGCTGCCGTAGTGATGCGCTTCATGAAAGAGATGAAGGTGCCGCATGACAAGGTCAATGTAAACGGTGGCGCCATCGCCATGGGCCACCCGCTGGGCGCCACGGGCGCCATGATTTTGAGCACCTTGATTGATGAACTGCACCGGCGCAATCTGCGTTACGGCCTGGCCACGCTGTGCGTGGGTGGCGGCATGGGCATTGCCACGATTGTGGAAAGAACTTAAAAGAAATAAGCCTCTAGCCAGCATATTCATTGGGTAAGTAGCCCTAATTAAATAGCAAACTCAAAATGAAAAATATTCAATACGCACTGCAAGACGGCATTGCCACCATCACGTTTGACGAGCCCAATTCGCCCGTCAACACCATGTGCATGCAGTGGCAGGAAGACATGTCCGCCGTGGCCGCCCAGGTACTGCAGGACAAGCCCACTATCAAAGGCATCCTCCTGGCGTCTGCCAAGACCACCTTTTTTGCCGGCGCCGACCTGAAGGCCACCATGCGGGTGAAGCCTTCAGATGCCCAGGCCATCTTCACCGAGATTGAGCTGGTCAAAAAGAACTTTCGCACCCTGGAGACGCTGGGCGTGCCGGTGGTCAGTTGTCTCAATGGCACGGCGCTGGGTGGCGGCTGGGAGGTGGCGCTGATAGGCCACCACCGCATTGCCATTGACGACCGCAAGACCCAGTTCGGCCTGCCCGAAGTGACCCTGGGCCTGCTGCCCGGCGCCAGTGGCGTGACCAAGATGACCCGCCACCTGGGCCTGATGGGCGCGCAGCCTTACCTCGTAGAAGGCAAATTGTTCTCGCCCAAAGAGGCCAAAGCCTTAGGCTTGGTGCATGAGTTGGTCGCCCCAAGTGAGACCGCAGCCGCCGAGATGCGTGCCCTGGCATTGGCCTGGATTGCCGCCAACCCCAGCGCCCAGCACCCGTGGGAAGCCAAGGGCTACAAAGTGCCGGGCGGCTTGCCGTCCAGCCCGGCTGTGGCCAACATGCTGGTGGTGGCACCCGCCATGATCAAGAAGCAAACCCGCGGCCTGTACCCCGCGCCCGAGGCCATCATGGCCTGCATGGTCGAGGGCCTGCAGGTGGACCTCGACACCGCCCTGCGCATTGAGAGCCGCTATCTGGCCAAGCTCATGAGCGGCCCCAACGCCAAGGCCATGATCAACACCTTTTTCTTCAACCTCAACGCCATCAAGAGCGGCCAGAGCCGCCCCGGCAGCGCGCCGCGCTTCAAGCCAGCCAAAGTCGGTTTGCTGGGCGCGGGCATGATGGGCGCGGGCATTGCCTTCTCACAAGCCAGCAAGGGCATAGCCACGGTCTTGAAGGATGTGAGCCAGGAGAAGGCAGACGCCGGCAAGGCCTACAGCACCAAGCTCACCCAGGCAAGGGTGGACAAGGGCCGCATGAGCGCAGATGAGCAAAAAGCCGTGCTGGACCGCATCCAAGCCACCGACCAAGCCGCTGACCTGGCGGGCTGCGATTTGATCATCGAGGCCGTGTTTGAAAACCGCGAACTCAAGGCCAAAGTCACCCGGGAGGCCGAGCCCATGCTGGTCCCAGGTGGCTTTTTTGCGTCCAACACCTCCACCCTGCCCATCAGCGGCCTGGCCCAGGCCAGTGCAGCGCCCCAAAAATTCATTGGCATCCACTTCTTCAGCCCCGTGGACAAGATGAAGCTCGTCGAGATCATTCGCGGCAAGCAGACTGACGACGAGACCGTGGCCCGCGCCTTTGACTACGTGCAGGCCATCGGCAAGATCCCGATTGTGGTGAACGATTCGCGTGGGTTTTTCACCAGCCGCGTGTTTGGCACCTTTGTGATGGAAGGTGCAGCCATGCTGGGCGAGGGCATTCCCGCTGCGGCCATTGAGAACGCCGGCATGCAGTGCGGCATGCCGGTGGGCCCGCTGGCGGTGCTGGATGAAACCGCGCTCACCCTGAGCCTGCATGTCATGGAGCAAACCCGTGCCGACTATGAGGCCGAGGGAAAAACCTACAACGCTACACCGGGTGAGCTGCTGGTGGCCGAGATGGTCAAACAGCACAACCGGCCCGGCCGCGCCGGTGGCGGCGGTTTTTATGACTACCCGAGCGAAAAAGGCGCGAAGAAATCACTGTGGCCCCAGCTCAAGCCCTTGTTTGAGAAAGCCGATGCAGAGTGGAACATCACCGACCTCAAAGACCGCCTGCTGTACCGCCAAGCCGTGGAGACCGCCCGTGCCTTAAGCGAAAACGTGCTCACTACCGTGCATGACGCCAACATTGGCTCCATCTTTGGCATCGGCTTTCCGGCATGGACCGGGGGCGCCATGCAGTTCATCTACGGCATGGGCATGGATGCCTTTGTGAAACGCGCAGACGAATTGGCAGCACGGTTTGGTGCTGGCTTTGCCTTGACCGACGAGGTCAAAGCGGCCATCCAGCGCTACCAGCCGGTGTACTGACATGCCGGGTTCCAACGCTTGCCTCCCAGCCCCAGAAACTTTGAGAGGCTGAGACACCGATGTTGTCCACACTGCTGCGCCGAATTTTGCTGGCTCAAATCTTGACCGGCGCCCTGTTGGGGTGGCTTGTGACCCGGCAAACCGAGGCACCTGGCTGGCTGGCCTGGTTGGGCGCCCTCGCCCTGCCCTTGCTCGGTGCCTTGGTGGCCACCGCCCTCACTGCCGTCAAGTCCAGAACGCCGGGCCAGCCTGGCTTGTGGTGGCGCTCGCTGGTGTTTGAGTTTTGGGCCGGCCTGGTGATCTTCATGCTGCGCCAGCCTTGGGCGAAAACGCCTGCGGTTTTGCTACCCGGCAGCAACACACCAGCCCGCGTTCCGGTAGTGCTGGTGCACGGTTACCTGTGCAACCACCGAGTGTGGGACGACATTACCCGGCGGCTGCTGGCGGCCGGGCACCCGGTGCTGGCAGTGAACCTGGAGCCGTTGTTTACGTCCATCGACCGCTATGCGCCCCTCATCGAACAAGCGGTTGAAACACTGCGCCGCCACACAGGTGCCAGCCAGGTGGCTCTGGTTGGGCACAGCATGGGCGGCCTCGTTATTCGGGCCTGGATGCGGGCTCACGGCCACGCCCGTGTGGCGCGGGTGCTGACCCTGGGCACGCCCCACGCCGGCACGCAGGTCGCACCCAGTGGTCGCACGCCCAACGGGGCGCAGATGGAGTGGCAAAGCCAGTGGCTGCAGACACTGGCACAAGGCGAGACGCCCCATGCCCGCAGCCTGATGCGCATTGCGCTCACTCCGCAGGACAACATCGTCTTCCCCCAGATGGCGCAAGTGCTTGACGGTGTGCCGGTCACGGTCTTTGAAGGGCGCGGCCACTTGGAGCTGTGCCTGGACGATGCCGTCATCAATTGGGTGCTGCAAGAGCTGAAAGATTTGCCCCACGCCAAGAACCCCACTTAATCCAACCAGAAAGCCACACCTCAGGAGCACGCCCCATGTCTCGCATGAAACGCATCAAAGCCTCCATGACCCAATTTCCCGACATCGATCCCCCCTCAGTGTGGCTGCTGGCTTCGGAGTCACGGGCGGTTTGGGAGTTTTGGGCCGGCCTGGCCAGCCACCGGCTGGTGCAACAGCTGGTGCCCAAGGGAGACGGCCACCCGGTGCTTGTGATCCCCGGGCTGGGTGCCTCTGACACCTCCACTGCCTTGCTGCGCCGGTTTCTGGATGGTTTGGGCTACATCACTTACCCCTGGGGCCTGGGGCGCAACATGGGACTCACGGAGGAAGGCCCGGAGCTGATGCGTCAGCGACTGCAGTTCATTTTTGACCACCACAACGCCAAGGTCAGCGTCATCGGCCAGAGCCTGGGCGGCGTCTTTGCCCGCGAGATGGCCCGGCTGGACCCGGCCATGGTGCGCCAGGTCATCACCCTGGGCTCCCCTTTCACCGGCCATCCGCTGGCCTCCACCGGCACCCACTTGTACGAGTGGCTCTCTGGCGACAAGCTGGATGACCTGGACTTCAATCAGCACCTGGCGATGCGCATCAAGCCACCCGTGCCCACGACTTCCATCTACAGCAAGCTTGACGGCGTGGTGGCTTGGAAGTGCTCCATTGAAGAGGGTCGGCCCGGTGGGGAAAGCATCAACCTGCGGGGCAACAGCCACATTGGCATGGGCAGCAGCCCCAACGCCCTCTACTTGATCGCTGACCGGCTGGCACAAGCCCAGGACCATTGGCAGCCTTATGAACCCAAAGGCCTGGCCAAGCTGTTTTTTGGTCCCAATGACCATATGCCCACAGCCCCGAAACGACGCCGCAGCCATGCAGTTGCATGAGATTGTGTTGCGCGCACCCCAAGCCGGTGACATGGGCTGGGTGGTGCAGCAGCACGGCGAGATTTATGCGCGTGAGTACGGCTGGAACGCCGAGTTCGAGGCCCTGGTGGCCGAAATTGTTGCCAACTATGTGCGCAAGCATCAGCCGGATTGGGAGCGCTGCTGGATCGCCGAGTGGCAAGGCGAGCGGGTGGGCTCGGTGTTTGTGGTGCGCCAATCCAGACACGTGGCCAAGTTGCGCATGCTCATCCTGACACCCCAAGCTCGGGGCGTGGGCTTGGGGCGCCTGCTCACGGATGAGTGCATCGCTTTTGCCCAGAAAAAAGGCTACAAAAAAATGGTGCTCTGGACCAACAGCTGCCTGACCGCCGCCCGCGCCCTCTACATCAAACGCGGGTTTGAGTTGGTTAAAAGTGAGCCCTACCGGGGCTTTGGCCGAGATCTCGTCGGGGAAACCTGGACGCTCAAGCTTTAAGACGGCCACGGCACGCACCGTTGGCCCACGGGATGGGGTCAAGCCCTTGATAATTGGCGCATGACGACCCCCGATACACCGCGCGACACCACTCACAGCCCCACCCTGCCTAACCGTCGGCCCCAACCCGAGTCCCTGCGCGACCTGTTCTGGTCCTTCACCCACCTGGCGTTGCAGGGGTTTGGCGGTGTGCTGGCCGTGGTGCAAAGGGAGCTGGTCGAGAAGAAAAAATGGCTCACCCGCGAGGAGTTTCTGGAGGATTGGGCCGTGGCCCAAATCCTGCCCGGCCCCAACGTGGTGAATTTATCCCTGATGATTGGCGACCGTTACTTTGGCATGCGGGGCGCCTTGGTAGCACTGGCCGGCATGCTGACTTTTCCGCTGATTCTGGCCTTGGCCCTGGCGGCCGCCTTTGCGGGCGTTGCCGACTCGCCCGGTGTGCAAGGCGCGTTGCGAGGCATGGGGGCCGTGGCCGCAGGGCTGATCGGAGCCACCGGGCTCAAACTGGTTGGCGCCCTGAAATCCAATGCCATGGGGCAACCGGTATGCTGGGGCTTGGCGGGCGTCACCTTTGTGGCCATTGCCTTGTTGCGCATTCCCCTGGCCTGGGTCCTGTTTGGCGTGGGCTCTATGGCGTGTGGCTGGGCTTACCGGCAACTAGGGCTGGCCCGGGCAACAGTGGGCGCGCCATGAGCCTGAGCTTGTCACTCACCCAATCGGACTGGCTCGACCTGTTCATCCACTTTATGTCACTATCCCTTCTGGCCGTGGGCGGCGCCATCACCACCGCGCCCGACATGCACCGCTATCTGGTGGACCAGCGGCATTGGCTCACCGAGGGTCAATTCACCTCCTCCATTGCCCTGGCACAGGCCGCCCCCGGCCCCAATGTGCTGTTTGTGGCCCTTATGGGCTGGAACATTGGCTTGAATGCGGGTGGCGGCACAGGCATGATGGCTTGGAGCTATGCTGCCTTGGGCGTGGCCATTGCCATGGTGGGCATCATGCTGCCCAGCACCACACTGACCTTTTTGGCGGCCCGATGGGGTCACAACAACCGCGAACTGCGGGCGGTGCGTGCCTTCAAGCAGGGCATGGGCCCCATCGTGATCGCACTTTTGATAGCCACCAGCTGGATTCTGGCAAGCAGCCACGGCAGCGAACTCAAGAACTGGCCCATGTGGCTGCTCACCGGTGTCAGCGCCTTGCTGGTGTGGCGCACCAAACTGCATTTACTGTGGCTGCTGGGGGCCGGCGCCTTGCTGGGCTGGGTCGGCTGGGTCTGACCGAGTGACGCTGCTGCCGCTACCGCCGCCACCAACGGCCGTTCCACCGATAAATCAACCCTGAAAAACTCCGACATTCACATGAAAAAACTTCTCTCTGCCCTCGTTTTTCTTACGGCTTCAATCGGCGCACTGGCCGAGACTGTCGGTGAGGTCAGCACCACCTTCAAGTTGCTCAGCCCCAACGACAAGATCGTGGTCGATGTGTTTGACGACCCGCAGGTTGGAGGCGTGTCCTGTTATTTGTCACACGCCCAGACCGGTGGTTACAAAGGCGCTCTGGGGTTTGCGGAAGACACGTCAGATGCTGCGGTGGCGTGCCGCCAAGTGGGACCAATCTCATTCAAGGGCAAGATCGACAAGCAAGACGAGGTGTTCAACCAGCGCTCGTCGTTTTTGTTCAAGCAGGTGCGGGTGGTGCGCATGGTTGACAGCAAGCGCAACACGCTGATTTACCTGGTGTATTCCGACAAGCTCATTGACGGTAGCCCCAAAAACAGCGTGACGGCAGTGCCGGTACCATCCACGCAGCCGATTCCCCTCAAGTAACCAGCGAGCAGCGCCTTAGCTGCGCTGACGAACGGCCTCATACAGGCACACGCCACTGGCAACCGACACGTTCAGGCTCTCCACCGCGCCACGCATCGGAATGCTCACCAGTTCATCGCAGGTTTTGGCGGTGAGCTGGCGCATGCCATCACCCTCTGCCCCCAGCACCAGCGCGACAGGAACCTTGAGATCGGCCTGGTAGATGGTCTTGGTGGCGACGTCGCTGGTGCCAATCACCCAGATGTTGCGTTCTTTCAGCTCGTTCAAGGTACGCGCCAAGTTGGTGACCATGAAATACGGCACGGTCTCTGCCGCGCCACTGGCCACCTTGGCCACGGTCGCGTTGATGCCTGCGGCATTGTCCTTGGGGGCGATAACGGCATGCACGCCAGCGCCATCGGCCACCCGAAGGCAGGCACCCAGGTTATGCGGATCGGTCACGCCGTCAAGCACCAGAATCAGCGGCTGCTCGCGCTCGGCCAAGGGCTTGTCGGCTTGCGCGGCTTCCAGGCGTTCAAGCAACTCGTCCAGCGAATGCACCTGCGCGAGTTCTTCCACGCGGGCGGCCACGCCCTGGTGTCCGTGGCCACCACACAGTTTGGCCAGACGGTCGCCATCGGATTCGATCAACCGACAGCCCATATCTTTGGCTTTGTCTATGAACTGACGCATGCGCGCGTCCCGGCGCGTGGGCTCAAAATAGATTTCGATAACGGATTTGGGCGCCGTCTTGAGGCGAACACCGACGGCATGAAAGCCGAATAAAACTTTGGATGAAGACATGGCGTCATTATCGCGGCTCTTCAAACACTACTGTATCAATAGCATTTCAGGCAATGGATTCGCCGACTAGAGGGCTAAAACACCCTCAAACGTCGGCTGTGGTGTCCAAAACCCGACCCGCCTCAATGGTGATGCAGCGCGCGCAGCGGGCGGCAATGGCGCGGTCATGCGTGACCAGCACCAGCGTGGTGCCCAACTCACGGTTCAAGTCAAACATCAGCTCCATCACCTTCTCGCCGGTGGCGAAATCCAGGCTGCCTGTGGGCTCGTCGGCCAACAACAACGCCGGTTTCACCACAAAGGCGCGAGCCAGGGCCACGCGCTGCTGTTCACCGCCGCTCAACACCTTGGGGTAATGGCCCAGCCGCTCCGACAAACCCACCCGGGCCAGCATCTCGGTGGCGGTGGCGCGGGCGTCACGCCGGTCAGCCAGCTCAAGCGGCAGCATGACGTTCTCCAGCGCGGTGAGATTGCCAAGCAGCTGAAAGCTCTGGAACACAAAACCCACCTTTTGGGCCCGCAACCCAGCCCGCTCGTCTTCGTTCAAGGCGAACAAATCTTGCCCGGCCAGGCGCACGGTGCCCCGGGTGGGTGTGTCCAGCCCGGCAATGATGGACAGGAGCGTGCTCTTGCCCGAGCCGGAAGCGCCCACAATGGCCGCTGTTTCCCTCGCGTTCAGGGAGAAATCAATATCGCGCAAAATGTCAAGCGTGCCCGTTGAATCAGTCACCGACTTGAAAACGTGCTCTACAGAAATAATTGAATCAGACATGGGGCTCTCTTTGTATCGACGACACTTTATCGCAGCGGCCGTATTGGCTGTGTCAGCGGGGATATCCGCCGCCTCGGGCGCCGCCGTGGTAGCCAAGCCAGCCAGAACCATTTTGGTCGTGGGTGATTCGCTCAGCGCAGAGTACGGCCTCAAGCGGGGTTCGGGCTGGGTCGCGCTGCTGGAACAGCGTTTGAAAGAAAGCAAACTCCCGGCCACCGTAGTGAATGCCAGCATCAGCGGCGACACCACATCGGGTGGACGTGCCCGGCTGGCCGCGCTGCTGGCCCAGCACCGCCCCACGCACGTGGTCATTGAGCTGGGGGGCAACGACGCCTTGCGCGGTCTGCCGCTCCAACTCACCGAAGACAACCTGAGCTTCATGACCCAAGCGGCCCAAAAAGCGGGCGCCCGCGTCTTGCTGGTGGGTATGCAGGTGCCGCCCAATTACGGCCGGGACTATGGCGCGCGCTTTGCCGCCTTGTTTGCTGATGTAGCCAAGGCCAACAAGGCCGCTCTGGTGCCGTTTTTGCTCGAAGGTGTGGCCAACGAATCGGGGGGCGCAAGCAGCACCCGTCTGTTCCAGGCCGACCGCATTCACCCCAGTGAAGAAGCTCACCCCATCATGCTGGCCAATGTATGGCCTGAACTCAGGAAACTATTGCAATGAGCCTGACCACCCTGAGTGCCACGGACCTGATCGGTCAACTGCACGAGTTCGATACGGTCATCGATGCGCGCAGCGAAGGCGAGTTTGACGAAGACCACTTGCCCGGGGCCATCAATTGGCCCACGCTGAACAACGACGAGCGCCGCGAGATCGGCACGCTCTACAAGCAGGTCAACGCCTTCGAGGCCAAAAAGCGTGGCGCCGCCATAGCTGCCCGGAACATTGCCGGTCACATCGACCGCGAGGTCATCGACAAGCCCAAGGACTGGAAACCCCTGGCCTACTGCTGGCGTGGTGGAAAGCGCAGTGGCTCGCTGTCACTCATCCTGTCCGAGATCGGCTTTCGGGTGACGCTACTGGAGGGCGGCTACAAGGCGTTCAGGGCAGCGGTGGTAGCCGATATCCCGCGCTGGGCAAGCAGCTTGCAGTTTCGCGTGATTTGCGGGACCACCGGATCGGGCAAAACCCGGCTGCTGCAAGCGCTTAGTGCGCAGGGTGCGCAAGTGATCGATCTGGAAGCCCTGGCCAACCACCGCAGCTCGGTGCTGGGCGCCATTCCGGGGCTGCCGCAACCCACACAAAAACGCTTTGACACGCTGGTGTGGGACGCCTTGCGGCATCTGGACCCTACACGCCCGGTCTTCATCGAGAGCGAGAGCAAAAAGGTGGGGAATGTCGCCGTGCCGGTCTCGTTGATCGAGGCCATGCGCCAAAGCCCGTGCCTGAACCTGGTGCTGCCGGACGCCGAGCGGGTGGCGCTACTGATGGAAGACTATGATTTTTTTGTGCAGGACGCAGAGCACTTTTGCAATCGCCTGGAGGTGCTGACCGAATTTCGGGGCAAGGCGGTGGTCGATGGCTGGACAAGCCAAGTGCGGGCCGGCCAGATTGAGCCCGTGGTGCAGGAATTGCTCACTCAGCATTACGACCCGGTGTATTTGCAGTCGATGCGACGCAACTTCCAGCATTTCGAAAATGCAAAGACAATAGCACCTGAGGATCATTCTGTGCTGGCTATGACCCAATTAGCCCAACAAGTGCATGAAGAAACCGCATAAAGAAAACAGCATGTACAGTGGGTGTGCCCGTGTTGGCACTGGGTGCTCGATATTCTGGAGCAGTCGGCCGGTCACCTGGACCTCACAGGCAAGCTCTCTATGCAGAGCTTGCACACAGAGGGACCTGGCCGGCCGCCCAAGTAAGTCTCAGGGGGCGGCAGGCGTGTCAGGACCGGCTTCTGTCGGCTCACCTTCGGAATCATCCTCAGGTGCGCCATCTTCGCCGCCCTCACCTACCTTGCGCTCTGCCTTGTGCTTGAGCTTTTCCTCTTTCTTCTTCTTCTTGGCCAGTTCTTTCTGACGCTTCTCATATCCGTAGTTCGGTGTTGCCAAAGTATGCTTTCTGTAGTTAAAGACACTTTACCATTTGAAGGCCGGTGCCCGGCACCCGCTGCGCAACTTATTTGGCGATTCAGGCGGGCACTGCAGGGTCATCGAGCCATCGGACGGACCCGCGGTAAGCATGCCAGCTGGCATGCCCCAGCCAGGGCCCGATGAACAGTAAGCCCACGCCCCAGGGGATCAGGGCCGCTATCACCAGTGAAGTCAACACGACGCCCCACAGCAGCATCACGGCCAAGTTGCCAAAAACGACTTGCAGGCTGGTGATGGCGGCAGAGATGGCGTCGGTGTCCCGGTCCAGGATCATCGGTATGGACACCACGGCAATGGAATACACCAGACCAGCAAACACGCTGCCTACAACCATATAGACCACCAAAAACTCCCAGTTCTCGGGATTGAAGACGGCCTTGATGACACCGGTGGTGGATGGCATGCCGGTATTGAAAAACACGGCAAATACCACTAAGGACGCGCGCCCCCACAGCAACTCCAGCACGATCAACACCAGAACCAGCATGCCCATGCTGCGCACATGACTGTCCCAGCAGGTCAGCGAGGCACCCAATTCCGGTAGCTCGCCTTGTTCACGCCGGCGACTGACTTCGTACAAACCCATAGCCAAAAAAGGGCCGACCAGCAGACACCCGGAGGCAATCGACATGGCGTACTCGGGTTTGCTGCGAAACACAGCGCCGAGCACCAAGGCCATGGATAAAAAACAAAATCCGTAGAAAAGACCAATGCCCTTGGCGGCCATCAAGTCACGCCACCCGAGTAGCAGCCAGCGGAAAGGATCGCCCAGACGCAACGCGGTGATTTCTTTGAGTGGTGCCTCGCTGGGCGGCGGCACATAAGGTGCGGGAGCAGCCAAAGGCAGACCCGACGCCCCTGAGTCCGGGTCGGTGCTGGCTGTCGAATCGCTGGCTTTGTTCATAAGTGCCAGTTTATAGAGGACCTGGCGCCGTGACTAGTCAGGAAAACACCCAGTCAGCGCAGACTTTGCGCCAGCGCATGTGCGAGGTCAGCCCGCAAGTCAGCGGCCGCCTCTAATCCCACCGAGAAGCGAACCACGGTGCCTTGTTGGATGCAAGACGGCCACACACTGCGCATGGTCGCAAGTTCGTAAGGGACCACCAGGCTGGCCGGGCCACCCCAGCTATAGCCAATTTTGAACAACTTGAGCGCATCACAGAACATGTCGACCCGCGCTGAGCCGAAGGCAGGATCAAAGACCACGCTGAACAGGCCCGCAGCACCTCCGGGGCCTGCGTGGCACAGCGCCCGCCAATGCGCATGCCCTGGCGAATCGGGCAACGCCGGATGCAGCACCTGCGCAAACTCGGGTTGGGTCAAACACCATTGAGCAAGCTCACGGGTGGTTTCATCATGGGCGCGGTAGCGCAGTGCCATACTGGGTAAAGACCGCAGAACGGCCTCCACATCGTTGGCACCCACGCCAAAGCCCATGCGCATGTGGGTCAACTTGAGCTTCATGTGCAGCGAGGCGTCCCGGGTGATGACACTGCCCATCAACACATCACCGCCCCCGCTGGGGTACTTGGTCAAGGCATGCACGGACATATCAACGCCCAGAGCAGGACTGCTGCCCGGCACCAGGTCAAACGGCGCAAAAGCCAGGCCAGCACCCCAGGTGTTGTCCAGAGCCGTCAAAACGCCCCGAGCCTTGCAAACCCGCACCATCTCGCACAGATCAGGAAACTCCAGCGTGACTGAACCCGGGGCTTCCAGCCACACCAAACGCGTGCTGGGGCCAATCCGGGACGCCAGATCCTGAGGGTTCAGCGGATCGTAATACTGGTGTGTGATCCCCCAGGATGTGAGTTCCCCTTCGACCAGCGCCTTGTTGGGGCCGTAGGCGTTATCTGGAATCAGGACCTCGTCACCCGCTCGAAGCAGCGACAAAGCAACGAGCGCCACGGCGGCCAGACCACTGGGCAAGAGCAGGCATTGCAAGCCGCCCTCCAAGGTGCAAAGGCGCTCTTCCAGCATGTAAGTCGTCGGGGTGCCGTGCAGACCATAGGTATAAGCTGACTTGTCTTTCCACTCAAAGCTGCGCATGGCAGCCACATTGGGGAAGATCACCGTGGAGGCCTTGAACACGCCCGGCTGCGGCGCGACAAATCCCCCGGGTGGCAGATAGGCGTGGTGAATCAACGCCGTGGTGAGGGCTGTCATGGTGTGTTGGCCTCTCACACGCTCCACTTCTGGATCAGCTGCTCCGGACGCAAAGCGTCATAGCTTTCAAATGGCTGGTGAATCCAGGGGTTGGTGGGCAGGAACTCAACGGAGTAGTCCGGATTGAAAATCGACAACCCCTTGGTCCAGATCACCGCACTGCGCAGCTCGGTAATGGGTGCGTAGTTATTCTTGAGTTGCTTGATCACAGCATTCAGCGTGTGACCCGAATCCGCAAGATCGTCCACCAACAAAACCTTGCCCGCAATCTCGCCTTTAGGGGTTGTGATGTAGTGCGCAATGTCGAGGTTGCCCTGCACCGTACCCGCCTCGGACCGGTAGGAACTGGTGGACATGATCGCCAATGGTTTGTCAAACACCCGGGACAGGATGTCACCCGGGCGCATGCCACCCCGGGCCAAACACAAAATGGTATCGAACTCCCAGCCGGACTGATGGATTTTGATGGCCAGTTTTTCAATCAGGTTGTGGTACTCGTCGTAGCTCACATACAGGTGCTTGCCGTCTTCTGTCAACATGGATTTAGTCCTTAATTAATAGCATTCCAGCATTTAAATACGCGGGCCAGAAGCTTATTTTGTCAAATAAATAACGGGGACGTCAATCCGCGAGGTACGGATGACGCATCATGATGGTGTGGTCGCGGTCGGGGCTGGTAGAAACCATGTGGATCGGAACACCCGTGATTTGCTCAATCCGCTGCAGATACAAGCGTGCATTGACGGGCAATTTTTCGTATTGCGTCACGCCCACCGTGCTGTCAGTCCAGCCTTCGATGGTTTCGTAAATCGGGACGCAGCGCTCGATGTCATCAGCGCCCATGGGCAGAATGTCCACCACTTCACCATCCAACTCGTAACCCGTGCAAAGTCGCAATTCTTTCAAGCCATCCAGCACATCCAGCTTGGTGATGCATAAACCCGTCAAGCCATTGACCTGGGCGGACCGCTTGAGCAGCGCAGCATCGAACCAGCCACAACGGCGGCTGCGACCCGTGGTCACGCCTTTTTCAGCCCCAATGGTGCTCATGTGGTAACCCGGTGTGCCGGGAACTTCCCAATCGAGTTCTGTAGGGAACGGGCCGCCACCAACACGGGTGCAATAGGCCTTGGTGATGCCAAGGATGTAATGCAACATGCCGGGACCCACGCCCGAGCCCGCGGCAGCATTGCCCGCCACGCAGTTGCTTGATGTCACATAAGGGTAAGTGCCGTGATCAACGTCAAGCAGGGTTCCTTGGGCGCCCTCGAACAAGAGGTTTGCGCCTTTGAGGTGCGCCTCGTTGAGTTCACGCGACACGTCGGCCATCATGGGCTTGAGCAACTCGGCGTGGCGCATGGCCTCGTCAAATACGGGTTGAAACTGCACCACACCCTGAACCATATAAGGTGCCAGCGTGGGGCCGAAATCAAATTCTGCAGAGCCCAGGTAGGAGGTCAGCACATGGTTGTGCAGATCCAGCAGTTCACGCAGCTTGGTCGCAAAACGCGCGGGGTACTTCAGGTCTTGCACCCGCAATGCACGGCGCGCAATCTTGTCTTCGTAAGCCGGGCCAATGCCGCGTCCGGTGGTGCCAATCTTGGCATTGCCACCCTTTTCGCGTGCGGCCTCACGGGCCACATCCAGAGCCGCATGAAACGGCAGAATCAGCGGGCAGGCTTCGCTGATGCGCAAGCGCGAACGCAATTCGACGCCCACTTTCTCAAGACCCTCGATCTCTTCAAACAGCTTGGCCGCCGACAGCACCACACCATTGCCAATGTAGCAGCGAACGCCCGGGCGCATGATGCCACTGGGAATCAGGTGCAAGGCTGTCTTGACGCCATTGATCACCAGCGTGTGGCCTGCGTTGTGCCCCCCTTGAAAGCGAACAACACCTTGTGCACTTTCAGTCAGCCAGTCGACCAGTTTGCCTTTGCCCTCGTCACCCCACTGGGTGCCCACGACGACGACGTTACGTCCTTTGGTTGCGATCATTTTTAGGTTTGTTCCGATTATTGGGAAATAGCTTGTACCACCCACTGCTGCGCAACCTGAATCAGCTCGCGATCACAATGGAACTCATCAACTTCACTCTCGTGCCCTGGCAAGACGCACACCACCGTCTCACCCCGGGCACGCAGGCTGGCGATGGCAGCGCTCAAATCGGCGCCATCACGCCAGGACGCCCTGATTGCCGCGTGCAGCGGTCGCGCCGGCAAGACGCTGACCAGGGCTTTGATGTCCAGACTGAAACCAGCCGCTGGCCTATTTCGGCCAAAGACAGCGCCGACTTCGTCGTACCGCCCGCCGCGAACCAGCGCATCGCCCGCGCCTTGGGCATAAATCGCAAAACGAGCGCCGGTGTAGTAGGCGTAGCCGCGGAGGTCAGACAAATCAAAGGTCACCTGGGTGTCGGACAGCCGGCTGGCAAACCACTTCAGGTTTGACAGTGCCGCGCGTACAGCGGGCAGCGGCTGCAGTACCTTTTCAGCCTCATCCAACACGGCGCTGTCGCCGTACAACTGCACCAGCGCCAGAAGATCTTGACGCACTGGACCAGGAAAATTTTTGGCCAGCGCAGACAGCTCGCTGCTGTCTTTGGCTGCCAGCGCGGCATGGATGTTCGCGAGCTGCTCGCCGCTCAACACCAAGCCGTCCAACAAGGATCGCACGATGCGGGCATCGGCCATGTCCACACTTGGCGACATTACGCGCGCACGTTTGAGGCAATCCAGGGCCAGCAATAAAACTTCAAGATCAGCCTCACGACCGCCGTGACCATAGATTTCAGCGCCGAACTGCAAGGGCTCCCGCGTCGCGTGAGGCACACCCGGGCGGGTGTGCAATACCGGGCCGCAGTAACACAAGCGTGTCACCCCTGGACGATTCAGAATATGCGCATCAATGCGAGCAACCTGTGGCGTGCTGTCAGCACGCAGCCCCAGGGTACGTCCCGAGAGTTGATCCACCAACTTGAAAGTTTGCAGGTCAAGCGCCTCACCAGCACCCGTGAGCAGTGACTCAAGATGCTCCATCATGGGCGGCATGACCAGCTCATAGCCATAGCATCGCGCCATGTCCAGCAGCTCTCGACGAAGTTCCTCGATGTGACGCGCTTCGCACGGCAAGACATCGGCAATGTGATCAGGCAGTACCCAAGCAGACATGTGATTTTGGGAGGCTGTTAAAAAGGTGATTTTACCGGGCTTGGAAGCCGAAAAACCTACTGGCTGAATTCAAATCAATGGCACACCCCAAGATAGCGAGAGCAGCAAGGGGGTCGGTGCTTCCAAAAACGCAAGTCAAACGGCTGAAATCACACCGTTGTCATACCGGTGGCATCTGAAATGGAAAAGCCCTCGATCAACAGAACGAGGGCCTCGGGAGTGCGGTATGACAGGCTGATCAGATCAACCGAAAGCCGGCTGTCATTTTTTTGTAGACGCCGATGGCGCATTCCCGCGAAGGACCTTGAAGAATTCAGACGATGATGGATCAACCACCATCACATCGCTCTTCTTGTTGAAGCTTGCTTTGTAAGCATCCAAGCTACGGTAAAACTGCGCAAACTGGGGATCGCGGCCAAAGGACTCGGCGTAAACCCGTGCGGCTTCGGCATCGCCCTCACCTTTGATCTTTTGCGCATCACGGTAGGCATTGGCCACAGTCACTTCGCGCTGCCGATCAGCGTCGGCACGGATCTTTTCTCCCTCCGCCGCGCCGGTTGAACGCAATTCATTGGCAACACGCTTTCGCTCGGCTTCCATCCGCCGATAAACCGACTCAGTGATGGCGTCGACGTAGTCAACACGTGTAATGCGAACATCGATCACATCCACACCCCAGGGCTTGGCTCCTCGAACCTGGGTTAAAACCTCTTTCTTCACGTCCTCCATCAAGGCTTCACGCTTCAGCGACAGAAGCTCTTTCACAGTTCGTTTGTTGATCTCTTCCTGAAAAGCATTGCGAACCACACGATTCAACTGACTGGCGCCAGCGGCCTCGTTGGTACCCACATTGCGGATGTACTCGCTTGGCTCCGAAATCCTCCAGCGAACGTACCAGTCAATGACAACCCGCTGTTTTTCAGCAGTCAGTACAGGTTCATTGTCCGTACTGTCGAGCGTTAACAGGCGCTTGTCGATGTAGGAGACATTTTGGAAGGGTGGTGGCAACTTGAAGTTCAGACCAGGCTCGGTGATCACCTCCTTGATTTGCCCCAACGCGTACAAGACACCAAACTGCCTCTGGTCGACCACGAACAACATGGAACTCGCCAGGGCAAGAAGCACCAGAAAACTGGAAAAAACCAAACCTAATTTATTCATGCTGAACTCCTAGCGGGCATCACGGTCACGGGTACGTCCAGCGTCCCGGGCACGTGCATCAGTAGCGGGGGCGGTGACCGTGTTGGTCGGCACTGCGGCCGGCATTGCCGCAGCCGCGCCATCTGCCGTTTGGTTTGTCATCTGCATGATCTTGTCAAGTGGGAGATACAACAGATTCGAGCCTTGGCTGGAATCAACCATGACCTTGGTCACGCTGCTGTACACCTGCTGCATGGCGTCAACATACATTCGGTCGCGGGTCACTTGGGGTGCCTTTTGGTACTCGGTCAGAACCGACCTGAAGCGCTGTGCATCACCCTGGGCCTGAGCCACAATTCTTTCCTTGTACGCATCTGCCTCTTCCTTCAGGCGAGAAGCAGAGCCTACCGCACGCGGCACCACGTCATTGGCGTAAGCCTGTGCTTCGTTCTTGGCGCGCTCCCGCTCCTGACCTGCTTTCAACACATCATCGAAGGCGGCTTGCACTTGCTCCGGAGGACGCACGCCCCCTTGTTGCAGGTTGATACCTACCACCTCGATACCGACCTTGTAGCGGTCGAGTATTTTTTGCATCAGAGCCCGCACACGTGGGGCGATCTGGTCTCGTTCTTCCGACAAGGCACTGTCCATTTTCATTTTCCCAACGACCTCTCGAACCGATGTTTCTGCCGCTT
The DNA here is from genome assembly GCA_943371745.1 of Rhodoferax sp. OV413. Classification (GTDB taxonomy): domain Bacteria; phylum Pseudomonadota; class Gammaproteobacteria; order Burkholderiales; family Burkholderiaceae_C; genus Rhodoferax. The sequence continues at coordinate 17,753 of CALRWE010000031.1, forward strand.
GGACAACGGCCGCTGTGGGGTCCTTGCTTTCGAACAAAAAGGCCCGGGCATCGTTGAGACGGTACTGAACCGCAAACTTGATTTCGACAATGTTTTCATCCTCGGTCAGCATGGCAGATTCCCGCAGACCCGTGGCTTTGATGACAGTGTCGCGCCCCACATCCACTGAACGGATCTGGGTGACAAAGATGAGTTCATGCCGCTGAATGGGGTACGGAAGACGCCAGTTAAAGCCAGCACCTGCCGTTGACTGGTACTTGCCGAATTGGGTAATCACCGCTTGTTGACCCTCTTGGACTATGAAAAAGCCTGTGCCAAGCCAGATCAGCACCACGACACCCGCAATCAGGCCGGCTCCGATGCCGGCGCTTTTCATGTCGGGTTGAAAACCGCCCCCGCCTGAGCCGCCGCCGCCCCCTGCACCACCTCGCCCCGGGGTTTTCACGCCGCCCAGCAGTCCACCCAGCTTGCGGTTGAAATCGCGCCACAACTCGTCCAGGTCGGGAGGACCCTGATTGGGACCCCGCTTTTGACCCCGGTTGTTACCATTTTGAGGCGCCGACTCGGAAGGCTCAACTTCAGGGCGTTGAGGAGCCGGCTTGTCTGCCCCAGTAGGTGCGTCATCACTGCGGCCCCAACGAGGGTCGTTCAGGTTAAACATGCCCCTCAACCGTTCCGGCAAGACAGCCCAACGGAAAGTACGTAGTGCAATTTTCATCAATTTGACTCTTAAATATCGTTAACGGATTGTGCCCAATCAGAAGGCAGCCCCATGATCATCAGGGAGATCAGTGTCGACGCTTTGACCGTGAGTCGGGTTTATCACGATCTGAGACAACTTTTGCCGCAGTGCTTGCAGGCCAATGCCGTTCTTTGCACTCAAAAATATCCGGGGTGTCTGAACGCCACCCAGCTCAAAGCTGTCTTCCGCCTGCAGGGGCTGATACTCATCTGCGAGCGCATCGATCTTGTTAAAGATCAGAATCTGCGGAATATCGGCAGCGCCAATTTCATTCAGCACACGCTGGACTTCGGCGATTTGCTCCAGGAAATTGGGGCTCGCCGCGTCGACCACATGCAGCAACAAATCAGCGTCAACGGCTTCCTGCAGGGTGGCCTGAAATGCATCTATCAGACCGTGCGGCAAATCTCGAATGAACCCCACCGTATCGGAAAGCGAGACAGACCGACCAGCCTCGCCCAGGTAAAGCTGACGTGTTGTTGTATCTAGCGTGGCGAACAGCTGATCTGCGGCGTAGGCTCGTGCTTTGACCAATGCATTGAAGAGCGTTGTTTTACCCGCGTTGGTGTAACCAACCAGCGAAATGTTAAACGCGTCTCGCCGTTCTCGCTGCCGGCGCTGGGTTTGCCTTTGGCGCTTGACCTTGATGAGTCGCTCTTTGATCTTCTTGATGTTGTCGCCAATCATCCGGCGATCCAGCTCAATCTGGCTTTCGCCAGGTCCACCCCGCATACCGATGCCACCACTCTGACGCTCAAGATGTGACCATCGCCGAACAAGACGAGTGCTCAGGTACTGCATGCGCGCAAGCTCAACTTGCAACTTGCCTTCATGACTGCGAGCTCTCTGACCAAAGATTTCCAGGATCAGCAACGTCCTGTCATTGACTGGTAGTTCGAGATGGCGCTCAAGATTGCGCTGCTGTGCGGGACTCAGACTCTGATCAAACAAAATTTCTACCGCGCCAAGCTGGGCCGCCAACAATTTGATTTCATCGGCTTTGCCACTGCCTACAAATAAGGCGGCATCCGGCGCTCTTCGCTTGCAAGTCAACTTGGCAACCGGATCGAGCCCAGCAGTTTGGGCCAGCAAAGAAAGCTCTGCAAGCTCGCCGTCAAAGTTGGGAAGTCCAAAGTCAACACCCACCAAAATGGTGGGTGTTGACTTGCGATCAGGCGGCTGCAGGCTCGTCACCGTCGCCGGTTGCGAAGTTCACTGCACGCCCCGGCACGATCGTCGAGATGGCATGTTTGTAAACCATTTGGGTCACCGTATTGCGCAACAGAACCACGTACTGGTCGAATGATTCAATCTGACCTTGGAGTTTGATTCCGTTGACGAGATAGATTGAGACCGGGACATGTTCCCTGCGCAAAGCGTTGAGAAAAGGGTCTTGAAGTAACTGACCTTTGTTGCTCACGATATTCTCCGTGTTCAAAAAATTAAAGAAGATGTGACGATAACACAGCACATGGTGCTCTTCGGCTGATAAGGGGTAATCCCACAATTAACGGTGTATCAAGCCCTGAAAGATGGACTGAGAGAGCAAGTTGCTCACTCACTCCCCAATGTCAGTGAAGCAAACTCAAGCGTTCTTATCAGAAAACGGATTGCTCGACGTTTTTAGCTCGATGCGCATCGGCGTGCCCACCAGATCGAACTCTTTTCTAAACCGGCCTTCAAGATACCTCTTGTAGGCCGCCGTCACATGTTCAAGAGAATTTCCGTGGATGATGATCACCGGTGGATTCATGCCGCCTTGGTGCGCGTAGCGCAATTTAGGCCGGAACATGCCTGATCGCTTCGGGCTCTGGAATTGAACTGCCTCGAGCAACAAACGGGTCAGGATCGGGGTAGACATCTTGCAGTTGGCGGCCTTGAAAGCTTGCGTCACGGAAGCCCATAAAGGGCCCAATCCTTGTCGTTTGGTCGCCGAAATCAAATGCATCGTCGCAAACTTCAAAAAAGGCAACCGAGTTTCGATGGATCGCTTGACCAACTCCCGCTGATACTCATCCACGGCATCCCATTTATTGACTGCAAGAACCACCGCTCGGCCATTTTCGAGAATGTAGCCAGCGATGTGGGCGTCTTGATCGGTCACGCCTTGCGTCGCATCGATCAATAGCAGGACCACATTGGAAGACTCAATCGCCTGCAATGTCTTGACAACCGAAAACTTCTCAATCGCTTCAAACACCTTGCCCCGGCGGCGCAGACCCGCTGTGTCAATCAATTCAAACTTTTGACCATTGCGCTCAAAAGGCACAGAAATAGCATCACGAGTCGTGCCGGGCAGGTCAAAGGCAACCAGTCGCTCCTCACCCAACCAGGTGTTGATCAAGGTTGATTTGCCCACATTGGGGCGGCCAGCCACAGCGAGTTTGATAACACCAGGCTCGTGGGTATCAAGGGTCTCATCGGGGTCCTCCAGATGGAGCGGCTCTAATGCCAACTCTACCAGTGAATGAATGCCCTGCCCGTGGGCTGCCGACACGGCATGCACCTCACCCAGACCCAACTCAAAAAATTCAACCAGTTGGGCGCCGGCAGCCATGCCTTCTGACTTGTTAGCAGCAAGAACACAAGGCTTGCCGAGACGGCGCAAATACTTTGCGATTTCGTGATCCTGCGCTGAAATACCATCTCTGGCGTCCACCACAAAAATGACCACGTCGGCTTCCGCAACAGCTTGACGTGTCTGCTTGGCCATTTCCTTGAAAATTCCACTGGCAGCATCAGGCTCGAATCCGCCAGTGTCGATCACGATGTATTCGTGCTTGCCTTGCTTGCCGTTGCCGTAATGGCGATCCCGGGTCAAGCCGGAGAAATCTGCAACGATCGCGTCACGCGATTTGGTCAGTCGGTTAAAAAGGGTTGATTTGCCTACATTAGGCCGGCCAACAAGGGCCAAAACAGGTTTCATAGGTACGGACGGGCACTCACTCAGGCTTAAAACCAAAAATTCCACCATTGCGAGTCACCACAATCAGTGTTTGACCGGCTAAAACCGGTGCTGCGGTGATGGCTGAGCCATCAGTTGAAAGGCGGGTCAGCAACGTCCCGTCTTCTCGTGACACCAAATGGACGTTACCTGCTTCATCACCCACTGCAACGGAACGTCCAACAACGAGTGGAGCGGTCAGATTTCGATATTGGAGGCGCTGTGACTGCCAGACGCGCTCCCCATCGGCCTGACGCCACGCCAGCATTGTTCCGTCACTTTCCACACCGAAAACATGTTGCCCATCGCCGTCCACACCAACAAAACCATTGGCTGGCCGGGTCCAGAGCAAGCTCCCCCGGTCAGCATTGACACAGCCCACGGCAGCCTGGAAAGCACGGGCACAAACAACACTGCCATCACGACTGACTCGTCCCACCAAATCGACCAATCGCTCGATGTCATTGGTCCCGCGAGAAACAGCGATCGGAGATTCCCAAAGGACCGCACCGTTTAAAGGATTGATGCCGACAAGGCGCCCGGACAAGCCCGCAAGCAACGTGTTGCCGACCGCTAGCAGCACGCCTGACTGGCGCAGAACCAGGGGCTCACCCGGCCGCTGCACGCCCCAGAGTTTTCGGCCAGACTGGGCATCGAACGCATTAACCGAGCGATCCGCCCCAAGCAAAAATACTCTTCCGCCAGCAACCAAGGGCGAAGTGAAACTTGGGGCCGTCATTTTTTGGCGCCATATTTCCTTGCCGCCTTCCATGGCGACCAGCTCATTGCCCCGGGTCAGAACCGCGACAACCCGCCCATCGGTGCCGACTCCAGCAAGTATTTGGCTACCCAGAGCTGCACGCCAAAGCTCACCTCCAGTTTGCGTGTCAATGGAAACCACAGCGCCACCTGAACCAGCGACAGTCGCGGTGTTACCCGCGACCTGAATACTCATCGGAAGGTCAGAAGGTGCGGACTTGACGCTCCAAGCGAGGCGCACTTTTAATAAGTCGGCAACAGGCGGCAAATCGACAGGCTTTGGTTTCTGAGGACCGCTGGCACATCCCACGACCAAGCCCAGGACCGCACATCCCAAAAGCGCCTTGGCGATCACAGCCAATTTCGATTTTGAATTCACTTTTTGCCTTCCGATGCGACGACTGTGCTGCTCACAGGCTGTGGACTGACACCCAAGGCGTTTAACTTGATTTCAACCAACCGCCGGTATTCCGTCCGATCTGCGAAACTGCCAAAAGCCTTTTGATACTCTGCAATAGCCTCTTTATTTTTGCCCTGGATCATCAGAATATCGGCCTTGCGGTCTGCCACCAGCGCTTCGAAGCTCAATGGAAATGATCCGCTCAAGACTTTCAGGGCTTCGTCAGTCGACTTTTTCTCTGTGAGGAGGTCTGCCAGACGCAACTTTGCAATCGCTTGATAGCCGGCGTCAGTCGACTGGTCCGCAACCCATCTCAGCGCACCGACAGCCGAATCAATACTCTTGACACTGTGGTAATGCTTGGCCGCAAGAAGCCCGGCCTGCTGAGCGTAAAGAGTTGATCCAAAGCGCTCTTTCATGTCCCCAAACACCCGGTCCAATTTCGCGCTGTCACCAGCAGCAACTGAACGACCCAGCTCATCAAACATGGAAGCAGCCTGAGCTGCCTGGTTCCGTTGCCAGTACTGGTAATAGTTCCAGCCAGCAACAGAGCCAAGGACCACAATCAGCAGCCAGGTAATTGGGTTGCCATACTGCTTCCAAAAATGCTTCAGTTGGTCGAGTTGCTCTTGCTCTTCAAGATCTAAGTGATTTGCCATTTGTGCTCTTTTGTTGGTTGGGGACGCATGTGTCAGTCGGTCCCATCAACGTTCAGTGGGTCGATTGTAGGGTGGTCGCCCAGTCGGCGATGTCGAGCAGCGAGTGGGTCACCTGATGACCCATGCCGTCCCGAAGCGATTTGACTGTCACCTGATTGGCTGCGACTTCATCGACGCCGAAGACGAGCGCATAACGTGCACCACTGCTGTCCGCTCTCTTGAATTGCGATTTCATGCTGCCCATGCCATTCGTCGAACCGGCATGCATTTGAACGCTCACCCCCGCCGCCCGGAGGATCTGGAGTGTCTTTAGCACCAAGGGCAAGACTGCGGCATCTGGGACGATGGCATAAGCATCGAAAGGTTTGACCGTTGGCACCAGGCCTTGTTCACGAACCAACTCAAGGACTCTGTCGACCCCAAGCGCCCACCCCACGGCGGGTGCAGGCTTTCCGCCAAGTTGCTCAATGAGATAGTCGTATCGACCGCCAGCGCAAACGGTTCCCTGTGAACCCAAGCGATCGGTCGTGAATTCGAATACAGTGAGATTGTAGTAATCCATCCCTCGAACCAAACGAGGATTGACCGTGTAATCAACGCCATTCGCGTCCAAAATCAGTTTCAACGAGTTGAAGTGGGCTAATGACGACTCTCCCAGATAGTCAAGCGGCCGAGGGGCGGCCTCCACAAGACGTTGCATCGCCGGATTTTTTGTATCCAGAATTCGAAGCGGATTGGTGTACAGACGGCGCTTCGCATCCTCATCGAGAATGCCTTGATGCAGTTCAAAGTACGAAATCAGTGCTTGCCTGTGGCTCAACCGTTCCTGGGGTTGCCCCAAGCTGTTCAGTTCCAGTCGAACATCTGTCAAACCTACGTCTTTCCAAAGGGCAACCGCTAACAATATCAGCTCTGCATCAACCTCGGGCCCAGAAAACCCAAGTGCCTCTGCACCAATTTGGTCGAACTGCCTGTACCGACCGCGCTGTGGACGCTCATGCCTGAACATGGGGCCGATGTAATAGAGCCGTTTTCCGCCGTCATACAACATGGAATGCTCGACCACAGATCGGACCACGCCGGCAGTCGCTTCGGGCCGGAGTGTCAACGAGTCACCGTTCAATCTGTCTTCAAAAGAGTACATTTCCTTTTCAACGATATCAGTGACTTCGCCGAGACCGCGGACAAAAACTGGCGTTCTCTCGACGATCGGTGTACGGATATTCCTGTACGCGTAGCGCGCCATTAAGGAACGAACTCTCGATTCAAGCCATTCAACGGCCGCCGAATCCGGTGGCAGGAGATCGTTCATCCCTTTCACGCCGGTCAGCTTTTCCACTGTTGTCTTCACTGCAGCTTCTTTTTCTATCATCAATTCACTCATGGATTGGCTGACGCTAGGCGCTTGCCGAAGCGCTGCTCAACATAATTTTCAACAATCGATTGAAACTCGCTCGCTATTGACTCACCTCTCAGTGTCAAACGTTTCTCACCATCGATATACACGGGGGCGACCGGCGCCTCTCCCGTTCCAGGCAGACTGATGCCAATATCTGCATGCTTGCTTTCGCCTGGGCCATTGACAATGCAGCCCATCACTGCAACCTTCATTTGCTCTACCCCGGGATATTTCTCACGCCCGACCGGCATTTGCCTGCGCAAAAAATCTTCAATCTGCTTTGTAAGCTCCTGAAATGTCGTGCTGGTGGTCCGCCCACAACCTGGGCAAGCCGTGACACTGGGAACAAAGGATCTTAGTTCCAGCGCCTGCAATATCTCGCAAGCAATCACGACCTCTTGAGAGCGAGACTCTCCCGGTTGTGGCGTTAAGGAAACACGAATCGTGTCCCCTATTCCTTCTTGCAGCAGTATGGAAAGCGCGGTTGCGGAACCGACCGCACCCTTGGTCCCCATCCCTGCTTCGGTCAATCCCAGATGGAGCGCAAAGTCACAACGCTTCGCCAATTCACGGTAGACGGAAATGAGATCCTGCACGCCGCTTACCTTGCAAGACAACATGATCTGATTTTCATTCATTCCCATCAATGCGGCTCTGCGGGCCGACTCAATGGCTGAAGTAATCAAGGCCTCGTACATGACAGACTTTGGACCCCACGGCTGCGAGCGCTTGCTGTTCTCATCCATTAAACCAGCCAACAGAACCTGATCCAGGCTACCCCAATTTACCCCGATGCGAATGGGCTTGTCCCAGTGCATCGCTGCCTCGATCATCAAGCCAAACTGCTTGTCGCGTTTATCTCCCTTGCCTACGTTGCCTGGATTAATTCGGTATTTGGACAGCGCTTGCGCACAAGCGGGGTAATCCGTGAGCAATCGGTGGCCGTTGTAATGGAAATCTCCGATCAATGGGACATCAATGCCCATGCGATCGAGCTGATCGCGTATATGCGGCACCGCCTGCGCAGCCTCCGGCGTATTGACTGTCAGACGCACCATTTCAGAACCAGCCAGTGCCAACTCCTTGACCTGAATAGCGGTACCTATCACATCAACCGTGTCGGTATTCGTCATTGACTGAATGCGCACGGGCGCATCGCCGCCAACAGTCACTGCACGACTTCCCCAGCGAACCACCGATTGCCGGGACTTCCTGGCTTTGGGCATGGCCGATTCAATCGGCAACAGGTTATTCATCATTTCACCTCAAAACGAGCCACGTTTTCCCTTGCAACGGGCATCAAATCAATGGGCTTGTTGCGCCACCGAACATCCACGACGTCAGCCCGCCCAACCACAACTGAGAGCGGTGCCACGCCTGAGGCGCTCACAACGTCACCACTAGCCAGCGTTTTGCGCAGTCTTACCGAAGCAGTGGAATCGGTCACTTCAACCCAGGAAGCACCGCGCGCCGTGAAAACCACCACATCCGAAGCCCCGCTTGAGGCTGCCGATAGACCAGCAGCAGGCATATTCGAAACCGGCAACAGGGAAGCGATCTGAAGTGCTGCCCGCACCTGACTAATCTCAGCAGGTGAATTTTCCCGCGCAACTGGAGTCTCGAGAATCGACGAAGAAGTGTCAGCGAGCACAAGGGGCGCGTCAGTTGCGAGTGCCGGAATGGGCACGGTTTGCCCACTCTGGATAGTGGCGTCAGCAAGAGAAGACTCAGCCAGCCTGGCCAACTGAGGGAGTGGCGCAAAAACAAGCACTCCCCCCCCCAACAGCAAGAGCAAAACGACAAGCGTCAAGGGTTTAGAAAGCTGCTCCCTCAAGGACGCCCCTATCTGATCACGAGGACCTCGAAAAGGCACACTCATAGCAGGTGCCTTCGGGTGAAGTTGCACGCCTGCTGCAGCGGGCAAACTCGCAAGTATCTGCGCTGAGTCGATATTCAAGGAGCGGCACATGCTCGCGGCTAAAGCCCTGACAAAAACAATGTCAGGCAACAGGTCAAAACGATCCCCTTCCAGCGCTTCAAGCTTCTTGACCGGCACCTTCAAGGCTAAAGCCAGCACGGCAATCGGGATGCCCTGGCTTTCGCGCGCTAATTTCAACAAGCCCCCCCCAGACATCGAGGCTCCTGCCTCTGGCAAAGTTAGAGCGTCATTTGAATGCTTCACATCAACTTCACTCATCGAACGAACCCCGCAGATAGGCAGCAGCTTCGCCAGATTGAGGAAAACGCTTTAGCAACTGCGCTGCCAGCTGCAACATCGCATCTCGGTTCTCCACACGGCGTTCAACCTTGACGCCCAACCAAAGCGACTCCGCATTGGCCATCTCGCCATTATTCAAACGCCGGACATAAAACTGGGCACGAACGAAGTCACCACGCTGGAACAACAAGGTCGCAAGATTGAAGGCTGTGACAGGGTTCGCTGCGTCCAACTCATAAGACTTCAAAAGACTTACCTCGGCTTCTCCCCGAAGCCCCGCCTTAAGCTGGCACAGCCCCAAGGCTCTGTGGGTCTTGGCTCGCTCTCCGTATCGAGGGTTGGAAAGCGCCTTGAAAAACAGTTCAAAGGACTGAGGGTATCTGGCCTGAAGACACATGAGCCAGCCCAAGTTGTGCACCACATTCGAATCTTGAGGATTCAAAGAAATCGCCTTTTTAAAGCTTTCTTCAGCAAACTGAAAATCGTTCAACCGCATGTAGATCAGGCCCCTCAGACTATAGGCCTCGGCGTACTCGGGGTCGGTCGCAAGGGACTGCTTAAGCTCATCCAACGCGATGGTTGTCTGTCCTTGCTCGAAATAACCGACGGCCAATTCGAGTCGAATGCGTGCTCGCCGACGAATCTCCGGCTCATCCGAGTCAGTCACAATTTCAGACCGACTACCGCTCATGGAGGACCTGTCCACTTTTAAGGCGCATCCGGCGGCACTCACAAGCCACAAACCAATGAAACCGGCAAGAAAATAGCTCAAAAGAACTCTAAACCACCTTGCTGGATAAACACTCATGCTTCAAAGTTCCCAGACTTCGAGTTAAGCATCTGCGCAGGTTTCAAAATGAATGTACGCTGGCGCGTCATCCGATCTGAAACGTGGGTACGGTCCTTGACGTCACCCGCCAATTGACCGCAGGCTGCGTCTATGTCGTCGCCGCGGGTTTTGCGTATGGTCGTGACAATACCGGCATCAAT
>CALRWE010000032.1:0-27322 GCA_943371745.1 Rhodoferax sp. OV413
ACGCACCAAGCTGGCGGTGGCCGACAAGCCGGGCCTGCGACCCACGCCGGACCGGGTGCGGGAGACTGTGTTCAATTGGCTGGGCCAGGATTTGACCGGCTGGCGCTGCGTCGATGCCTTCGCCGGCACTGGCGCACTTGGCTTTGAGGCCGCCTCCCGGGGAGCCCGGGAAGTGACGCTGGTGGAGCATGACACGGCGTTAGTGGCGCAACTCAAGCGCACCCAGACCCAATTGCAGGCCAGCGCGACCCAGATCGTGCGGGGTGATGGCCTGGCCGCCCTCAAGCATCTGGATCCAGGCTGCATGGATGTGGTGTTCATTGACCCGCCGTTTGACTCCGTGGTGTTTGACGCTGCCGTGCAAGCGGCTGCCCGCGCCGTCACACCAGACGGATTCATTTATCTGGAGGCCCCCGTGTTGTGGACTGATGAACGGCTTGAGGGCGCAGGCCTCACCGTTCACCGGCACATGAAGGCGGGCGCTGTGCACGCCCACTTGCTCAAGCGCAGGGTTGCCGCCGCCACGGCCGCAGCACCTGGTCCATTGTTGGTTTGACTGCCAAGAGGTGCTTCATGACCCGCCCTGTTATTGCCGTCTACCCCGGTACCTTTGACCCGATAACCCTCGGCCACGAAGATATGCTGCGCCGCGCTGCGCAACTGTTTGACCAGGTCATTGTGGCTGTGGCTGCCGGGCATCACAAAAAGACGCTTTTTTCCCTGGAGGAGCGCATCGAGATGGCCCGTGAGGCCACCCAGGCTTACCCGGAGGTCCAGATCGAGAGTTTTTCCGGCTTGATACGCGACTTCGTGGTCGCCCGGGGGGCCAAGGTCATGGTGCGGGGCGTTCGTGGCGTCACCGACTTTGACTACGAACTGCAACTTGCCGGCATGAACCGCAACCTGATGCCGGACGTGGAAACTGTTTTCTTGCCCCCCCATGAGAAGTACCAGTACATCTCCAGTACGCTGGTGCGGGAGATCGCCACGCTGGGGGGTGAAGTTGACAAGTTCGTGTCCCCTGGCGTCTTTGATCGCTTGATGAACAAGGTGCAGACTGCGGCTCGCAGCTGATTCTTATTGACCTGTCTCAAGATGGGTTGAGCGCGTGTGGACTACCCTGAAGGGGTCAAGTCCCTCATTCAAGCTGGAGAACCCAATGAAAATACTCGTTCCTGTAGACGGATCTGCCGTGTCGCTGGAAGCCGTCAGGTTTGCCATCCGCATGGTGCAAGACGGCCTGAATACCCAAGTGGTGCTGGCCAATGTGCAGGAACCCGCCACTCTGTACGAGTTGGTGGTGGCGCACGACCCCCAAGTGATTGGTGACATCAGTGCAGCAGCGGGCGCCCACATCCTGGCCCCTGCGCAAGCCTTGCTGGACCAGGCCCAGGTGGACTACCAGTGCGAAGTGGCCTCGGGCGACCCGGCCCACACCCTTGTTGACATTGTGGAGCGCTACCAGTGCGATCTGGTGGTGATGGGTGCCAGCGGCATGAGCGCCTTGCGGAGTGCTTTTTTGGGCTCGGTTTCGAATGAGGTGTTGCACGCCGCTGGTGTGCCGGTGATGATCGTCAAGGCCGCGCCAGAACTTGACGAAGCTGAATGACTGACGAAGCGGGCAGTGGCCAGGCGGTGAGCCAAGCCGCAACGCCATTGGCCGCCGATCACTGGCACCTGCAGGATGCCCTGGAGCTGGCGCGACGTCACGGCGTTGATCCCCAGCGAGGCCTGCCTTCCGAGGAGGCCGGTCGCCGTGCCGAGCAGCACGGTCCCAATGAGATTCGGGGGCGGCCCAGCCGCAGCCTGCTGGGTCAATTCTTAGACCAATTCAAGGACTTCATGATTGTGGTGCTGATCGCAGCCGCCGTGATCTCGGGAGTCCTGGGCGATGTGGTTGACACGGTGGCCATCCTGGTGATCGTGCTGCTCAATGCCATCATTGGTTTTGTCCAAATATGGCGTGCCAATCAGGCCATGGCTGCCCTGCAGCAACTGGCGGCCGCACAGGCCACCGTGATGCGGGGCGGGCAGGCGCAGGTGGTGCCGGCGAGCGAACTGGTCCCGGGCGACATTGTGTTGCTGGAAGCCGGCAACAAGGTGCCTGCGGACTTGCGTTTGATAGAAATCGCCCAGCTCCGGGTGGACGAGTCTTCCCTGACGGGTGAGTCGGTCACGGTGGAAAAGCATGCCGGTGTGTTGACGGGCCTGGTTCAAGCGCTGGGCGACCGGCTCAATATGGCGTTCAAGGGCACGACCGCCACCCACGGCCGGGGGCGCGGTTTGGTGGTGGCCACGGGCATGTCGACCGAGTTGGGCAAGGTCGCCGGTTTGATGGATCGGGACAGTGACCGCAGCACACCGCTTCAGCTCCGTCTGGCGGCTTTTGGCAAGCTGTTGTCGCTGGTGGTCATCGCCATTTGTATGGTCATTTTCCTGGTGGGTGTGCTGCGAGGCGAAGACCCGGTGCTGATGATCCTCACCGCCGTGAGTCTGGCGGTCGCCGGCATTCCAGAGGCCTTGCCGGTGGTGGTGACAGTGCTGCTGGCGTTGGGCGCGCGTCGCATGGTGTCCCAGAACGCCTTGATTCGCCGTTTGCCATCGGTTGAAACATTGGGTTCGGTCACGTTCATTTGTTCTGACAAGACCGGTACCCTGACGCAAAACCGCATGCATGCCGAGCTGCTGCTGGTGGACGGACAGGAATGGGCGCCGGGCGGCGACGGACCCGGTGAGAATTTTTCTGAACTGCTGCGTGGAGCGGCCCTGTGCAATGACGCCAGCCGGACCGGGGAGGGCGCATGGCAAGGCGACCCGACCGAGACCGCGCTCACCCAGGTCGCCATGCAAGCCGGGCTCGACAAAGCCGTGCTTGAGCAGCAGTGCGTTCGCGTGCAGGAATTGCCGTTCGATTCTGAGCGCAAGCGCATGACCACCGTGCACCGTGCGGGCGAAGGTTTCATGGCCTACACCAAGGGCGCGCCCGAGTCCGTGATTCCCCTCTGCACATCGCAGTGGCGGGCCACCGGGGCCGTGCCACTGCACCACGGGGAACTGCTGGCCGTGGCCGATGCCCTGGCCGCCCGGGGTTTGCGTGTCTTGGCCTTGGCCCGTCGCGAGCATGCTGAGTTGCCACCCGCGGGTGACGTGGACTCGGCAGAGGCAGGCCTGTGTCTGGTTGGCCTGGTGGGCCTGATTGATCCACCGCGTGACGAGGCTGCCCTGGCTGTGCGCGACTGTCGCATTGCCGGGATCACCCCGGTCATGATCACCGGGGACCACCCGGCCACGGCGCTGGCCATCGCCAGGCGACTGGGCATCGTGACCGATGGTGACACCCAGGTGCTAACCGGACGTGAGTTGACAACCCTGAGCGATGCAGCGCTGCGCGAGCGGGTGGCGACTGTTCGGGTCTACGCACGGGTTGATCCTGCGCAAAAAATCCGCATCGTGGAGGCCTTGCAGGCCCGGGGAGAGTTTGTCGCCATGACGGGTGACGGCGTCAATGATGCGCCTGCGCTCAGGCAAGCGGATATTGGTGTGGCCATGGGCCGTGGCGGCACTGACGTGGCGCGCGAAGCGGCTAGTCTGGTGCTGATGGACGACAACTTTGCCACGATTGTTGCTGCGGTGCGTGAGGGGCGTCGCATTTACGACAACATCAGAAAGTTTGTACGTTATGCGATGACGGGCAATTCGGGTGAAATCTGGACCATCTTCCTGGCGCCCCTGATGGGCTTGCCGATTCCCCTGCTGCCGATTCACATTTTGTGGATCAACCTGGTCACCGATGGTTTGCCGGGGCTGGCGCTGGCGGCAGAGCCAGCCGAGCGCAACACCATGCAGCGCCCACCGCGCGCCCCGCAGGAAAGCCTGTTTGCCCGTGGCATGTGGCAGCACATCTTGTGGGTGGGTCTGCTCCTGGCGGGCCTGTGCCTGCTGGTGCAGGCCTGGGCCCTGTCTGCGGGGCATGCCAACTGGCAGACCATGGTGTTCACCGTGCTGACGTTGGGCCAAATGGCGCATGTGCTGGCCGTGCGTTCGGAAACAGAATCCTTGTTTCGCCTGGGTCTGGGTTCCAACCGGCCACTGCTGGGCGCTGTGTTGCTGACCTTTGGGCTGCAAATGGCAACCATTTACGTGCCGCTGTTGAATCCTGTGTTCAAGACGCAGCCATTGAGCCTGGTGGAGCTGTTGATCTGCCTTGGGGCCGCGTCGGTGGTGTTTTTTGCAGTGGAGGTGGAGAAGGCCTGGTTGCGAAGCAGGCGCCCAGCCTTGGTTACACCGCCGGGCGCCCGCAACGCTTGATCAAACGCGGGGCGGCTGCGGCCAGGGGCGCTGCGGGTCGCGCAGGCCTTCAAAAGCGTGTGACAGCTGTAGCACACCCAGATCATCAAACCGCTTGCCTGCAATCTGCAAGCCGATGGGCAAGCCCTGGCTTGTATAGCCGCAGTTGATTGAGGCTGCGGGCTGTTCCGACATGTTGTAGGGCACGGTAAACCCGATGTGCTCCAGCGGTCGCAGCGGGTCGTTGGTGGGGGAGGGCAACTCTGCTGCAAAGGCCGGCATGGGGGAGGTTGGCGAGATGACAAAGTCAAACGGCTGACATGCCCGCACGGTGGCCAGGCGAGTGGCGTGGAACTGACTCACCGCTGAAAATACCTGCGGCCCGCTCATACCCGCCGCGCTGTCTGCCCATTGCTGGATGTAAGGCAAAACGCAAACTCTTTTTTCTGCCGACAGCGCAGACAAATCCAGGTGGGAACGCATGCGCCAGGCATGGTCCATGCCGTCCAGCATGGCCTGGGTCATGAACGGCTTCATCGGTTCGATGATGGCGCCTGCGCTCTCCAGAATTCGGGCGGCACGCTCAATGGCCACCCGCACTTCGGGCTCCACCGGCAGTCCGCAGCCAGCATCCATCAGCAGCCCAATTTTGAGGCCGCGCACCCGCACCTCACCCTGGTCAAACTGCTCCCAACCAATAGCCTGGTAGGGCAAGCTCATGCTGTCCCGGCTGTCTGGCAGCGACAGCACCTGCATCATCAGTGCGGCGTCTTCCACGGTCCTTGTCATGGGGCCGGCAGCCCTGCCGGTGTAGGGTGGGTCAATCGGGATGCGTCCCAGGCTGGGTTTGAGACTGAAGATACCGCACCAGCCCGCTGGCAGCCGCAGCGATCCGCCAATGTCGGTGCCAATATGAAGCGGGCCGTAGCCAGCCGCTGATGCAGCACCGCCGCCGGCGCTGGAGCCACCTGGTGTTTTGCTCAAGTCCCAGGGGTTGCGTGCCAGGGCATGAAAACTCGACAAACCGCTGGAGAGCATGCCGTAGTCCGGCATGGTGGTTTTGCAGACCATCACCGCACCCGCGTCCATCAGGCGCGCTGCGGGTGGCGCGTTCTCTGCCGCAGCGATGAGGTCAGTGGCCCGGGTGCCCAGGGGCATCGGGTCGCCCAGGGTGGCTATGTTTTCCTTGATGGTGACGGGGACTCCGTCCAAGGCGCCGCAGGGTTCGTTGCGCTGCCAGCGCGCCTCCGATGCCCGAGCCTGTTCAACCGCAAGTTCGGGCCGAAGCAGGTAGCTGGCATGAAGGTGGGGTTCCCATTGCTCCATGTTGGAGAGCACCGCCCGCGTGACTTCCACGGGTGAAAGTTCATGGCGGCGGTAGGCTCCCAGCAGTTCTTTGGTGCTGAGTTCGTGCAGCTTCATGCCCACGAGAGTGCCGAAACGTCGTTGACAAAGATCGGCATGTCTTTCCAAAGCCCCTTGAGGTTTTTGTTGGCCACCGTGATCCATTGCGGCTGGTACAGGTAAGCGTGCACGGCCTCGTTGGCGAGCATGCGCTGCGCGTCACCGAGCAGCTTGGCGCGGTCTGCCGCACGCGGTGCATTCTGGATTTTGTCGAACAGCGCGTTGAATTGGGGAGACTCGTAACCCCAGTAGTAGCCCGGCTTGGCGTAGTTGCCCAAATCAAACGGCTCCACATGCGAGATGATGGTGAGGTCATAGTTTTTGTTGGTGAAAGTGCCACTGAGCCACTGGGCCCACTCCACGTTTTCAATTTTGGCAATGATGCCGATCTTGGCCAGTTGGGCTGCAATGACTTCACCGCCCTGGCGTGCGTAGGGCGGTGGTGGCAGTTTCAGGCTCAATTCCAGCGGTGTCTTGATGCCGGCTTCGGCCAGCAGCGCCTTGGCTTTTTCGATGTTGAAGGGGTTGATTCCTGTGGTGTCGACATAGCCAAAGGCCCCCGGCACGTAATGGCTGCCGATAGGGGCGCCGTAGCCGTCGCCTGCGCCTTCAATGACGGCCTTGCGGTCAATGGCCGCCGCAATAGCGCGGCGCACCCGCACATCGTCCAGCGGCTTTTTCTTGTTGTTGATGGCCAGAATGGTCTTGGCGCGCGAGCCACTCACCACCACCTGAAACTTCGGGTTGGACTTGAATTGCGCCACGCTGCGGGGTGTCACGCGGGGAAACGCATCAATGTCGCCTGCCAACAAGGCGGCCACTTGAGCGGCTGGATCGCTGATGAAGCGGAATGTCACCTTGCGGATTTTGACGCTTGAAGCGCTCCGGTAGCCCGCCCAATGGCTCAGGACGATGGAGGAGCCCCGGCTCCAGGTGGTGAGCTGGTAAGGCCCCGTGCCCACCGGCTTGGTGGCGTTGGTGTCTGCGCTTTTGGGCTCCACGATGATGGCGGTGGCCTGGCCCATCAAAAACAGGAAGTCAGGATCCAGCGATTTGTTCAGCACCACGACGGTGTGGTCGTCGATGGCCGCTACGCTCTCCATGCCACTGAACGTGCGCTTGTCTTTGTTGGTGCTTTTCTCGGCGGCGGCGCGCTCGAAAGAAAACTTGACGGCGGCGGCGTTGAATACCTCGCCATTTTGAAATTTCACGCCCTTGCGGAGTCTGAAGGTGTAGGTCTTGAGGTCGGGCGAGACCTCCCAGCTCTCGGCCAGCAGGGGCGAGACGGTGCCATCCGGGTTGATCTTGGTCAGTGTCTCGAAGATGTTGTATTGGACGATCTCTGCAATGGCAGAGGCCGCCCCTGCTGTGGGGTCGAGCCCCGGCGGCTCCAGCGTCATGGCCAGCACCACGCTGTCTTTCTTGGCCTGAGCCAGAGCAGCCAGCGGCAGGGATGCCAACGCGGCGCCGGAGGCCGCTGTGGAGAGTAGACGACGACGATTGACCATGGGGACTTCTCCTGTCAAAAAAACGGGGCTTGAACGAAATGGGTTTTTGGGCGTAAACAGACGAACCATACCATTGCTTTTGGGTCACAAACGGGGCATCCCGTCGATTCCAAAATGGCAGGCCACCCGATGGCCTGCTGTCACGGTGCTCAACTCAGGCCGTTGTTCGTCACACAGGGCCTGGGCATGTGGACAGCGTGGCGCATAAGGGCAGGCAGTCGCAGGGTGCTGGCGGGGCGTGATCACGGTGGTACGCCGCCGCTGCCCCGGCGTGGTGCTGGGCATCAGGCGGGGTACGGCCTCAATCAAGGCGCGGGTGTAGGGGTGGGCTGCATTGCGAAACAGGACATCCGACGCTCCTTGCTCCACAATGCGCCCCTGGTAGATGACAGCGACTTCCTCACACAGGTGGTCCACCACGGCCAGGTCGTGGCTGATGAGCAGGTAGGTCACGCCGTACTGCTGGGACAGGTCCTGCATCAGGTTCAGGACCTGGGCCTGCACCGAGACATCCAGCGCGCTCACGGGCTCGTCGGCCACTATCAGCCGCGGTCGGGTGATCAGGGCGCGGGCGATGGCCACGCGCTGGCGTTGCCCGCCCGAAAATTCATGCGGGTACTTGTCAAGGTCATTGCTGCGCAGACCGACTGACGTCAGCACCTCCCGCGCCTGATCGCGCATGTCAAGCGCCGCAGTTTTGCCCAGCACGGCGAGCGGCTCAGTCACGATGCGCTCCACCGTCTGGCGTGGATCCAGTGAGCCATAGGGGTCCTGGAACACCATCTGGAAGTCACGCCGTGCTGCGCGCAGGGCGGCAGGGGTCAGGCTGTTGAGCGTTTGGCCCAGGATGTGCACAGCACCGGTGGTTGGCGGCTCCAGCGCCATGACCAGACGCGCCAGGGTCGATTTCCCCGAGCCTGATTCACCGACCACACCCAGGTTTTTGCCGCTGGCCATGCGCAGGCTGACGCCGCGTACTGCCTGCACTTGCGGTACGGGGCCCCATGGGCGCTCGCGCGCCAGGGTGTAGGTTCGGGTGACGTGGTCAAGGTGCAGCAAGGGCTCGTTCATGAGGTTGCTACCTCATCCAAACGCAGGCAGCTGGCCTGATGACCGTCGCCCAGTTCGGTTGGCCCGAGGCGGGTGCGGGCGCAGTCGGCAATAGCCATGGTGCAGCGGTCAAAGAAGGGGCAACCGGGCGGCAGGTCAACCAACTCCGGTACGCTGCCCACGATCGTGCTGAGCCGCGTCCCCCGGGCCGAGCCCAGCTGGGGGCGTGCACTGAACAGGCCGCGGGTATAGGGGTGGGCCAGCCGGGAAAATACGGCTTTTGTGGGTCCACTTTCCACCACGGTTCCGCCGTACATGACCATCATGCGTGACACGTTCTGGGCAATCACACCCAGGTCGTGCGAGATGAGCAGCAGCGCCATGCCGCGCTCTTGAACAAGGTCGCTGATCAGGTCGAGAATCTGCCCCTGAATCGTGACGTCCAGCGCGGTGGTTGGCTCGTCTGCAATCAGCATGTCAGGCCCGCAAGCCAGCGCCATGGCGATGGTGATGCGTTGGCGTTGCCCGCCCGAGAATTGGTGGGGATAGGCATCAAATCGTCGCGTGGCGTCGGGAATGCCGACGCGGTCCAGCAGGGCAATCGCCTGCTGGCGAGCCGCCCGGGCAGTTGCACCCCGGTGCAAGCGCAGTGGCTCAGCCACCTGATGGCCAATGGTGTGAACCGGATTCAGTGCCGTCATGGGTTCCTGAAAGATCATGCCGATGCGGTTGCCACGAAGGTGCCGCAGTGCAGCGTCATTGAGGCCAACGAGTTCTTGCTGGTCAAAGCGGATGCTGCCCGAGACTTCGGCCCGCTCGGGCAGCAGGCCCATGAGCGTCATGGCGGTGATGGATTTGCCACAGCCGGACTCGCCAATCAGGCCCAAGGTTTCACCGCGCTCCAGCGAGAAGCTCACCCCGGACACGGCGTTGGCCGGGCCACGCTGGGTGGGCAGACGGACATTTAAATTTCGAACATCAAGCAGGGACATTTATCGCTCTCTAGCCAGTCGGGGGTCCATCAGATCACGCAGGCCGTCACCCAGGAGGTTGAGTCCCAGTACCGCCATGGCAATGGCCACACCCGGAAACACGGCCAGAAGAGGTGCCTGGAACAGCAGCGTTTGCGCCTCCGCCAGCATGCGGCCCCAGGAGGGTTGAGGCGGCTGGGTGCCCAGCCCCAGGTAAGAGAGCGCCGCCTCGGCCAGGATGGCCAGCGCAAACTGAATGGTGGCCTGGACGATCAGAATGGACAGGATGTTGGGAAGAACGTGGTCGAACGTGATGCGCCAGGGCCCTTTGCCACAGGCGCGTGCCGCCAGCACGAATTCGCGCGACCATACCGCGTTGGCGCTGGCCCGGGTGATGCGGGCAAAGGTGGGAATGTTGAAAATACCAATGGCGATGATGGCATTGACGATGCCTGCACCAAACACCGCTGTCAGCATGATGGCAGACAAGATCGCGGGAAAGGCAAACGTGAAGTCAGCGGTGCGCATGATCAATTCCTCCGTCCAACCGCGTCGCGCCGCGGCTAGCAGACCCAGGGCCGTGCCCACCAGAAGCCCGATGCTGACGGCAATCACACCCACCAGAATCGAGTTACGCGCCCCCACCAGCAACAAAGACGCGACATCCCGGCCGAATGGATCGG
Organism: Rhodoferax sp. OV413; assembly: GCA_943371745.1. Taxonomy (GTDB): domain Bacteria; phylum Pseudomonadota; class Gammaproteobacteria; order Burkholderiales; family Burkholderiaceae_C; genus Rhodoferax. The sequence goes on from CALRWE010000032.1 coordinate 9,904, forward strand.
TCCCCAGCCAGTGCTGGGCATCGGGCTGGCGCAGCTTGAGCGTCATGTCGATTTCATAAGGCGACCAAGGGGTCCAGACCAGAGACACAGCGGCGGCGAGGATCAACAGCAGCGTGAGGCACGCGCCGATGACAAAGCTGCGATGCGACCAGGCCCGGGACATGAAGGACACTCGCGGCCTGCCGGGGACTGTTTTAAAGGCGCTCATATGTCGCTCGCCTTGACACGCGGATCAATCACGGCATACAGCACGTCAACACAGAAGTTGACCACGATCACCATGGCCGCCAGCAGCATGACGCAGTTGCGCACGACGATGAGGTCTCGGTTGGCAATGGATTGAAAGACCAGCCGGCCCAGCCCGGGCAGATAGAACACGTTTTCCACCACGATGGTGCCTGCCAGCAAGTTGGCAAACTGGAGGCCCATGACCGTAATCACCGGAATCATGGCATTGCGCAGCACATGACCCCACAAGGTGGCCCGTTGCGACAAGCCCTTGGCGCGGGCTGTGCGCACAAAATCTTCTCTCAGGACATCAAGCACTGCCGAGCGGGTGATGCGGGCCAGAATGGCCGCCTGCACCACGGCCAGCGAGATGGCCGGCAGCAGCAGTGCTTTGAGGGCCTGTGCAGCCCCCTCATCCCAACCCGGAAATCCGCCCGCTGAAAACCAGTTGAGATGAACCGAAAACAACAAAATCAGCAGAATGGCGAACCAGAAATTGGGCACCGCAATGCCAACCTGGGTGAGGCCCATCAGTCCCACGTCGCCGAAGCGGTTGTGCCGTGAAGCGGCATAGATACCCACAGTCAGTGCCAGCGCGGTTGTCAGGAGCATGGCCATGATGGCCAGAGGGACGGTCACAGCCATGCGTTCCAGCACCAGTGACAAAACGGGGCTGCTGTAAGCGTAACTGTCCCCGAGGTCACCTGTCAGCATGCCAGCCAACCACCGTCCGTAGCGGGCCAAAGGCGGCCGGTCCAGACCCAGTTGGGTGGCCAGGGCCTGGACTGCTTCTGGCGAGGCGTCCGGGCCCATCATGACCTGGGCAGCATCTCCCGGCAGTATTTCCAGCACCAGGAAAATCACCATCGAAGCCACGACCAGTGTGGCCAAAAGCGTGGCCAGGCGTTTGAAAAGAAACAGAACCATGGCGGTACTCAGGTCGCTCGGTCATGCCGTTTTACAGCGGGATTTTGGAGGGCTCGTGTTGGCATGACGTCAGTAGGGTGTTGTGTTGGCAGTCAATGGGAACGCCGATAATTAGCTGATGTTGCGTCCACCCAATTATTCTGAACATGGCGGAGATGGTAAGCCATGGCTTTGATCATCACCGATGAATGCATTAACTGCGATGTGTGCGAGCCCGAGTGCCCAAACGAGGCCATCTATCTGGGGGCGGAGATCTACGAAATAGACCCTGGCAAATGCACCGAATGCGTCGGTCACTTTGACGAGCCCCAGTGCGTTGAGGTGTGCCCGGTTGCCTGCATCCCCGTCAACCCCCAGCACATAGAGGACAGGGAAACACTCTGGCAAAAATACCGCCGTCTGCAACAGGAAATAAAGCAAGTCTGAGTGCGCTCCTGAGCAGCTGACACCTTCCGGATTTCACGGCTTTTCCGGTGTGGTCTTCTTGGTCGGCACGCCTATCATCTTGATCCACGGAATGCGGCTCTGCGGCATGGATAGTCACACCGCCGGGTCAAGCCCGGCGCTGTCACGTTCGCCAAATTCACAGACGATTCGGTCTCTAGTCAGCATTTATAAACGGGTTGTACATATCAAAATAATAGCAATGGTGTTTGCGTGGTGCAGGATGTGTTCTTCGTTCAAATGGATCGGCCAGGTCTGCTTTCAGGGTGCAGCGGGCTCAGGCCGCGGTGGTTTGGGTCGAGCTGGTTTGCTGGTGTTGACCAGCATCGTGGCTTTTTCCATCTCGCCCGCAAGCATGTGGGGCAGGGCGGTGAGGGCGCGTGCAATGCTTTGGTCAATCGCAATGCGGTGGTCCAAAGATGGCTTTTTGAGCACCCAGTGAACCACTTCCGACTTGATCCCCGGGTGGCCCACCCCCAGCTTCAAACGCCAATACTCCGGTGTGCCCAGTTGGGCATGGATATCACGCAGCCCGTTGTGACCCGCATGGCTTCCGCCGAGCTTCAGTTTGCCTTCGCCGGGTGCCATGTCCAGCTCATCATGGGCGACCAGGATTTCTTGCGGTGCAATTTTGAAAAAACGCGCCAAAGCGGCGACCGACTTACCCGACAAATTCATGAAGGTTTGTGGCTCGAGCAGCCAGACGGTTTGGCCATGGATGGACGTTCTGCCGACCAGGCCGTGGTAGGACTTGTCCATGACGAGCTTGGTTTTGAGTGCTTCTGCCACTGCATCGATCCACCAAAATCCGGCGTTATGGCGGGTGAATTCGTACTCGGGCCCAGGATTGCCCAAGCCCACAAAGAGTTTGATCATGCTCAAATTATCAGGTCAAGTGCATAAACAAAAATGGCTCACCGAAGTGAGCCATGGGATCTGAGCTTCAGTTCAGATTATTTTTTCTTGGCAGCGGGTGCCTTGGCGGCTGGGGCGCCTTTTCCACCTTTGCCGGCCGCAGCGGGAGCGGCATCGGCAGCTGGCGCCTCTGGTGCGGCCACAGCCACAACAGACACCAGCACGGGGTTGTTCGTGCCGCGTTTCACAGCCGTCACGCCCTTTGGCAACACCAGATCGGCCAAGTGCAGCGATGAACCCTTTTTCAGGCCGCTCAAATCCACAGCAATGAATTCAGGCAGGTCAGACGGCAGGCACAACACTTCAATCTCGGTGACCACATGGTTTGCAATGCAGTTCTCCGTCTTGATTGCGGGCGAATTCTCGTCGCCGCTGTAGTGCAAGGGCACCTTCATGTGCAGTTTGGTAGTTGCGTCAACGCGCTGGAAATCAATGTGCAGGACGAGCTGCTTGAAGGGGTGCATCTGCACGTCGCGCAACAAAACCTTGTGGTCCGTGCCGTCAAGCTCCATGTCCAGCACAGTGGCGTGGAACGCCTCTTTTTTCAGGGCATGCCACAGCGCATTGTGGTCAACTTCGATCTGCTTGGGTTCAGCGGATCCACCATAAATGATACCGGGCGTGCGACCGGTGATGCGGAGACGGCGGCTCGCACCCGTGCCCTGCTTGGCGCGCTCAAAAGCGACAAATTTCATAACTTACTCCTTGATGAGCCCACCGCGACCAGTGTGACTCCGATTGAAAAAAGACTTGCATCGCCGGCTTGCACCAGCGAAAGTCCACTTTTGTCCGGACTAGAAAAGGTTTTCCTGGTCCGAGAACAAACTCATGACAGACTCGCCCTTGGCAATGCGCTGGATCGTTTCAGCAATCAGTGGTGCCACGGACAGTTGTCGAATCTTCTGGCAGGCAGATGCCGCCTGGCTCAACGGGATGGTATTGGTCACCACGACTTCGTCCAGCGCGCTGCCATTGGTGATCCGTTCGATGGCTGGGCCTGAGAAGATGGGGTGTGTGCAATAGGCATAGACCTTCTTCGCGCCCCGCTCTTTCAGTACCTCAGCGGCCTTGACCAAGGTGCCAGCGGTGTCAATCATGTCATCCATGATGACGCAATTGCGTCCGTCAATCTCACCAATGACATGCATTACTTCGCTGACATTGGCTTTAGGGCGGCGCTTGTCAATGATGGCGAGATCGCAATTGAGTTGTTTGGCCAGTGCCCGCGCACGAACCACGCCACCCACATCAGGCGACACCACGATCAGGTCCTCGTAGTTTTTTTGCCTCAAATCACCCAGCAGTACGGGCGATGCATAAATATTGTCAACCGGAATGTCAAAGAAGCCCTGGATCTGATCTGCATGGAGATCCATGGTCAGCACACGGTTGACGCCCACGGCTTGCAGCATATTCGCGACAACTTTGGCCGTTATGGGTACGCGGCTGGAGCGGGGGCGACGGTCTTGGCGTGCGTAACCGAAATAAGGAATCACTGCGCTGATGCGTTCGGCCGAAGCTCGCTTGAGCGCGTCCACCATGATGAGCAGTTCCATCAGGTTTTCATTGGTCGGGGCACAGGTTGATTGCACCACGAAGACGTCGCGGGCTCGGACATTTTGATTGATTTCGACGGTTACTTCGCCATCCGAAAAGCGACCTACCGTCGCAGCACCCAATCTGATGCCGAGGTGACTGGCGATCTCGGCGGCCATACCCGGATTGGCATTGCCGGTAAAAACCATGAAATCAGGGGGTTGAGGAGCCTGCATGAGTATTCCAGCAATTGAGTGTGATGTGCGTTAGTACGATCAGCGGGTGATGCGTACAACTTGAAACTTGGCAGGGGAAGAAGGACTCGAACCTTCGCATGCTGGAATCAAAATCCAGTGCCTTAACCAACTTGGCGACTCCCCTACGCGGGCTAGCAGCAATTGCTGCCAGCCGAAAAACTATCCCTGGTTGCCCAACCTTTCAAGGGATGGACAATCAAATTGTTGCATAACCTGATCTGAAATTTGCTTGGTACATGCATCAAATCAACATCCTGCAACGCTTCTGCAAATACTGCACTTCCAGAGCCTGTCATTCTTCCACTTAACCCTCGTTCCGCAAGCCATTGAAGGGCTTGTGTCACGCTAGGGCAGAGTTTCTCTGCGACGCTCTGCAAGTCGTTTCGACCGTAGCCAAAAATATTTGCAGCGAAGCCTGAAATTATAGCTGTTTGGCTGTCTCTTTTTAGATCGGGATCCAAGAAAATCAATTTTGTTTCCAATCCCTCGACGGGCTTGACAATCAGAAAGCGGGATGACGGCAGCTCTATCGGCGTTATCTTTTCACCAATGCCTTCAACCCAGGCATTTTGACCTGACAGAAAAAAAGGCACATCCGCACCCAGTTGAAGACCAATTTTTGCCAACTTGTCCAACGGGAAGGCAAGCTTCCACAAGCGGTTCAGAGCCAGCAGGGTCGAGGCGGCATCCGACGATCCGCCGCCCATTCCGGCTTGAGCCGGGATGCGTTTTTCGATGCCGATGTGCGCACCCAAGATGGTGCCGCTGACGTTCTTCAGAGCGCGGGCAGCCCGCATGATCAGATCGTCTGCGGGCAACGGGTGATTCAGGTCCTCCCGGCTTATGCCACCGTCCGCGCGAAGGTCAAAGTGCAGCGTGTCGCACCAGTCCACCAGCATGAAAACAGATTGGAGCAGGTGGTAGCCGTCGCTCCTGCGGCCAGTGATGTGCAAAAAGAGGTTGAGCTTGGCAGGTGCGCAAATATCGTACAGCGATTTCATGGTGGGCCGGTTGGAGCTGGAGGTAACTGAAATTAGCCCAGATCACTCATTTTCAAGCACAAGGCGGAGTTCGACAGGCGGAGCGGGGCTCGTGCGTTTTGCCAAGATGCGTCCATTGGCGTGTTGAGACAGATCCGGATTCCAACCCTCCGCGACGGCGAGTTCTCCTGCCAGCCAGCCAAACAGTGCGCCCACAGGAATCTCGGTTCCGATGGCCCTGCTGATCAGTGCATTGAGCGACGGGTGATGTTGAACATCGCCATTCACTCGCATGGTGGCTGCTTGGGCATCCCATGTGAGGACTGCGGCAGTGCCGCCCAGTGGATTAAACAATGTCATTTCCCCGGCGACAGCGCTCCCTGTGAGTTCAAAGCTCGCTGAGAAAGACTGGGGTTGAGCATTTTCCACACGGACGGCAAGGCGGCCACGCCACGTCGAAGCATCTTGCCGGTACGCTATTTCTTTTTTTGGAGGGACGGCGCAGCCTGCCATGAGAAAATTCAAAAAAAGAACCGACGCCAAGATGGTTCTCGCCCAAGCTCTCACGGCCTGACACCCAAACGCTTGAGTGTTTCCTGGAGAGTTTCATTTTGTGCATTCAGTTTTTTTCCCTCTCTCCAGATGGTCATGGCTTGGCTTTTTCGATCCATCGCCCACAGGACCTCGCCCAGGTGGGCCGCGATCTCGGCATCGGGTTTGGCTTCGAATGCGCTTTGCAAAATACGCCGGGCTTCTTCGAGGTTGCCGCTGCGGAACTCAACCCAACCCAGGCTGTCCATGATGAATGGGTCTCCAGGAGCGAGGTCGAGCGCTTTCAGCACAAGTTCCCTGGCTTCCGGTAGGCGCATATTCCGTTCAGCAAGTGAGTAACCCAGTGCGTTGTAGGCGTGGTGGTAGTCCGGCTTGCTCGAAATGACCAGGCGCAACAAGCGCTCCATCTCAGCGATATTGCCTAATTTCTCCGCAACCATGGCCAAGTCGTAGGCCAGGTCAAGGTCCTCCGCATTGCGTTCATTGGCCTCTGACAGCAGCTTGTAGGCTTCATTGAATTGTTTGCTGTCGCGCAACAGCTGAGCTTCCGCCATGACTTTCGCCCGGGCCTCCGCGGGAGAGTTCGCCGGCTGGTTTCGGATCAATTGGAGTGCCTCTTGAATCCTGCCCTGGCGCGCGAGCAGACTGGCCCTCCTCAGCTGCACCGTGGCCTTGTCTTCAGGACGATCAATGCGCTGGAGCCAATCTTCTGCGGCTGCAAAATCTTGCCTTTGTTCTGCAATCTGTGACAAGGACAGCAGGGCTTGGATCCGCCCTCTGTCGGGCTCCTGCGCCAAAGTGTCCTGAGTTTTGTCTCGGGAGGAGAGGTCCAGGTAGCGCTTGAAAGAGCGCTCGGCGGCCAATGGCTTTTCGTCCTGAAGCTCAAGGGCGCCCCGCAGAAGCCATGCCTCCAGCTCATCCGGTTTCTCATCCGTAACCGCCTGCAATTGAATTGCTGCATCCGCATAGCGTTTCTCGCCCAGCAAGGCACGCGCGTAGGCCATTCTCAAGGGCGTCCGCTGCTTTTCCTCAAGGTACTTTCTGACGATAAGTTCGGCCTGGGGTGCGCCAGGGCCCATCACGGACAGCGCCAGCCGAATCGGTCCTTCTGCATGGGCGTCAAGGGTCTGCGCCCGACGGGCTGCGGTGAGTGCGCCGCTCACGTCACCTGCATCGGCACGCATGCGCCCAATCGCTGTCCAAGCCTCAACGCCCACAGTTGGCTCGGCGAGATACCGTTGGAGTGCCTGTTCGACCATTTCGGCCGCCTGCTTCTTGTTTGAGGCTCTGGCCAGAAGGCGCGGGACGGCCGACACCATCAAGGGCCTGTCTTTGGGACTGGTCGCCGCAATTTCTCTTTTGAGGGGTTCCAGTGCCTCAGGGATTCGGTTCAACCCGATCAGGATCTGCAAAATGAAGCGATTGGCCTCTTTCGACTCGGGTATAGCTTGTTGCCATGCGCGGGCAGCCAGCAATGCAGAGTCGCCCGAACGCGCCTGCAGCGCAATGGCAACCGCTCGCTGATACAAACCAGCATCTCGGGTCTTCCTCGCTGCATCCAGTATGAGCGAGTATCCAGCCCCTGGATCCCCTGTCCGGGTATTGAGTTCCCCCAGAAGCAGCTGATAAAAGAGTTGGCTGTCCAAGCTTGATGGGGCGGGATTCGAGCTTTTGTCGTCCACGTTTTGAGCATTTGCGGTCAGTACGCAAAAAAGTGCGACGATTAGCGAAAGGCGGTAGGTACGTAACATCGGATCATAATAATCCATGCGAGAAAACCTACCCGACCATGCCTGAATTGCCCGAAGTTGAAGTTACGCGTTTGAGTTTTGCCCACCGCATTGCGGGCGCCAGGGTGCTGTCTGCCTCACTTGGCAAAGCGCTGCGTTGGCCCCTGGGTTGTGACTGCGATCATCTGCTGGGACGCTTCGTTCTGGGGGTGCGTCGGCGCGGGAAGTATCTGCTGGTCGATCTTGACCAAGGCTTACTGTTGGTGCATCTGGGAATGTCCGGCAGTGTGAGCTTCGCCCGGCAGTTGCCGCCTTCGGGCGTTCATGACCATTTCGAGCTGGTGACCAGCCAGGGAACACTCAGGCTGCATGATCCACGGCGATTTGGGGCTGTCGTTTTTGCAAGGAGTGAGGATGCGCCAGAAGCCCGGAAACTTCTTGGGAAACTCGGTATGGAGCCTCTAAGCGATCAGTTTCACCTCGGGCAATTTCAGGATCAGTTGAAGTTGCGGCGAGCGGCAATCAAGCAGGTATTGCTGGCGGGAAACGTCGTCGTGGGGGTGGGCAATATTTACGCGTCCGAGTCCTTGTTCATGGCGGGGATCAGTCCAACGGTGAGCGCTGCGCGCCTGAGTCGGCCGCGGGTTGCGAAACTTCATGCAGCCATCCGGGCTGTGTTGGCAAACGCAGTGGTCAAGGGGGGCAGCACGCTGAGGGATTTTTCCAGTGCAACCGGCGAAAGCGGACACTTTCAGTTGGACGCCATGGTGTACGGTCGGGAAGGGCAAGCCTGCCGGGTATGCCAGTCTCCGATCAAGGCAATGAGACAGGGACAGCGATCGACGTTCTACTGCCCCCAGTGTCAAAAAGCCTAGTTGCAGAGGCGTGAAGCGATACTATACGGATCCGATTGCTCGGAGGTTATTTGGGAACTTCATTCAACGAAAAATTTGATCAACATGGTGCATGGCGCCGTGCATTTGCCCTGCGTTTGAAACTGTTGGCCGAGTGGATGAAAGACCACGAGCTTTTGGATGCTGCAGTGGAAGAGCGCTTGCGCCGCCTGGAGGGACGGGTCCGTTCCGACAAGGTCATGGTCGCTTTTGTCGCGGAGTTTTCCCGGGGCAAGTCGGAGCTGATCAACGCCATTTTTTTTGCTGGTTACGGTCGCCGCATCATGCCCGCCAGCGCCGGACGAACCACCATGTGCCCTACCGAGATGGGGTACGACGCAGATGTCCCTCCATGTTTGCGACTGTTGCCCATTGAAACGCGTTTGTTGCCCCAGTCCCTGATGGAATGGCGCATGGCGCCCGAGAAGTGGAATCGCATTGACCTCGACGTGAATGATCCCAAGCAATTGTCTACCGCGCTTGAAAAAGTAGCTGAAACACGCCGCGTGACCGAGGCAGAAGCCTCAGCGCTTGGTTTGTGGCAGCGGGATGCGCCTGAAGCAAATCCCATTGCCGACGCACAAGGCTTGTTGGAGGTGCCCAGGTGGCGTCACGCATTGATCAACATCGCCCACCCGCTGCTGAAGCAGGGGTTGGTGATACTCGACACCCCGGGTCTCAACGCAATAGGCGCGGAGCCGGAACTGACGGTGAGTTTGATTCCTCAGGCGCACGCAGTGGTCTTTCTTTTGGGTGCCGACACGGGGGTTACCAAATCTGACCTCTCCATCTGGCGCGAGCATCTTTCAGATGGATCGACCAATCCAAGCACCCGGCTGGTTGTTCTCAACAAAATTGACACTTTATGGGATGCCCTGAGCTCCTCCGATCAGATCGACCAGCAGATTGAGCGACAACGCGCGTCGACTGCTGAAATACTGGGCATTGGACGTCATCAGATCATTCCTGTCTCGGCCCAGAAAGGCTTGGTAGCTAAAGTGACCGGTGATCCGGCGCTGCTGGCCTTGAGCTGCCTCCCGGAACTGGAGGATGCGCTGGCAAATGGCATCATGGGCCAGCGTCAGAAGACGTTGGGCTCGGCAGTCGCCAGCGGAATTGCGGATTTGCGAACTGAAACTGGCAGGGTGATACGCATTCGCCGACGTGACCTGACGGAGCAAATGATGGAGATGAAGGGTCTGCGGGGCAAGAACTCTGCAGTGATCAGAAATATGCGCTCCCGGATTGCGCAGGAGCAAGTCGAATTTGATGTCGGTGGCGTCAAAATTCACGCGGTCCGTTCAGTCCATTTGAAGCTGCTTCGCGAATTGTTCAGTCTTCTCGGACCGGTGGCCTTGAAGAAGGAAATGGTTGAGTTGACCCAGGTTCTGCAGCAAAAAGGCCTCAAACTGGGCGTCAAACGAGCCTATGGCGAAACTTTTGATCGCCTGCGTGCAAACCTGAAAAAAGTTCAATCGACCAGCGCAGAAATCCAGTGCATGCTGGCGGCTACGTTCCGCCAGCTGAACTCCGAGCATGGATTTTCATTGCAAGCCGCGGGAGAGCCTTCCATGGCGGGTTATCTGAACGACCTTGATTTGATGGAGCAAAGCCATCTGCACTACCTCGGGGTTGGCAATATTTTCAGACTGGCGCACTTGGAGTTTTCCGATCGACTGGTGCGTGCATTGGCGACCCGGGTTCGGGTCATCCATGAGACGGCGTTGGTAGATATCGAGTTGTGGAGCAAGTCGGCAGCTGCTCAGCTGGACGCCCAATTGCGAGAGCGCCGTCGAAATTTTGGACGGCGCCTGGAGGCGATCGACAGGATTCAACAAGCTGCGGGTGGCCTCGATGACCGCATTGGAGAACTTCAGATGCAGAACGATACCCTGAACCAACTCGATGCCAAGCTCACAGAGCTGACCGAATACCTGGTGACTGCGCCCATTTCCGTTGCGGCTGATACCGTGCCAGAGTTGGAGCGCGCTTGAAGGGCGAAAAGAGTGTGTTGGCAATGAGCGACTTCGCCACGCAGGTGGTTACTTGGCAAAAAGTTCACGGACGAAATGATCTGCCCTGGCAAAACACCCGTGACCCGTATCGCGTCTGGTTGTCGGAAATCATGCTTCAGCAGACCCAGGTGTCCACCGTACTCGACTACTTCCCCCGATTTCTTACCCGCTTCCCTGAAGTTGGCTCGCTCGCGCAGGCTCCGCTTGACGATGTGCTGGGTCTGTGGAGCGGCTTGGGCTATTACAGCCGCGCCCGCAATCTGCACCGCTGTGCCCTTGATGTGATGGGTTTGCATGGTGGGGTATTTCCGCAAACAGCGATGGCGCTTCAAACTTTGCCAGGAATCGGTCGCTCGACCGCGGCTGCCATTGCATCACTGTGTTTTGGTGAGCGGGTGGCGATCCTGGATGGCAATGTGAAACGGGTACTCACCCGTGTACTGGGTTATGACTCTGACCTGGCCCTTGCGGCCAATGAGCGTCGGCTCTGGGATGAGGCTGGGCAATTGCTCCCGACAGTCAATCTTCAATACGCCATGCCACGCTATACCCAAGGGGTGATGGACCTGGGCGCCACCGTCTGCACGTCCAAAAAACCCAGTTGCACCCTTTGCCCGCTCGCTGGCGTCTGCGTTGCCCGCCGTCTGGGCCAGCCTGATCGCTACCCGGTCAAGAGTCGCAAGGTCAAGCGAAGTTCTCAGTCGATCTGGCTGCTCTGGGCGCAGACCCCGGATGCCTCGGTTTTCCTTCTGAAACGACCAGCTCCTGGAGTGTGGGGCGGGCTCTATTGTTTTCCATTGTTTGATGATCGTGAGACTTTGGTGGAGAACCTGCCGACTGCCATCCGCTCAGCACTGGAAGATATGCCTGCAATCAGCCACGTTTTGACCCACAAGGACTTGTTCCTGCACCCAGTGCGGGTGACCCTGGAGAGCCAGGAATTGGCCGGTCCTGCGGGCCTGTGGGTGGCAGCTGATCAGTGGCCCGGGCTAGGTTTGCCTGCGCCCATCAGGAAGCTGCTGATTCAGGGTTGACAGGTTGACCATCAAGTTCCCGGTGGCGCTTCAATGTCACCCATTTGTCACCAAAAACCGCCACAAGTTTCTCAACGAGATACACAGAGCGGTGCTGACCACCGGTACAGCCAATGGCCACAGTGACATAACTTCGGTGATCCCTGGCAAAAGCATCAAGCCAGCGATTCAAAAACCTCTGGATGTGTTCCTGCATCTCCATGACGTCCGGTTGGTCCTGAAGAAAGGCTGCTACCGGCGCGTCCTGTCCAGTCAATTTCCGAAGTTCTGGTTCGTAGTGCGGGTTGGGCAGCATGCGAACGTCAAAAACAAAATCTGCCTCTCCTGGAATGCCACGTTTGAAGGCGAATGACTCAAAAACCAACGTCAACTGTTGTCCTTGAACGGAAATAAGCGATTTCACGTAGCCCTGAAGCTGTGAGGGGCGGATCATGCTGGTGTCAATAATATAGGCCTGCTGACGCAGTCCCGCCAGAAGTTGCCGCTCCAGCTCGATCGCTTCTACCAACGCACGCCGGTGGTCCGGAGCCGCTTGTGGTGATGCCGATTGGGAGAGCGGGTGTCGGCGCCTTGTTTCCGAGAAACGTCTGACCAGCGTGCCTGTTGTAGCATCCAAAAAAAGGGACTTGACCGCAGTACCTTGCTGTTCCAGGGTGTTGAGTTGCTGAGGAACCAAGGGAAGCGATGACGCGGTGCGCACATCGATCGCGATGGCAACTCTTGTTGTTTTTTGTTTTATCTGGAGTGCGATAAAAGGCAAGAGAAGCTCTGGTGGCAGGTTGTCCACACAGAAAAAGCCGGCATCTTCAAGGGCGTGAAGCGCCACCGACTTGCCAGAACCAGACATGCCCGTGATCAGGATGATTTGTAAATCAAGGCGTCTGTTTGCCATGGGTCTACTGTCTCGCTTCCAGCATTTCCCGGGCGTGGGCAAGCGTGGTGTCGGATAAACGCTCTCCGCCCAACATTCGCGCCACTTCAGTCACTCGACCCTCCCCCTGCACCAGATTCACAGAGCTTATCGTGGCGTTTTGATGAAATTGTTTGGCTACAACCAAATGCTGATCAGCGCAGGCAGCCACCTGCGGCAAATGGGTGACCGTCAACACTTGGCGGTCAAGACCCAATCGCTTCATCAAACGACCCACCGTGTCGGCAACGGTGCCACCGACGCCCGCGTCGACTTCGTCAAATATCAGCGTTTGTGCCTTGCCGAGCTGGCTGGTGGTGACCGCGATAGCCAGCGCAATCCGGGAGAGTTCCCCCCCTGAGGCCACCTTGCTGACCGGACGGGGAGAGCTGCCAGCGTGCCCGGCAACCAAAAAAACGACATCTTCAAGCCCGCTTTGCTGGGGCTGCGCTGACTTTTGCAAAAAAACTTCAAATTGACCACCTTGCATACCCAGCCCCTGCATCGAGAGCGTAATGGCTTTGGCCAATTGGGGTGCTGCGGTTCGCCGCGCTTCAGACAGCACATGCGCTTCCTTCAGGTAGGCAGCCAGTGCAGCTTCACAGGATGCTTCAAGCTTCTTCAAATCGCTGGTTTCATTCAGTCTCTCTTGCTCCAGTCTCCAGGCCGACAGCAAATTGGGCAGCTCTTCAGGTGCCCTTTTGTAGCGTCGGGCCAGTGCGATCCACATCGCCAAACGGCTGTCCAGCTCACCAAGGCGCTGAGGGTCAAGTTCTGCCTTTCGCAGGTAAGCGCGCAGTGAATGGATTGTGTCTTCAACCTGGGCCAGACTCGAGGTCAAAGCCTCGGCGAAGTCTCTGAAGTGCGGCTCTACGTGGCCATACTGACCCAGTAGTTGGCTGGCGCTGTGAATCGCGGCGAGTGCACTGCGATCTTCATCGTCCAGAGTCTGAGCTGCGCTCTGGGCTGCATCCATGAGGGCCTGGGCGTTCGACAAGCGCCCATGCTCGGCGTTGAGGGCATCCCACTCATCGGCCAATGGCGCCAGCTTTTCCACCTCACCAATTTGCCAAGCCAGCCTTTCCCGCTCACTTTCAAGTGATTCCTGAGCCGTGTGGGCGCGCTCCAAGTCGAGTTGGGCCTGTCGCCAGCGCTGCCAAAGCGATTCCAGCACGGCAGATGAAACCTGCGCATAGGCATCAAGCAGGCCTTTGACCGCGTCCGGGTGGGTCAGGCTCTGCCAAGCGTGCTGGCCGTGGATATCGATCAATTGCTCGCCCACTTCCCTGAGCTGGGTGGCCGTGGCAGGACTGCCATTGATCCACGCACGGCTCTTGCCGTGGGTGTCGATAGTGCGTCGCAGCATGAGGTGATCACTCAATTCGAACCCCGCGTCATCAAGCCAGGTTGTCAACGCAGTTGTGGCGTCAAACTCTGCGCTAATGTCAGTTCGGCTCGTGCCCTCGCGGATCAGTCCGACATCAGCCCTACCGCCTGTGACAAGTTGCAGGGCGTCAATCAGTATCGATTTTCCTGCACCGGTTTCCCCGGTGAGCACCGTGAAGCCCTTGGATAGATCGAGATCGAGTTCACTGATGATGACAAAATCCCGCAGAACAATACGTTTCAAGCTCACAGTCAAGCCACCCCTTCATTCCAATGCAGTTTTTCGCGCAGAGTGTCAAAGTAGGACCAACCCCTTGGATGCAAAAACCGAACATGATGTTTTGAGCGTGTCACCACAATCCTGTCACCATGCAGCAAGGATGCCAGCGATTGCATGTCGAAATTGGCGCTGACATCCCTGCCGGAGACTATCTCAATGGCGATCTCTGCCACGTTGGCAAGGACAATAGGCCGGTTCGACAAGGTATGGGGTGCAATGGGCACCAGAACCCAGCCCGGAATGGAGGGGTGCAGCAAAGGGCCTCCGGCTGACAGAGCATAAGCAGTAGACCCTGTCGGGGTCGCGATGATCATGCCGTCAGCGCGCTGGTTGGCGACAAAATGGCCATCGACTTCCACCCGCAGTTCCACCATGCCTGCCGTTGCACCCCGATTCACCACCACATCATTCATGGCCAAGGCGTCAAAGACACTGACGCCGTCGCGCATCACCTTGCCTTGCATCAGGCTGCGGTGATCCTCCTCAAATTCACCTCGCAGCATGGGTGCCAGTGTGGACGCAAAGCCATTGAATGGAATGTCGGTGATGAACCCCAGCCTTCCTTGATTGATGCCAATCAACGGTACGCCGAAATGGGCCAGCTGGCGACCAATGCCCAGCATGGTTCCATCGCCGCCGACCACCAGACACAGGTCACATTGCGCTCCAATTTCAGAGACTTTCAACATGGGGTAACCAAAAATCCCCATATTTCGAGCAGTGTCATGCTCGAAAACCACGTCACAGCCTTGGGCATGCAAAAAATGCGCAATTTCTTCCAGTGCCTTGCGCGACAACGCCCCACCCGCGCAAGATGTCGTTGCCTGGTATTTGCCAATCAAGGCAACATGCCGGAATTTAGGTTTCATTTGCAAATTACATCACTAAAATGATGGAATGCTCGATGATCGTGCCAAGTTGTTGTTGAAAGCGCTGGTTGAGCGTTATATCGCTGATGGGCAGCCGGTGGGCTCCCGTACGCTTTCGAAAGCATCCGGTCTGGACTTGTCGCCTGCCACCATCCGCAACGTGATGTCTGACCTGGAGGAATTGGGCTTGATTGCCAGTCCACATACGTCTGCAGGTCGTATTCCCACTGCCCGCGGGTACCGCCTGTTCGTCGACACGATGTTGACTGTTCGTCAAGGTCAGTTTTCCTCGCAGCGGTTGGCGCCGGATCAACCGCAGAAAGTTTTGTCCAACGCCGCCAACCTGCTCTCGAACCTGTCTCAGTTTGTCGGTGTCGTGATTTCACCGCGTCGCTCTTCGGTTTTTCGTCACATCGAGTTTTTGCGCCTGTCGGAGCGTCGGTTGTTGGTGATCATCGTTTCGCCCGAGGGAGATGTGCAAAACCGGGTCATCTTCACGGAGGTCGATTATTCGCAGGCCCAGCTGGTCGAGGCGGCCGGGTACCTGAACAGCCATTACGTGGGGTTGGCTATCGAGCAGGTGCGGGAGCGATTGCAGCGTGAGGTGGAGTCGTTGCGCTCGGAAATTGCGAGCCTGATGCAAGCAGCCGTGACTGTCAGCTCTGATGCCATCGCAGAGACCCAGGACGAAGTGGTGATTTCAGGTGAGCGCAATCTCCTGGCAGTGAGTGATTTTTCCAACGACATGGGCCATTTGCGGCGGGCTTTTGAGTTGTTTGAGCAGAAAGCCCAACTTATGCGCTTGCTGGATGTCGCTGGGCAGGCGGAGGGTGTGCGCATTTTTATCGGCGGTGAAAGCCAAGTGGTGCCGTTTGAAGATCTGTCCATTGTCAGCGCTCCTTATGAGGTGGATGGTCAGGTGGTTGGCACATTGGGCGTCATCGGCCCAACCCGGATGGCCTACGACCGGATGATCCAGATTGTGGACATCACGTCAAAATTGGTCAGCAATGCGCTCAGTCATCACAAGTAGACCCTTACAATCGCTCGACAGCCATTAGGGGCCCCTAGCTCATGCTTGGTTAGAGCAGCGGACTCATAATCCGTTGGTGCCGTGTTCGACTCACGGGGGGCCCACCAAGCCAGTAAAGGAAAGCGTGCTATTTAATTGATAGTACGCTTTTTCTTTTTCAGAGCGATGTAAGGGCGGATGTAAGACGATTTCCGAAATCCAGCGCCAGCCACCCGGTCGAGGTTTCGTGACAGTCACGAAAATGGCAGGCGTAAAAAAACCCGGTCATTGCCGGGCTGGTCGTTACCGCGTAACGGCTCAAGGCGCCATCACTTCCCCTGCGGCCACCTGATACCAGAACTCCCCCATTTGTTGCGCCTCATCGTCGGTCAGGGCGTCAGGGAATGCAGGCGTACCGTCATCACACTTGGCGTCCCGATCTTCTGGCAGCAGCACCAAGACGTGCTCCAGTAGCGGGCGCATCACGTCAAGACGTAAGTCCACGTCATCACGCTCAGGCGGTGGCACAGCCCGCAATGCGGCCCGCAGGCCCGGCACCAGGGCATCGATGGGCTTGTGTGTTTCCAGCATGGCGCTGGCGGCTGTCAGCATGGCGCTGGCTTGCTCGGCCAGTGTAGGCAGTCTTGGCGGTGCAGGTTTGCGCTGGGGCGCCTGATAGTGCTGGTCAAACCTGTTTCCTTTGCGTCGGGCGGGGTCGAGGTTCAGGCGGCGCCAGGCTTGCGCGGCCTCCAGGGTGTCGGTGGGCATACCCTTTGCGGCGTGTCGGCTGCAAATTGACTTGGTGATACCCAGGAGCTCTGCCAGGTGGTTTTGACTTCGGGGGATGGTGGTCATGGTGGTGTCCTCTTTTGTTTGTGTACTGTTGACCTAAAAATATAAGCACTGACTGATATTAGGAAGCGGTTCGCATCACCCGTTTGGGAATACCCCCAGGGGGACCCGCGATGGGGTACGGGGGGGGTACCCCCACTTCCCAAGGTACTCCTGAGGGTGACGCCTCGGGGGTGCATTCGGCGGCAAGTCCGGATTACTTTCAATTTGCTGCTAAGGGGGTTTTGAACCTTGCGCTGTCCATCACGGGCGGCGGTTGGTCATGTCCCTGCACAGCGCCCACCACGTCTCGGGCGCGGCGGTCAGTGTGGCCTCGTAGTCGCTGCAAAGCGGTTGCGGCATTGGGCTTGCGTGAAGGTCAGCATTCCAGACACAGCGCCACTCTGCCCGGTCTCCACGGTAGATCAGCACCGGCAGCGACTTGCTGGCACGGGCTTGGTCTACGGCCTGACCCCACCACTCCCAGAGCTTGAATGGCGTCACGGTTGCATGGCGCTTAATCTCCACGCTCCAAAATGGCAGGCCCTCCAAGTCACCATCCCCGGCGTGTTGTCGCACCTTGCGGCGCACATCATGGCCTGTCAGGTCGCGTAGGATTT